>JAQAZV010000122.1:0-5748 GCA_032127155.1 Acidimicrobiia bacterium
TGCACACGCCCTACGGCATGACCGAGGTGCTCCCAGTCGCCGACATCACGCTCGATGGAATCGATGCCGCGGGAGAGGGAGACGGGGTCTGCGTGGGAACACCGCTACCGACTGTTGAGGTCGCCATCGATCCGATCGACACCGCAGGTGTGCCGACCGGCTCATGGTCGGTTGATCCGGAGGTGGTGGGGGAGGTGTGCATTCGGGCCCCACACATGAAGGATGGCTACGACCGTCTGTGGAGGACCCAGGACTTGTCGGCGACCCCGACGGGATGGCACCGCAGCGGAGACATGGGACGTTTCGACACTGAAGGACGTCTGTGGATCGAAGGACGCCTGGTCCACGCCGTATCGACGCCTTCCGGTGTCGTCACCCCGATCTCGGTCGAACGACGCCTCGGCAGGGTGGCGGGTGTCCGACGGGCGGCCATCGTCGGTGTCGGCCCAAGGGGAACGCAGCAGGTCGTTGCCGTGGTGGAGACCGATGAACCGGTACGCAGGGCATCGCTCGCCACGTTGGAACTGGTCGATTCCCTCCGCACGAGCGCAGGCATCGACATCGCTGCGGCGTTCGTAGTGCCCCACCTTCCCGTCGACAAACGTCACAATGCCAAGATCGACCGGTCGGCACTCGCCGCGTGGGCGTCCGAGATACTCGCCGGCGGCAGGATGAAGAAGCCGTGAGGGTCCTCGTCACCGGAGCGACAAGCCTCCTCGGCAGGGCAACGGTGATCGCCCTCATCGGGGCAGGCCATGATGTCCGAACGTTTCAGCGCCACCAGGGAAGCGACGGCGCGGACTTCGTGGCCGGCGATATCCGCGATGTTGCAGCGACGAGACACGCTGCTGAGGGCATGGACACGGTCATCCACCTCGCCGCAAAGGTTGGCGTCACCGGTGATTGGGCGGACTATGAGGAGATCAACGTCAAAGGCACGGCGAACGTCCTCACCTCAGCGAAGCAGGCTGGTGTCTCGAAGTTCGTATACGTGTCATCGCCGTCTGTGGCCCACGCGGGAGCGTCGCTCGTCGGCGTCGGGGCCGGAACGGCAAATCCCGACAGGGCGAGAGGCAACTACTCACGGAGCAAAGCTCTCGCCGAGCGCCTTGCCCTCCAGGCAGTATCCGATCGCTTCGCGGTCGTGGCCATTCGTCCGCACCTCGTGTGGGGGCCGGGAGACACACAGCTCGTCGGACGCATCGTCGATCGTGCGTCGCAGGGAAGACTCGCCACGATCGGTACGGGAGCTGCACTGATCGACACGACCTACGTTGACAACGCCGCTGATGCCCTGATCGCGGCGGCATTCCGGTGCTCGGACCTCACGGGACGAGCATTCGTCGTGACGAATGGCGAACCCAGGACGGTGGCTGAAATCGTCACCCGGATCACACGCGCAGCGGGACAGGACCCACCGAAGTTCTCCGTGCCTGCACCCGTCGCACGCACCGGAGGATCGATCGCCGAAGGCCTGTGGCGGGTCACGAAGCGGGCGGGTGACCCTCCGATGACGTCATTCGTCGCCGAACAGTTGTCGACAGCCCATTGGTTCGATCAACGGGAAACACGGGCGGCCCTTGGTTGGTCCCCAGTCGTGAGTCTCGATGAGGGCTTCAATCGGCTGGAATCGTACTTTCGCGGCGCCGAGCCCAGCATCCACGAATCCCCCAACGCCACTGGCTAGCATGACACGATGGGATGGATCATCGCTCTGGTCGCAGGCGTCGTCATCATCGGCATCTACGGCGCACTGACATACAACAGGCTCGTCGGACAGCGCAACCGCGTCGACAACGCATGGGCGCAGGTCGAGGTACAGCTCCAACGACGGTACGACCTCATCCCGAACCTCGTCGAGACGGTCAAGGGCTACGCGTCACACGAACGCGAGACCTTCGAACGGGTTACCGAGGCCCGCTCAGCGTCCGGTGCAGCACACGGACCGGCGGAGCAGGCGCAAGCTGATTCGTTCCTGACATCAGCACTCAGGCAGCTGTTCGCTGTCGCCGAGGCATACCCAGAGCTTCGGGCGTCGTCGAATTTTGCCAGTCTGCAGGGCGACCTCACGGACACGGAGAACAAGATTGCCGTCTCCCGTCAGATCTACAACGACACGGTGTACTCCTACAACACGTCGATCCAGCGTGTTCCAACGAACATCGTCGCCGCGCTCACCGGCTTCTCAGCTCGCGAGACGTACGACGCCTCCGATCTGGCAGACACCGCCCCCGACGTTTCCTTCTGACGTGGGTCGCAGGACGCGAGCGACCCTTGCGACGCTGGCCGTGGGAGTCGCTGTTCTGCTTGCGGCATCGCCTGCCCTCGCGAAGTCGTTCTGGATCACCGCAGCCGACGTCACCATCGCGGTGAACGATGACGGATCCCTGACCGTCACCGAAAGCATCACCTTCGACTTCGACGGCAGCTTCAGTGGCGCGTACCGTGACATCAACCTGCGCCCCGGCGAATCGCTCTCCGAGATCACCGTTCGGGACACCACGCGTGACTATGCCCTCGGCGGCTGTGTCGAGCTCGGCTGCTCGTCACCATCGGGAACCTACGGTGTCGCCGTGTACCCGACATTCGTCAGGGTCGTCTGGCACCACGATTCGACGGACACGCTTCGAACCTTCGACATTGCCTACGTCGTTGATGGCCTTGCAACGGTCTACGACGATGTCGTGGATCTGAATTTCCGGGTTTGGGGGGAGCAGTGGGCGGTGGGCGTCGACTGGCTCGCTGCCACGGTTCTCCTGCCTGGTTCACCAGAGGCAGGCGAGGTCCTGGTTTGGGGTCATCCATCGACCGTCGACGGGCAGACATCGCTCGGGGAGGACGGTGTGACCCCGACCCTCGAGGCGTCGAATGTACCTCCGGAATCCTGGGTCGAGATGCGGACAGCGTTTCCCTCCGATCTGCTGACGACGAACGACGGGGCACGCCTCATTGGGGGACCTGGACTCCCGTTGATCCTGAGCGAGGAAGCTCAATTCGCCAGAGACGCGGAATTGTCAGGACGCGCGGGGCGACTCGGTGCGGCGATCGGTGCAGTGGCCCTGCTCCTGATCGCCGGGGGGCTTGGACTCGCGACCTACCTGCGATACGGCAAGGAACCGCGTGTCGACTACGACCGCGAGTACGAGCAGGAGCCACCATCTGAGCTGTCGCCTGCCGAGGTCGGTGTGCTTCTCTCCCAGGGCAAGGTCACCGAGAAGGAGTTCACGGCAACGTTGTTCGATCTCATACGCCAGGGATCCATCACGGCTGCACCGACCCAGGTGACCCGTTCAACGTGGGGGGGCCTGCGGACAGAGACCATCAGCGACCTCGAACTCGACCTCGGGGTCAACGAGACCGGACTGCGGGACTTCGAGCAATCGGTGATGACCGTGGTCAGACGGGTCCTCGACGAAGGGCCACAACCTCTGACGGAGTTCAGGGATCGCATCAGGGACGATGCCAAGGAGAATGCGACCACCTACGGCGTGTTCAAGTCTCGTGCGGGCGACGCCGTGACACGGGCCAACCTCCTCGACACCTCCGGCAACGTTGCGTCACTGCTCACCGTGATCGTTGCAGGGCTCCTCGCCGCGGCCGCTTGGCTCGTGCTTCCGCGCATCCTGGAGGATCGCCCCGGCGGTGCAGCGATGGCATTCCTGATCGTCTTCGGGATGGTCGTCGGAGTGCTTCTCCTCATCGCATTCCTGCTCTTCCGCAGAGTGCGGGTGAAGCGCACACAGGCCGGCGCCCTCGAAGCGGAACGATGGCTGGCATTTCGCCGCTACCTGGCGGATTTCTCTCGCCTTGAGGAGGCTCCTGCGATTTCGCTGGCCCTGTGGGATCGGTTCCTCATCTACGCGATCGTCTTCGGAGTCGCCACGGAAGTCCTCGAACAGGCGAGACTCCACGCACCCCCTGAGCTCGAAACGCAGTCGTCGATTTTCTGGTACGGCAGCTACGGGTATTCCGGTGGGAACACGGAGAATGCCTTCTCCGGTTTGGAATCGGCCCTGTCGGGAGCATTCACCCCTCCATCGTCGGGCGGATCCGGCGGCGGATTCTCGGGAGGGGGAGGCGGCGGCGGTGGGGGAGGCGGTGGCGGTGCCTGGTGACCTCTGGAACGGTCCTCCGGCAGAGGCGGTCGTGGCTGCCAGAATGATCGCATGATCGTCGACTGCGCTGTGTATGAGAGCGGACGCCGCCTCGGTGGGGCCCTTCCCATCGTGGGCTCACGTCGTGAGGCCGAAGCCTGCGGCGGTTTCGTGTGGCTCGGGCTCTACGAACCGACCGAGGAGGAGTTCGCTGATGCGACGGCGGAGTTCGACTTCCACGAGCTCGCTGTCGAGGACGCCCTCGCGGCGCATCAGAGGCCAAAGCTCGACGTGTACGACGATTCGCTCCTCATCGTGCTGAAGACGGCGCGTTACCTCGACGAGGAGGAGGAGGTCGAATTCGGCGAGATCCTCATCCTGCTCGGGATGTCCTTCGTCGTTGTCGTACGACACGGGTCGGCCGCTCCGCTGACCGCCGTACGCCATCGCCTCCAATCCGATCCCGACCTGCTCGCGCTTGGTCCATCTTCGGTCCTTTACGGCATCCTCGACGCAGTCGTCGACGGTTACGTACCGGTGGTCGAGGGACTCGACAAGGACATTCGCGAGCTCGAGAAGGACGTGTTTTCCGACGTGTTCCACAATCCCGCTCAGAGGATCTATTTCCTCAAGCGTGAGGTTCTCGAATTCCAGCAGGCGACGGCTTCCTTGCTCGACCCCGTGGATCGGCTTGCCAGGAGGCACCACGGATACGTGAATGCCGATCTCTCTGAATATCTGCGTGACGTTCATGACCACGTGCTGCGGATATCGGCGGAGGTCGCATCGTTCCGCGAGCTGCTGACCAGCATCCTCGATGCCAACCTGGCCCAGGTCGGGGTGCGTCAGAACGAGGACATGCGCAAGATCTCTGCGTGGGTCGCCGTCGCTGCCGTCCCAACCCTGATTGCAGGGGTCTTCGGCATGAACTTCGACAAGATCCCGGGATCGGGCGCCACGTTGGGGTTCATTGCGGTCGTTGCGGTGATGGGTGCGATCGCTGGAACGCTGTATCGCATGTTCAGAAAGAGCGGGTGGCTGTAACGGCTGGCTTGCCTCGTTGACGTCCCAAAGTCCTTAGCATGGCTAACGATGTACGGCGACGAAGACAATCGCATCGCGCAGCCATCCGACGAGGAGCTCGCAGACGGCCTCAGGCTCACCATCGGAAGGCTGGCTCGTCGCTTGCGTCAGCAGTCGCTCGGGAACATGACACCATCCCAGCGCTCGGTACTGGCATCGCTGGATCGCAGCGGGCCCCTCCGAATCGGTGAGCTGGCAAGGGTCGAGAACATCAGCCCAGCGAGCCTCAGCGGAATCGTCGGACGGCTCGAGGACAGGGGTCTCGTAACGAGGCGGAACGATCCGGCCGATGCACGATCCACGATTGTCGAGTCGACCTCCGAAGCGACGGCTTCGCTCGAGCGGGCGCGCCAGGAGCGCACCGCGTTCCTGGTCAAGGCCATCGAACGGCTCGATGATCCGCAGCGGGCTGCGCTCGCGGACGCCCTTCCGGTCCTGGACCGCTTGGTCGGTGGGGAATGACGACTCCCGTAGCCACGATCCGCAGGACCTTCAGCTCCCTGTCGATCAGGAACTATCGGCTCTACTTCGTCGGCCAGGCGATTTCAGTGTCGGGAACGTGGATGCAGGC
>JAQAZV010000123.1:0-8125 GCA_032127155.1 Acidimicrobiia bacterium
CGTTGCATCCTGGGCAGCGATGTTCACGACACTGGCGCCGAAGACAAGAACCGCGACAGCGACGTCCACCCCAACTGGCGAAAGACGCAAGCGGTCGCCGATCGCCCAGCCGCCACCACCCGTCGGCCTCGTCTCGATATCGCCGCTGTACCGCGGATCAGTCATGGGGTGGTCTCTCCAGCGGTGACACCGAAGGTGTTGGCGTAGTAGACCCGTTTCCAATCGAGGTGTGCCAATTCGTGTTGCGGCTCTGCGGTCTCACAGGGCTAGGGGCTTCGCCATATGTGGATCACCTGGCTATTCGACACCCCAAGCCGGTAGGCAATCTCAGCGGTACCAGCCAGTTGATCCACATCTACACGTCGACCCATGGCGGCGATGCTAGCCAACGCCCCAGAACGCGCCTACGTTCAAGGACCAGAGTGTCAGTTCGAGGGGGTTCAGCACCCTCCACGCGACGCTTCGAACAAGAAGCGTCGCGACGCGCCGCGGTGACTGGACCGTCGCCACAACCCTCCAGAGAGTCCGACCGAGGCGCTCCGACGAGAAGGGCGTAGCCCTCCCCGAAAAATGCCCGGCAGGACAGGCCGTCTCCGAGCGCGACGCTTCGACTGAAGAACGGCGCCGGGCGTGACCGGCATCACCGTCTCAGCCAAGGTCGCAGGCGGCGTCGCTACTCACCTGGGGCCAGCAGTTCGATGGTTTCGCCTGTGTCGAGAGCGACCGCCCACACGCCGTCATCCGAGGACGTCCAGAAATTCCCATAGACACCGTGCACGAGGACGAGCCTGTCGTTGATCGGATCACCGACCATCGCGGCGAATGAGGCGTACTTCGAGCCGCCGGGCATTGGGAAACACCACGTCCATCCTGAGGTGTCAATGTCGAAGCCGCAGACTTGGTCGGGGAATGGTGTGTCAAACATGCCGCCATACACCCAAACACCCTCGGCGACAAAGACCGTGTCGGCCGCCGGACCGTACTGCGCTTTGGGCCATCCGAAGGAGATGGCGGGAGTTGGCGTCTCGATGATGGTCTTCGTTCCCGTGCGGGGGTCGACCAAGGCGGTGAGGTTGTCGACGGAGGCGAAGATGAGACGATCGGTCTCGCCTGAATAGCCGAGGAGCTCGAACCGGACGTAGTCCTCGCCTCCGTCCCAGAGACGACCGATCTGCGTCCATGTGTTGGTGTCGACGTCGTAGGCCCAGGCAGCCACGTAGCTTTCGGTCAGTTCAGTTGTGACGATCAGGCCCGAGACGGGGTCGTAGACGGCACCCCAGGGAGTGAACGGTGGGGCGCGATCCTGCCAGATCCATGTGTTGTCGTCGGCGTCGTAGACGAAGGTGGAATTCCAGGCGAAGGCGACGGTCACGTCGGAGTCGGCATCGTAGACCAGGCCACCACTGAGGTCGCCCGACACCGCCCCGCTTGGATTCATCTGCTGCCACGTGTTCGTGCATACGTCGAAGGTCCATGTTTCGCGAATCTGGTCGAGGTAGACGATGCGGCCGGTACGGCTGTCGAAAGCGCCGGCGAGCACACCGGCCCATCCGGCCTCGGGCCGTTGTCGGGTCGCGGATCCAGGACCATCGGGATCGGCCCCCGGCAGGCAGGTCGCGGCTGCCGCCGTCGGTTCGGCTCGTGTGTCGGCGAGGATCGGGTTCCATTCCCCCGCTGCCGGGACGATGGTGGGCGTCGAGGTCACCGCGGTCGATTCGTCGACCGGCACCACGAGCCGGGTCGTCTGCCCGCCGTCATGGCCGACGATCCCTTCGTCGGAGGGCATCCAGAACCTGCCCTCGGCGTCCACAACTCCGTAGCCGTCCAGGTCCGGGCGCAGGACCCAGGTCGTGCCGTCAAAGCGGGACACATCGTCTCCGTACGCGGCGACGGCCCACACCGATCCGTCTGCACCGATCACCATGTCCACATCGTTCGACGGAAGCCCATCGGCGATGGTGTAGCCCGTCCACGCGGTTCCGTCGAAGCTGGCCGCCCCACCGCCAGAGACCGAAGAGCCATCGGCCCCGACCCATCCGGTTGATCCCGCCCACACCGTCCCGTCCGGCGCAACGGCAATGCGGTTGCCCACTCGTGGGGGGAGCCCGTCGGCCGTGGTGTGAACCGTCCACGAGGTTCCGTCGAAACTCGCCACGCCTCGGCTCACGCTCGACGATTCCGAGCCCATGGATTCGTCGGGGAGTCCGACCCACACGGTCCCGTCGGGGGCGACGGCGAGGTCGGACGCCCATTCGCCCTGCGATTCGGCGAACGACGAGGGATCGAGCATCTGCCATTCCGAACCGTCGAAACGCCCGAGTTTGCCCGATCCGAAAGCGGCCCACACGATCCCGTCGGGCCCGATCGCTACCGGGTAGAACGGATCCTCATTGGGAACTGGGAACGTGGTCAGCGCACCGTCGAATCGTGCCATCCACCCGTCGCCGCCGGCCCAGACGCTCCCGTCCTGACCGGCCTCGATGAACGTTGCGCCTTCGGGAGGCAGCCCCTGGTCGGTGGTGTAAATCGTTGGCGTCTGCGTGTCCAGGTCCCATCGGACGATCCCGTCGGCGGTCGCCGCCCACAAGCTCCCGTCGCCGGCCACCGCCAGCGACCTGATCCGATTGGTTCGGTCGCTCGACGCGGTGGAGGCGCCCGGCATCGGGGCAATCGGTGCCGTCGCAGGCTCAGTTGCCATGGTGGAAGTAGCAGAAGGAACGGTCGTCAGGCTCGAAGCCGATTGATCGTCCACGGCGGCCGGATCGGATCGCAGCAGCCCGACGACGCCAAAAACCACCAGCACGGCCACCAACGCCGATACGAAAGCGACAGCCGGTCTCAACCAAGGCGACTTCGGATCTCGGCCTACTCTGTCGGATGCTGGATGCTTCTGGGCCTCCCGCGAACGGTCTCCGGTTTGTGTCGATGCCGTTCGGTCTTGTTCGACCCGAACTGCGAGCTCAGCCAATTGCCCGGCGGTGATCATGCCGGGGTCGGGCACCGGGTTGGCAGTCGCCATACGATTGATGATGTCTTCGTGGTTCTTCACGACCCGCCACCTCCCTCGGATGCGGGCGGCGCAGCCCGCCGAACGGCGCCCGAAGTAGATCGTTCGACATTACCGGCGAGTTGCCTCGTGATGCGATAGATCCGCTGCGTAATGGCGTGAGCTGATGTCCCGATCATCTCCGCGATCTGGCGGTGCGAGAGCTCTTCCCATACCGCAAGTCGGAGTATCTCTTGGTCCTCTGGACGCAGCCGCTCCACGGCGTCGAGAATCTCCCGATCCTCAGACCGTCGCAGCACAATCACCTCGGGCGATGGATGCTCGGGTACATCGATACCGCTCAGCTTCCGACCCAAGGCGGCGTAACGCTTGCGGCTCCGGCGCTGGTTAGCGAGCACCCGACGCGCCACACCGTAGAGCCAGGGCAGGGACTCGTCCCCTGCCGGCACGTCATCAATTCGCCTCCACGCCACGAGGAACGTCTCGGCGGCACCGTCTCGAGCCGACGTCGCATCGGTTCGGCGGAGGAAATACGCCAAGACATCGCGTTCGGTCGCTTGATACATCTCTCGAAACCGTTGATCGGCAACCTCAGGTTGCATCAGCATCCTCTGGACTTCTCAAGAGAGTTATGTCCGACACCCAGCCTATGTCAGGCATCCCTTTCGTGCTACAGGTCGATGTGCAACCCCCGTCCGCGACGGCGCAACCACTGACGGCTCGATTGCAGAAGGCGGCGACACCAACCTCCAGGCGCCCGTTTGCCACGCATCCGTTGGAAAGCGCCTCTTCGCACCCGGCGAATCGGTATGCGAACAGCTCTCGAGCGTCTCAGCGAGCCGTTGAGCCGACACCGGTTATGAGCGGGGGTGCTCTTCGTATTCTTGGAGGAACTTGAGTATGCGAGGGTTGACGAGTTCTGCTCGTTTGAAGGACATTGCGTGACGTCCACCCGGAATCAAGGCGCCTTCTAACTCGGAGATGAGTTGTTCAGCCCTGTTCATTGCCTTGGTGGGGTCGTAAATGACTTCGTCTTCCCCTATGAGGAGCAGCACCTGCATGGGCAGTGCGCGGAGTTCGGCATCGGGGAACACGTTGCCCATGACTCGCCGAGTCTCAGGTGGCATTCGGAAGTTGATTCCTCCGAGCCAGATGAGGTCCAGGAGTGGCCCAGTCATGGTGTCGCCGGGTGATCCTTCGAGTCCCATCCAGCTCATCATCGACTCGAAGCGAGCACGCCTCGGGGGCAAGAACGACATCATCGTCCGCAGGAGGAACCGTTTGCTGATCGGCCGGAAGCTCGCCGCTGGGGCAAGAAGCATCAGCTTCTTCACTCGTTCCGGTGAGGTCACAGCATAGTTGAGAGCGACCCAGCCACCATGTGAGATCCCAGCCAGCGCCACTTTGTCGAGGCGTAGTCCGTCCAGTGTTGTCGTCAGCCACTCAGCAAAGTCAGCAGCGTTTTGAATCGGCTCATCGGGGATGCTCTTGCTGGGGTGGCCCATGGTGTCGATCGCATAGACCCGATGGTCCTTGCTCAGGTCCTCCATGTTGGGAAGCCACATCAAGAGGGTGTTCATGAACCCATGGAGGAGGACCAAAGGCGGTGCTCCCTCTGGACCGCCGATGACGACATGAGTGTCCCCGAACCGGCTAGGAACCATGACCTCCTCGTACGGAACGGGCCACAACCCCAAAACCGCGTCATATGCGGTCAAGAACTCTCTCTCACCCTCGACTGTCTTGAACGGGGACCCCTTACCCACAGTTCGCCTCCAGAGAACGACATGACACCCGCGTCACACAACCGTCGTTGGCAAGCCGGAAACTAGCAGGAGCCGGGGTTCGCAACTCCACAAGTCCGCCCACACCGGCACATATGGCGCTCGTGATCTGCTCGGACCTGGCCGCACTTACCGACGCTTCGATGGCCTCTTGCCGTCCACTCGGAGGGGGCGTATGTTTGGAGTTGAGGCTCCGCCGTATGGTGGCAATCTCGCCTCGGGGAGCGAGGTGATTTCGATGCGTTTCGAGATGACGCGTACATTCCCGGTACCACTGCAACAGGGTTGGGACTACGTCGAGGACTTCCACACCTGGCACGAATGGCAGAATCTCGAGGTCGTCGATCCGGAGGAGTGTGCACGGGAGAAGCCCGGCGACACCGTCCGGGTGGCCGGCAAGATGATCGGGCAGCGGTTCCCCGGTTCACTCATTCTCGAAGAGATGGTCTCCCCTGAGCTGTCCCGGACGTTGTACCGGTGGCCCGGCTGGCCGGACATGCATGTGGAGCAGCACTATGCGGAGGCCGGTCCCGGAGCCTTCACGGTGCGCCTGGTCGCCTACGTCGACGAGGAGGCTGGAATGCTGGGCAAATCTGCCGCGTGGCTGATGACGCACGTCCCGTTGATGATGCAACGCGAGGTGCGGGGCGACTTCGACCGCCTCGACGTGCTGTTCCGCAAGGGTATGGCAGAGAAGAAAGAGGAGGCCACGAAGCCATCGGCGAAAGCTCGCCCGGCGAACAAGTAGGTTACCTGCAGGCCGACTGGGTTCGACCCCTCAATACTGTCTTGGTGAAGCTGGTGAACACGCCTTTCACGCACGCCAAGTCCGCATGCTCAGATTCGCCGCGCTCGGCAAGACCATCCGCTGACCCTCCCATACCGGAACGTATGGGCGGCCGGTCTGGTTCGGGGTCCTGAGGGTTCAGTCTGGG
Source organism: Acidimicrobiia bacterium (assembly GCA_032127155.1). GTDB lineage: Bacteria > Actinomycetota > Acidimicrobiia > Spongiisociales > UBA5794 > SZUA-442. Next base: position 5,727 of record JAQAZV010000123.1, read on the forward strand.
ATCTTGTCGATGGCTTTGGCGATGATCTCGTCGTACGCATCGCTGCGATCGGGAACGGAGATGATGGCGATCTTCCGTGCGAAGCCGCCTGAGGTAGCGGGGGAACCACTCGCTGAGCTGATGCTCTCGCATCGAGATCGAGGTTCTATCAACGGAACTCTGTTCGTTCTTGACAAGCGCTCTGACAGGCGTGACGAAGCGATGAACGATGAAACCGAGGTAGACGACTGTGGGAGCGATTGGAGCTGATGACAGGACCCTCGCCGAGATGATCTGGGCCTGCTCCAGGCCCAGACTTCCGATCCTGCTCTGGAGCTGAGGCCTGCTTCCGACAAGAGCCCACCGTGAATCGACGCCACGTTCTTCGGCATCGCCCACGAGGTCGGATCGCGCTGCTGCCGATCACATTGTGTAGCGCGGATCACCAGATCCCGATCGAGAACGAGCACACTGTCGAATAGCGCGGACCGGCACACATTGAGCCGGCGGGATGTTCGACCCGGTTTTGGCTGCGAAGAGGGAGTGCTGGTTCACGGGTTGCTCGCGCCCACAGCCGGGGGCTCCCGCCAATATTGCCTGCCGTCAGTGTTCGCCGAGGTCGCGTTCTTCCTGCTTGGTGAACTCGGCGAGCTTTCGTGCCTCCCAGCGTGAAGCTCCGCGGCTCTCGAAGATGAAGACGCTCACGCCATGTGCGACGAGTCCGATCCCCCACCCGATGATCACCCAATACGCCCACTGAAGGCCGTCCCCCTGAGCCAGATCAAGCAGAACAAGCCCGACATTGACGACGACGTAGATAGCGGCGTGAACGTAGAAGTCGCGTAGCTCCTTCACTCGCTTCCGGGCGCGGTCGACGGCCGCGTCGTGTTGATCCCCGCCTGTCATCTCCGCCACCTCCCTAGCGAGACCTTACGCTCACCCATTGAACCACACTGCTCCCCATCGGGCAAGATGCAGACAGCAGCGATCTCGACCACCGTCTCCCAATACCGAGCGACCCCGCCCCCAGGCTCCAAACCCCTTTCGCCCCGCCCATATCGGCACATAGGGGTGGTGTTGGCACCGTCTAGTCTGCGCAGGTCGCCGAACGGGTGGGCAGGGTGAACGAGGATCGAACGCGCGAGGCGTTGGAGGCACGCGGTCTGCGCCTTGAGTACGCCACCATCGTGTGGAACGTCGTTGAGATGGTCATCGCGATCGGTCTCGGCGTCGCTGCGCGGTCAGTGGCCCTTGTGGCATTTGGGCTTGACACCATGGTTGAACTCTTCGCCTCGGGAGTCGTGGTGTGGCACTTGCGCCACCCGGGCCGCGACAGTGACCGGATCACCGCACGAGCGCTCCGTCTGGTCGCCGTCGCGTTCTTCGTGCTTGCGGTCGTCGTGACGGTCGGCGCGGTCTCGGCGCTGGCAACGAGCACCGCCCCTGACGAATCTCCGATCGGTATCGCCTATCTGGCCTTGACCGCCGTTGTGATGCTGTCACTCGGAGCCGCGAAGCGTGCCACCGGTCGCCGCCTCGGAAGCGAGCCGTTGTCTGCGGAAGCCCGTATGTCGATCATCGACGCGGCACTTGCCCTCGGGGTCCTTGTCGGTCTGGCAGCCAACGCGCTGTTCGGGTGGTGGTGGGCTGACCCGATCGCCGCCCTCCTGGTCGCCGTCGCCGCGATTCGAGAGGGGATCGAAAACCTTGAAGAGGCAAGGGAACTCTCACAACCTGCTACCTAGCCCACCAGCCACATGCCTACCGCAACCACACACCACCGCCCATGTCGGCACCTATGGGCGTGCAACACCGCCAGAATGATCCACCCAGCCCGATAGGTCCGGCCACGATCCGGTCGGCTCAACGGACGCTAGGGCAGGAGGACCCTGGTTGCATTTTGGCTGCCGAACGATGGTTCGAGGGACGGTGCAGAACAACAAGAAGGAGTCCCACACATGCAACCGTTCACCCTCCGCTGGCTTATTCTGATCGCCCCGGTCGTGCTGCTGGTGCCTGCGTGCAGCGCTAGCGCAGACGGTGCGGAAACAACTGCCGCTCCGACCACAACCGTGATCGAAACCACGACCACGGCGGCCAGCGAGGACGGTCCTGTGGGCCTATCGGTGGATCAACTGCCTCCGAGTGTCGCTGCGTTCAAGACCGCGTACGAGTCTGGCGACCTCGAGACGGTCAAGGGAATCTTCACCGACGACGGCTTCATTACGACAATGGGCAATATCTACGATCTGTACTACGGCAGCGATTTCCATCGCGGTACCTGGGACAAGAGCGGCGAGGAGTTCGAACGTCTTGCCTCGCTCCACCATGGTGAGATGCTCATCACTCAGGCGATCCAGGTCGGCGACCGCGCCGTTGCGTTCGATCGGGCATGGGAGGACTTCGCTTCGGGAACCGCC
>JAQAZV010000124.1:0-4928 GCA_032127155.1 Acidimicrobiia bacterium
AAGCCCGAACGCGTCGAAGGACTGAACCAGCCCCGTAGGCCTGCCTGACCTGCCTGGACGCGACGCGGAACAGCGGGATCGCAATCATGCTCGAAACGTCTCTCTTCAAAGTGAGACACCGTTAGGTTCCAGCACGCGGTGACCTCATAGTCTCGACGTGAGGATCCGTCCGATCTGGACCGATTCCCGTGACGAGGAGGATCAGCCACATGAGCATGTACGACATCGCGATCATCGGTGGGCGGGTCATCGACCCGGAGACCGGATTGGACGACATCAGAAATGTCGGCATCGCTGGCGACAAGATCGGCATCGTCACCGAGGAACCGATCGAGGGCGTCGAGACCATCGATGCTTCTGGGCACGTCGTCTGCCCGGGCTTCATCGACATGCACTTCCACAACACCGCCCACCCCTTCGGGCAGAGGTTGGCGCTGTACGACGGCGTGACGACCCCGATGGAACTCGAGTTGGGCGTCTACCCGGTGGAGGAATGGTATGGCGCGTTGGAGGGCAAGTCGCGGACGAACTACGGCGCCTCGGTCGGCTCCATCCCGATCAGGGAGAGGCTCCTCAACCCGGACTTCACGGAGGTGTCAGAGGGCGACTTCCTGCTCGATGCGCTCGGCAGGAAGACGGAGTCGAAGACGAGCATGAAGTGGTCGAAGGACCATGTGACTGCCCAACAGCTGGAGAAGTTCGAGCGCATGCTGGAAGAAGGGATGCAGCAGAAGGCCATCGGGGTCGGTCACGCAGTGGGATACATGGTGGCCGGTTGCTCGCAGCAGGAGTCAATGGTCGTGCAGAAAGTGGCCGGCAAGTACGGCGTGTCGTGCTTCGTCCATGCGAGGTTCTCCAGCCAGATGGCGCCAACGAGCGGGTTGCTGGCGTTCTTCGAGATGATGGCTCCTCAAGAGGTGTTCGGTGGCGGGATCGCCTTCCACCACATGTCGGCGCAGGCTCTACGCGACACGACGACTGCTCTCGAACTGTTCGACAGGGCTCGAGAGAAGGGGATCCAGGTGATCGGCGAGATCTATCCGTATGACTACGGCGCGAGCATCGTGGGCGCCGACTACTTGGTGCCGGACAACTACGGACCCAACATGGGGCGGGGGTACAAGGACATCATCGAGACCTCCAACCTGACACCTCTGACCGAGGAGCGCTACGACGAGCTCATGAAGACGAACCCCCTGACGTCGATCATGTTCTACAACGCCACTGAAGAGGACGTGGTCGCCGGACTTGCGCACCCAGCCTCGGTCGTCGGCAGCGACGCCTTTCCCTACACGGTACGCGAGACAGGAGAGACAGCTCTCGATTGGGATGTCCCCTTTGACGCCGTCAATGGTCATCCAAGAGGCGCTGGGACGCACTCACGGGTCCTTGCCTGGACCCGGGAATCAAAGCTCGATATCCCACTCTCACTCGCAGTCTCAAAGATGACCTATCTGATCGCCAAGTACCTCGAGGACAACGGCGTCGCGCAGATGGCGGACAAGGGTCGCATCCAGGTGGGCAAGGACGCCGACATCACGATCTTCGATCCGGCGACCGTCCAGGACGAGGCGACGATGAAGGAAGGCGCACGCCCACCGACCGGGATCCCGTACGTTCTCGTGAACGGAACAGTCATGGTGAGGAACTCCAAGGCGGTGGAAGACGCGTTCCCTGGCAAGCCCGTTTGGGGACCCGGGTCCGTCGCCTGACGCGGGTGGCTACATGCCTCTGAGTCGGCAGCAGACGAAGATCCCAGTCACGCTCATTACGGGTTTCCTCGGTGCGGGCAAGACGACTCTGCTGAACTACATCCTGAGTGAGAATCATGGCCTCCGCGCTGCGGTCCTCGTCAACGATTTCGGTGCCATCAACATCGATGCGAAACTCGTGATCGGCGTTGACGGCGATGCGGTCAGTTTGGCCAACGGTTGCATCTGCTGCAGCATTCGTGACGATCTTGTGGGCGCCTGCCTACGACTGCTGGAGAGTCCCGACCTGCCCGAGCGAATCCTCGTCGAGATGAGCGGCGTGTCGGACCCCGCCCCGGTCTTGAACACCTTCACCGAGACACGACTGACTGCCGCATTCGCCCTCAGCAGCATCCTGACCGTGGTCGATGCAGATCAGCTGCCCCGACTGGAGGGGACGGTGGCGCGGCAGGCACGGACTCAGCTCGAGGCAGCCGACATCGTCGTGCTCAACAAGATGGACCTCGTGGACCGGGACCGGCTCGATTCCGTCAGGGAGCTCGTGCGTTTGGCGGCACCGGGATCGCGAATCATCGGAGCCGTTGGATGCCGGGTTCCGCTGGAGATCGTTTTCCCCGAAGGCGACGTGGCGGCGCATGGGGCACAGTGGGAGAAGCGTCGGTCGACGGAGGACCCATCTCATGACCATGCGTTCGCCAGCTGGAGCTGGACGAGCGACCGCCCGCTTTCTCTGATCCAGCTGCGTCAAGTGTTGGAGCAACTGCCCGAGACCGTCTACCGCTGCAAGGGTGTTGTGCAGCTTGAGGAGATGCCCGTCGCGCGTCATGTCCTGCAGATGGTCGGCAAACGTCACCGCCTGGAGGAATCCGGTTCCTGGGGCGACGAGCATCCCCAGTCCGAGATCGTCGTGATCGGCGCTCGGGGCGGCTTCGATCCCCAGGAACTGCAGGTCGCCTTCGATGGATGTGTCGGGACGGGAGATGATTCCAGTTCGCCGGTATTGCGGCTGGTCCGGAAGCTCGCTCCTGAACTGCTCTCGTAGCCCAGGCCCGGAAGCCAGGACGGTCCACGATCGGCGACGAGCAACTTGCGGTACACGCTGCGCAGGTGCGTCTTCACCATGTTGACGAAGACGAAGAGCTCCTCGGCGGCGGACAGCGAGTCGCAGCCGAAGCAGTATCTGGTGGTGCCAGGTCGGTGATGTGGGGACTACCGTTCGGGTTCATGCCGACGGGATCGCTGATGGGGTGTCTCGGGCGCTGATGTCGGAGTCGGCGAGCGGTCCGGTGGGCTGGAATCCGAAGCGTGGGCCGTTCAGCGACACGGTGCTCGCGATCAACTTCGTTGCTGACGCCGGGCGGCTGATGCTGGAGTCGAGCACCTCGGTGAGCGAGGTCGAGGATCGCCTCCATCGGTTTCTGCCGGTGGTCGGGCTCGACGGCTGCGCGCTGGAGGGAACGCTGAACTCATTGACCCTGAGCTACTGGCAGCCGGGTCAGGCGATGCCGATCACCACGATGCGCAACGTGCGAGTCGCGACGCCGCGACTCGAGCGGCTCGCAGGAGCCGACAGACTGCTCGACCAGGTCGAAAGCGGCGCGCTCGAGCTCGACGAGGCCGTGAGCCGCCTACGTGACCTCGAAGCCGCTCCGTACGGCTCCCAGCGCAACACGCACGCCGCGATCCTGTTGTCGGTCATCGGTTGGGTGATCTTCGTCGACGGGCTCGACCTCGTCACGGTCGTCGTTGCCCTCCTCGCAACGATCCTCACGTTCCCCATCGGTGCCCTCGTACGCAGACTGCATTTCCCTGCACTCGGTGCGACGTTCCTGGTCGCAATCGTCGTGGCCGCGATTCCGAACCTGCTCGCCGCCGCAGGCGTCTCGCTGCTCGTCGGGCCCGCCGTGGTCGGCGCACTGTTCATCCACCTCCCCGGGCGGGCATTCGTCTCGTCGGTCATCGACGGGCTCGCGAACTCGCCGCTGTCGTCGATCTCACGCGGCATCGAGGCGGTCGCCACCGCCGGGTTCCTCGCGTTGGGGATGCTCGTCGGCAACAAGATCGGCACCGGCCTGGGGCTCAGCTACGAACCTGACGTCACCGCTACCCCGATCCCGCAGTCGCTGATCGGATCCGGGCTCGGTGTCCTGGGACTGGCCGTTGCCTGGGCGATGCCCCGACGACAGATCGCCCCAGCCGCCGCGATCAGCGCCATGGGGTGGCTCATCGTTGCGTTGTTCACCGCAGGGCTCGCCAGTCAGGCGGACTGGTTGGGATACGCCCTTGCCGCAGGAGTCGTCGGTCTGGCCGGCGCTGTCGCCGCCTCCCTCCAGCACTCCACCGCCAGCGTCTACACGGGCGTCGCCATCCTGCCGCTCGTGCCCGGCTTCACCCTGTACACGGGCATGCTCGCGATCGCCCAGGGTGACACTTCGACCGCTGCGTCCCAACTGGGCGACGCCGGCATCATCTCGTTGGCGGTCGCCGTCGGCGTCGCAATCGGTCTCGGTGTCGGCACAGAAACGGCCGCCTTCGGACAACGCATCGTCAAGCGCACCGACCGGACCGACACGACATAGCCGTCGGTACAACTGGGTCGGTGGGCACTCGGTGCTGGATCGTCCTCCTGGAGGGCCGGGACGAGCAGGATCCCTTCTTCCTCCAGATCAAGGAGGCGGATCGATCGGTGCTCGAGGATCAGCTGCCGGCCAGCGTCTACGACCAGCACGGTCGGCGAGTCGTCGAGGGCCAGCGTCTCGTGCAGGCGGCGAGCGACAGCTTCCTCGGATGGACCGTCGGTGCCGCCGGCACCCACTACTACGTCCGCCAGTTCAAGGACATGAAGGGATCGATCGAGGTCGACGGCGCTCCGGTGAGCATGGTCCGACGGTACGCATCGATCTGCGGATGGACACTCGCCCGAGCGCACGCCCGCTCGGGCGACCCCGCTGCCATCGCCGGGTACTTGGGGAAGAGTGACCGCTTCGACCGGGCGATCGGCGACTTCTCGGTCGCCTACGCCGACCAGAACGAGCGCGACTACGACGCGTTCACCACGGCCATCGCACAGGGCGGACTGCCAGCACACGAGTGAAGATCGCCCTCGCAGATCTGCGGTCACCGCTCATCGCCTGGATCAGGCTGCTGATGGGTGAGCAGGCAACTCCAGGCGCTCGTCGTCGATGTGCGAGGATCCCGTGCGGTATGGGCGTGGGG
>JAQAZV010000125.1:0-5457 GCA_032127155.1 Acidimicrobiia bacterium
TGCTGCGAGGTGGACGATGCTCTGCGCCCCTGCCGCTGCGTCGGCGAGGGCATCGGGGTCGAGGATCGACGACCTCGACGGAACACCGAACAAGGGAACGCTCGGAGCGAACGCGATCCTGGCCGTGTCGCTCGCCGCGACGAGGGCTGCCGCTGCAGCGGTCGGGCTGCCAACGTATCGCTATCTCGGAGGGACCTCAGCCAGGACCCTTCCCACGCCGTGCTTCAACGTCGTGAATGGTGGGGCGCATGCCGCGAACTCGATCGATACGCAGGAGTTCATGCTGGTGCCGGGAGGTGCCCCCTCTTTCCGGGAAGCCCTGCGGGCCGGTGTGGAGGTCTATCACTCCCTTCGCGGTGTACTCGCCGGGATGGGACTCCCGACGAACGTCGGCGATGAGGGAGGTTTCGCACCGGATCTCGAGTCGGACAGGGCAGTCCTCGACATACTGAGCGAAGCCATCACAGCCGCCGGGTACACCGTTGGCGAGGACGTGTCCTTTGCGCTCGACGTCGCAGCGACCGAGCTGTATCACGACGGTACCTACGAGTTGTCCGGCGCCTCGTTGACCTCCGAAGAAATGGTCGACCACCTTGCATCACTTGTCGGCGACTATCCCATCGTGTCCATCGAAGACGGGCTCGATGAAGGGGACTGGGAGGGGTGGAAGCTTCTCACCGAAAGGATCGGGGATCGGGTCCAGGTCGTCGGGGACGACCTGCTCGTCACCAACGTCGACCTTGTGAGGAAGGCGATCGACCTGCAGGTGGCCAATGCGGTCCTCATCAAGGTGAACCAGATCGGATCCCTGTCCGAGACACTCCACACCATGGATCTCGCCGAGAGATCATCCTATGGAACGATGATCTCGCACCGTTCGGGGGAGTCCGAGGATTCGTTCATCTCACACCTCGCCGTTGCGACGAATGCGGGACAGATCAAGACCGGTGCACCTGCCAGGGGTGAGCGGACGGCCAAGTACAACCAGTTGCTCCGCATCGAGGAGCGGCTTGGAGACGAGGCACGCTACGCGGGCTGGGACAGATTCGCGCGGTTCCGATGACGAACACCCTCGAACGCACCTCATCGCGAAGCACTACCGGACGACCGAGACGGCGGCGACGTTGGCGATCGATGCTGCTCGTTGCGCTGTTCGTGTCGGTGGGGTTCGTTGCAACAGGCGTGCTGCCGGTCCAGCAATATCTCGACCGCGGCAACCAGGTGGCCGAGGCACAGGAGACTCTTGATGCCCTGGTCGAGCAGAACGGCGCGCTCGAGGATTCCGCTGGCGCCCTCCTGACCGACAGCGAGATCGAGCGTGTCGCCCGCGAACAATATGGCTTCGTTCAACCAGGTGAGGTTGGATACGTCGTGGTCACCCCGGATGCGGATGGTGAGGTCGTCAATACGCAAACGCCCGAGGCGGTCACCGAGCCCGACACGCGAGGCTTCCTCCAGCGATTCATCGATTTCATCACGGGGCGAGACACCACCAGCGATGGATGACCGCTCGGTGGTCGAGGTTCAGATCGGACGGCCGCCCCGGTCGCCGGTCGCGGTCGAGGCTCGCTGCCATCTCGGGCTGCCGGTCGTAGCGCTCGTTCCGCCGATCCTGGACGATGGAACGCCCTTCCCTACGACGTATTGGCTCACCTGCCCGCTTGCCGTCCTCAGGATCAGTCGCATGGAGGCAGGTGGGGGAGTGAAGCAGGCAGACGCCGACCTCGCTGCAGACCCGGCCCTTGCCGCGCGCCATCGTCGATCGATGGTGCGCTATGCGCGGGACCGAGATGCGCTCCTGCCTGACGGATGGGAGGGGCCGCGTCCGTCGGGAGGTGTTGCCGGCTCGGCAGGAGGCGTCAAATGCCTCCATGCACAATATGCAGACGCAGCGGCCGGGAATGACAACGCGATAGGGAGTGGCGTCGCACGGACCATCGAACCACTCAACTGCACCGTTGCATGCGTGGTGATCGGTCCGGAAGGCGTCGAAGCGAATGGCGCGTGGGTCGAGCCCGCGGGTGCGGCGTGAAGGTTGCGGCAATCGATATCGGCAGCAACTCGGTCAGGCTGCTCATCACCGCAAGCGCTCAGGAGCCGATTGTGCATCGGGTCGTCGTGACTGGACTCGGTCGCGGTGTCGATGCCTCAGGAATGATGCGCGAGGACGCCATCGAGGCAACCCTCGACTCGATCGATGCGTTCGTCGATGAGATACGCCTTCACCGGGTTGATCGGTTCGCTGCCGTTGCGACCTCGGCATCACGTGACGCAGCCAATGGACCTGACCTCATGGACCGCGTCGCTGCCAGGCTCGGCACGAGACCAGAGGTCATCAGCGGAGACAGGGAGGCGAGCCTTTCGTTCTCCGGGGCGACGAGTGGACTTCCCGATACCGGGACCCTGGTCGTGGTCGACATCGGTGGGGGTTCGACCGAGATCATCGAGGGATCGGCTGGCGTGATCTCGTGGACGTACAGCTTCGACATCGGATCCGTGAGACTGACCGACCGCACCCTCCCCGATCGACCAGCCTCCCCACATCAGATTGCGTCAGCCAGCGCGGAGGTCGATCGGATCTTCTCGCATCCCGATGGGCTCCCACGAGCCACGGAGGTCATCGGGGTCGCAGGCACCTTCACGAGCCTCTCAGCGATGCAGCTCGGGTTGTCCTCCTACGACAGTGCTGCGGTCCATCTGAGCACCTTGAACAGGGAAGATCTCATCGAGATGCGCGATTGGCTGGCGACGCTGACGCTCGAAGAGACGAGGGCGCTCCCGTCTCTCGATCCCAAACGGGCTCCCGTGATTCTGGCAGGAGCGGTGATCGCAGAGCGGGTCATGGCGGCGATCGGCGCCGACCGTGTCGTCGTGTCGGAGCGCGATCTCCTTTCCGGTCTTGCGGCAGAATTGCTCGACGACTGACCTCAGGTAGCGGCTGCCTCCGCAAGGGCCCGATCGACGAGGTGCGATGGCAGCTCCTGATAGTGGTCATGCTCCGCCGTGAAACGGCCCCATCCGTGCGTCAGCGACCTCAGGTCGATGGCATATCGAACGATCTCGCTGGTGGGGATCTCAGCCTCGACGGTCTGTGTGCCGTCGACGTTGGCCATGGATCCCTGGACCGCGCCCCTGCGAGAAGCGATGTCGCCCATCACGTCACCTTGATACTCGGGTGGGACGGTGACACGGACCTTGGAGATCGGCTCGAGAACCACGGGTCCCGCATTCTCGAAGGCCTCTTTGAATCCCGCCCTGGCAGCGAGCTTGAATGCCATCTCCGATGAATCGACGGCGTGGTACTTCCCATCGTCGACGGTCGCCTCGATGTCGACGACCGGGTACCCATGAAGGCCGCCCTCATCCATGGTCTCGATGATGCCCTTCTCGACGGCGGGTATGAAGCCGCGTGGGATCGAGCCTCCCTTGATCGCGTCGATGAAGGCGAAACCTTCTCCGCGGGGGAGTGGAGCGATCCTGAGGTGGCAGACACCGAACTGGCCGTGACCACCGGACTGCTTCTTGTGCTTCCCTTCGGCGTCGGCGTCCCTCGTGATGGTCTCCCGGTACGCGACCTTGACCGGTTCCTGGTCGACCTGGACGCCGAACTTCCGTTCGAGCTTCTCGATGGTGATCTGGAGGTGGGTATCGCCAAGGCCCCACAGCAGCGTCTGCTTGGTTTCGTCGTCGTGCGTGACCACGAGCGAAGCGTCCTCCTCGAGGATCCGCTGGAGTGAGGTACTCAGCTTGTCGTCGTCGGACTGGGTACGGGCGACGAGTGCCGTTGCGAGGACCGGTGACGGGCGATCGATCGGGACCGCTGTCACCGGCTTGTGCTTCGGGGACAGCGTGTCACCCGTGCGGGTGTCGACCAGTTTCGCCGCGGCGACGATGTCGCCGGCAGGTGCAGCATCAACGAGGGTCGTCTCCTTCCCGAACATCGTGGCGATCTTCGCAAGGCGTTCGTCCTGGCCAGACCGAGAGTTGGTCACGTGTGTTTCGGTGCGGAGTGTCCCTGTCAGGACCTTCATGAGCGAGATCTGCCCGACGTATGGGTCGGCGAGAGTCTTGAACACGAAGGCGAGTGGATCACTCGATGGGTCCTTGATGATCTCGACGATCTCATCGCCTGCCCGTACCTGTACCGCTGGTCGATCGAGGGGCGACGGCCCGAGCTCCACGATGAAATCCGCAAGCCGGTCGACGGCAATCGGCCCCGTCGCGGATCCGCAGACGACCGGGAAGACCTTCGCGTCAGCGACTCCTGCAGCCATCGTGTGTTCGAGTTCGTCGACGGACGGCATGTCGCCTTCGAGATATCTTTCGAGCATGGCGTCGTCGCCCACCACGATGCCCTCGACGAGGTTGTCGTGCACCTCGTGCTCCCGATCGATCATGTCCTCAGGCATGTCCGTTGTCTCGGCAGAGCCAGAGTCGTAGATGTAGGCCTTGTCCCTGAAGAGGTCAGCAACACCGTGGAAGGCCTCTTCCTGACCGATCGGCAGCTCGATGGGTGCGATGCCAGCACCGAACCGGGCCCTCAGTTCCCTGAGCGTGCGTTCGAAGGACGCGCGCTCCTTGTCCAGCTTGTTGACGAAGATCATGCGTGGAACGCCGAGTTCCTCGGCAATGCGCCACGCGTACACCGTTTGGACCTCGACTCCATCGACGGCACTGACGACGAATACGGCGAGGTCAACGACACGAAGGGCCGCGTGGAGATCTCCCGCGAAGTCCGCGTACCCCGGCGTATCGATCAGGTTGATCTTGTGGTCCCGCCATTCGAACGGGGCGAGGGCCATGGTCACGCTGATGCCGCGAGCATGCTCCTCTGGGTCGTAGTCGGTGACGGTGGTCCCAGCTTCCACTGTGCCGATTCTCCCGATTGAACCGGCTCGATACAGCAACGCTTCGGCCAGCGTGGTCTTTCCGGATCCGGAATGGCCGACGAGTGCGACATTGCGGATCTTGTCGGGAGGGAAGACTTTCACCTATGAACTCCTTGCACGACTGCGGTCAGGTTACGCAATCCTGCACGGCTACGGAGAGGCGGGGGCGGTACCCTCTGGTGGGGCCCGGGTGGCGAAACTGGCAGACGCAGCGGACTTAAAATCCGCGACCCTCTGGGTGTGTGGGTTCGAATCCCACCCCGGGCACCGAGGGGTGTTCGCAGGTGGCGACCGCCGTACACGTAGTTCCACGTTGAACTGCCGACTCGATGGTCACTTGCCCGGCAGATGTGTGCCGATATCATTCGGGTCTGGGGAATGACCACTCGACGAGCGCGTTCAGAGCTCACAGACAGCGATGGCCGGGGCGTCTCTTCGGGCTTTCTCGTTGGCCGTGCCCAAGTCTGCCGGCAATATGCACGCCTACTCCCTCAACACACGGCCTCGACAGACCCTCGGGGACATGACACCATCAGAGAAACTCGCCCAAGTGTTGCAATGACCCCCT
>JAQAZV010000126.1:0-5585 GCA_032127155.1 Acidimicrobiia bacterium
GGACAATGGATATGAGAAGCACCCACACAACGAGGGAGCCAACCATGTATCCCACCAACCACATGCTTGCAGAAGTGATCAACAACGAAAGGCTGCGAAATCCTGCGGTCAGCCCCGTGATGGAGTTCGCCAGGCCTCAGCACCGAGCGCCTCGCTGGTGGCGGCTGCGATCAGAGTCCCGTGCATCGGTTCCTGGCAAACCGCGGGCGACGGAAGCTCTTTCCGTGAGGTTGCGTGGCGTGGAAACCCCCACATTGAGTGGATGATCCCGATCGCGATGCAGAGGCGGAGATTCAGCAGTTCCAGCCCGCGACCGGTGTCAGAGGTGGTCCCGAGTATGACCGCGGACCACAGATACAGGGTACGATCGGTTCATGCAGCTTCTCGAGCGAGACAGCGATCTCGAGCTGCTTGATCGAGTTCTCGCGAATGCAGGTCGGGGTTCCGGTTCAGTCGTGCTCGTGGGGGGTGAAGCAGGGATCGGCAAGACGCGCCTTGTTCAGGCCTTTGCCAGGAGGAACGAGGATTCCGCCCGCATTCTGTGGGGAGCGTGTGACGATCTCTCGACCCCCCGAACCCTGGGGCCGTTCCACGACATCGCCTTACAGGTGGGTGGTGACCTCCGGGAGGCAGTAATTGACGGCAGCCGCGGCGAGGTCTTCGATGCTGCTTTGGATCTGATCGCTGGCGGATCCGAGACCACTGCGTTGATCATCGAAGACGTACATTGGGCCGACGGGGCCACGCTCGACGTGCTCAAGTTCCTTGGTCGCCGGATCGGCCGAGCCAATTCGACCCTGATCCTGACGTTTCGCTCGGAAGAGGTGGGCTCGGATCACCCTCTGATGCTCGTCATCGGGGACCTATCTCCCGACGTGGTGGTGAGGACCGAACTCAACCCCCTGTCCGAGGGCGCCGTCAACGATCTGGCGACTCAGTATCCAGGGTCGAGGGCGGATCTCTTCGCTTCAACCAGGGGGAACCCGTTTCTGGTAACGGAGGCACTTCTCGCAGGCGCGGGCAGAGTTCCTGCCAATGTGCGAGATGCTGTGCGAACGCGTGTGGCGAGGCTCTCCGCGGCTGGCCGCGCCGTTGCCGAACTTGCGTCGGTGGTGCCGAGCCAGACCGAAAGGTGGTTGCTCGAAGTCCTTCCAGACTACGACCCTGCGGCCCTGGCTGAGTGTCGAGAGCGGGGCCTGCTCGAGTACGACTCGCAATCAGCTTGGTACCGCCACGAACTGGTTCGTGGTGCGATGGAACGATCCCTCGCCCCGGACCGGCGACGGGCATTGAACGAGTTGGCGTTCGAGGCCTTGGCCGAGCGCGGTGCCGATGATGCCCGGATCGTTCACCACGCCCGCGGCGCTTCCGACGCCGACGGTATCGCCCGATACGCGCCGCCGGCAGCGCGGCGTGCCTCAGCTGCAGCTGCTCACAAGGAAGCCCTCGCCCACTACCGAGCCGCGGTCCATGAGGGCTCGAGACCGGCGGACAACGATTGGGCTCAACTGCTGACCGACTATGCGATCGAGTGTTACGTCACCAACGAGGCGATGGAAGGCCTCGGTGCCGCCGAGCAAGCTCTCGTGATCTGGCGAATCCTTGAGAACGGCCTTCGAGAAGGGGACACCCTGCGGTGGCTGTCGCGTCTTCATTGGTGGCTGGGACACGGAGAGCGGGCTATCCAATCCGGGCTAGCAGCCGTCGACGTCCTCGAGGACCTGCCCGAATCGGCTGAGCTCGCCATGGCCTACAGCAATCTCGCCCAGGTGTCCATGTTGGCCCAACAGGCAGACGAAGCAGAGGCCTGGGCCACGAAGGCAATAGCCGTGGCCAGAGCCGTTGACGACAGAAGCACCCTTGCGCACGCACTCAACAACCTCGGAAGCACCAGGTTGCGCACCGGAGACCAGGACGGCTGGCCGTTGCTGGAGGAGAGCCTCGCGATAGCGACAGCGGAAGGCTTCGACGACCACGCTGGTCGAGCCTATGCGAATATCGCCTGGACGGCGCTCGACTACCGCGACTACGACGCCGCCGCGAAGTACATCGCCGACGGACTCGAGTACGCCTGGATGCACGAGCTGGCCGGTTCGCTCTACTACTTGACGGCAGAACGAGCCCGAATGCACCTTGAGCGTGGTGACTGGGATGAGGCCGAGGCCGATGCGAGATGGGTCTTGGAGCGTCCTGAGGAACCGGGAATCACCAATATGCCGGCGCTCGCGACGATGGCTCGCCTGCGCGTACGCAGGGGTGACCCCGAGGCAGGGGATTCCCTGGTTGCTGCATGGAGCCTCGCGGAGCCGACGGGTGAGCTCCAGAGGATCGCCCCGGTGGCTGCCACCCGCGCTGAGTTCGCCTGGTTGGGTGACGATTCTGCTGGAACAGTGTCGGCTGTTGTGGGCGCGTATGCGCTGGCAGTGTCCGTTCGTCAGCCCTGGGTCGTCGACGAGTTGGCGTTCTGGATGTGGAGGGGCGGCGCAGATGTGCAGCCACCCGGTCATTCGGCGACGCCGTATGCCATGCACATGGCCGGCGCCTTCCACAAGGCGGCCGAGCAGTGGGCCAGGCTGGGCTGCCCGTACGAACAGGCGCTAGCGCTCGCGGATTGCGGGGAGGTTTCCGCCAAGAGAGAGGCGTTGGTGATTCTCGACGATCTGGGTGCTGCTCCCGCTGCAGCGAAGCTGCGCCGGCAGCTTCACGAACTCGGCGCACAGCATGTGCCGCGTGGTCCACGCTCGACAACGCGAGCCAATCCTGCCGGCCTGACCGCCCGGCAGGCCGAGGTGCTGCTTCTGCTCGCCGAGGGGCTGACCAATGGAGAAATAGCGTCGCGCCTCTTCGTTTCAGTCAAGACCGTGGATCACCACGTATCAGCCATTCTGCTGAAGCTGGAGGCACCAACGAGACACGCGGCGGTGAAGATCGCCGGGGAGCAGGGTCTCGTGTAGCGAGGGCACGCAGAAGTGTGCCAGCGAGGCGTCACGGCCCTGACTGGCTAGGCGATTGGTGCTGGATTCATCCGTGATGCGCGCTCCACGATCGCCTTGGTGATGTGACGGGCATCATCCTCGATGCCGAAGACGATGCCCGACTTCCTCGTCGAGAGCCAAGGGAATCCGATGAAGTAGACGCCGTCCACGATGCTCACGCCTCGGTCGTGGTCCGGTCGTCCGTCTGCGCCGGTGACCGGTGGGTCGATCCAGGAGAAGTCGGCACTGAACCCGGTTGACCAGATCACCGTTCCGACGTCGGCCGACGCGAGGTCGAGCTCGGTGATGAACGGGACAGCCTCGCCCGGGGGCACGGGTGTATCGGCCGGATCTGCCACCGCGGGCGGTGCGTCGATGTGGTGTGTTTCGATGTAGCGATCGATGGCGTTCTTCATCATCTGTGAGCGATCGTCGGCATTGGCGATGTACTCCATGACCCTGTCGTCGGTGGTGAGGACCGATCCCTCGACCCCCTCGAGGCGGCCCATCAGTGTCGCGCCGTCTCGGACCAGTTGCTGGTAGCTGATCGTGTGACCCCGTGAGCCGACTCCCGACACGGTCGGGTTGGCAGCCGTCATGTCAGCTGGGTTGTCCAGATCCGCTGGTTCGACCTCCCACATCCCCATGTCGATCCACCAGTCCATGAAGTCGCGGCCCCGATAGCTCCGCGGCACCCGTGCCACCTTGCTGATCGAGAAGTACACCGTGCGGCCTGCAGCGAGGAGGTCCTCGACGATCTGGGCGCCGGATTGTCCTCCTCCGACGACGACGACGGCCCCTGGCGGCAGAGCCTCGGCGGACCGGTAGTCGCCGGTATTGAGTTGCGTGACGTCAGCGGGGATCTCGGTGCCGAATCCCGGGATTCGCGGCGTCTGCATGATGCCGGATGCGATGACGACCGACGTCGCCAGATAGCGCACGGGACCATCAGCATCGGACGGGCCGCTGACCTCGAATCGGTCTGTGCCGTCGATCCGTCGCACACCGGTCACGGTCACGCCCGTTCGGACGGGGAGGTCAAACCGCGTCACGTACTCCTCGAACGAGGTCACCAACTCGGTGTGGGTCATGAATCCGAGTGGATCGGGACCGTTGTAGTCGGCGCCTGGCAGACCGTTCATCGCATTGGGGGTGTTGAGCGTGAAGCTGTCCCAACGCTGCGATCGCCATGTTTCACCGATACGCCCTCGTTCGAGCACCACGTAATCGAGACCAGCCAGGGACAGGTGGTACGCCGTACCGAGGCCCGCCTGGCCGGCACCAACGATCGCGACATCCACTTCGATTGGCTTCATGGCGTTCCACCCCTGATCAGTAACCGCTCACCCTAGGAGGTTCAAGCGGACGGCTCACGATCGGAACCCGTCGGGGGGATCGACGACATCAGGACGGCGGGTCTGTGGTGTCGAGCGTGTAGAGGATGACAGGGATCGAGACGTTCTTCAGGGTGCGTTCCCCGAGCAGCGTCGCGGTCAATCCGTCCTTGTTCCTGATGTTCTCATACACGACCCTGGACACACCGACTTCACCTGGGCCGACTTCACTCTGGATACGCGACGCAATGTTGACACCGTCCCCGTGGACATCCCCGTCGGCAAGGACGACTTCGCCCAGATGGATGC
This sequence comes from Acidimicrobiia bacterium, assembly GCA_032127155.1. Classification (GTDB taxonomy): domain Bacteria; phylum Actinomycetota; class Acidimicrobiia; order Spongiisociales; family UBA5794; genus SZUA-442. Next base: position 4,619 of record JAQAZV010000126.1, read on the forward strand.
CGATGCGGACCTGGAATCGCCCGTCACCGGCCACCGCCTGCCGGATCTCCATGGCGCATGCGACCGCATTCGAAACAGAATCGAAGCTTGCGAGCATCCCGTCTCCGAGCTTCTTCAGGAGGATGCCAGCATGCCGTGCGATCGCTTCTGCGTGGATCGCCTCGTTCGTGTGGATGATCTGGAGGGTGGCCGTCTCGTTGTCGCCCATGAGGGAGGTGAAGCCGACGATGTCCGAGAAGAGGATCGCCGCAAGCTTCCGTTCCTGTGCTCGGTGACTCGCTGACCGGATCTGTTCGTCGAGGAAGTGGCGCTTCCCACGCTCGGCACTGCGGAACTCATCCTTCGAGAGGATGTTCTCGTCGAGGGTGAAGTCTGTGCGGAGGAGGTTGTCGATGAAGGCATCGAGCCGATCTCCCCCCGTGGCGGCGGCGTCGCGAATGAAATGCGTATCGATGTTGATACACAATGCGCCGACGAGGCCGTATTCGGGTCTGAAGATCGGGACAGTGGTGCATTTGAACTGCCGTGATCCGATGTTGAGCTCGTAGTTGACCTTGTCCTCGCCGCGCTGACGTCGGGTCTTGAGGTCGAGGACCAGATTCGTCGCACCGCTCCCGACCCGTCTCCCTGTGACCTCTCCATTCTCGATCGCGACCAGGGACCGCGAGGGATTGACGAGGTTGTGCAGGAGGATCTCGATACCGGTGTTCGGGAACGAGCGTCCGAGCTGGTGCACGATGCGGATGTAGTTCTCGAGATAGAGGTCGTTCTCGCCAACGACGGCGTCACCGTCGTGCGCGGCATAGAGCTGCAGGTAGTTCTGTAGCCAGTCGCTCGGGAACGTGTCACGGACGAGGTTCTGCTCGCCGATGATGATGAGTTCCTTCGCAGCGCGCGGATTGCGCTCTGCCAGGAGAGCGTTGACGGCGGTGTTGAACGCGTCAGTGTCGAACTGCACATGCCCTTT
>JAQAZV010000127.1:0-2902 GCA_032127155.1 Acidimicrobiia bacterium
GGTCCCACCAGCCTCGAGGAACTGGACGACCGCACGCATCTTCGGAGCCATCGACCCCTCGGCGAAGTGGCCGCCCTCTTCGAGGTACGCCTTCACCTCGTCGAGTGTGAACCGATCGACCCATCGCTGTTCCGGCGTCCCATAGTTGAGTGCAACCTGCTCGACCGCAGTTGAGATCAGGAGGAGGTCTGCGCCAACCTGGCTGGCCAGCAACGCGGACGCAAGGTCCTTGTCGATCACTGCAGCGATCCCCGTCAGGTCGCCGTTCTCGTCCCTGACCACGGGGATTCCACCGCCACCGACGGCGATCGTGACAACACCAGCGTCGAGGAGCCGCCTGATGACCCCGAGTTCGATGATCTTCTTCGGCTGCGGGGAGGCAACGACACGCCTCCACCCCCGACCAGAGTCCTCACGAACATCCCAGCCCTCGAGATCGCGTCGCCGCATCGCCTGCTCCTCGGTCATGAACGAGCCGATCGGTTTGGACGGGTTCAGGAATGCCGGATCGTCTGCATCCACCTCGACCTGGGTGACGATGGTCGCGACATCGACATCGAGACCTCGCTGACGGAAGTCATTCACGAGGTTCTGCTGGAGCATGTAGCCAATGGCGCCTTGCGTGTCGGCTCCGCAGTAGTCGAGCGGAACCTCATGGAGTTCACTGCTCGCCATCTCTGATCGACGCAGGATGAACCCGACCTGTGGGCCGTTGCCATGCGAAACCGCCACTTCCCATCCCTGCTCCACCAGGGATGCGATGTGATCGTCAGTCTCTGCCGCGGCGATGTACTGATCCTGAACCGTCTGATGGTCCCCGTCGGGAATCAGCGAGTTTCCGCCGATGGCGATGACGAGACGTGGCACTACTCCATGGCTCCCAGCACTGAGGCCAGGAGGGCCATCCGCATCACCACACCGTTGTAGGCCTCCTGCCAGTACCTGGCATGTTTGAGGTCATCGACGTCAGGAAGCAGTTCATCCATGCGAGGCAGGGAGTGAAGGATGATCGAGTCACCCTTTGCCCGCTTCATGACGTCCTGCGTGATCTGATAGTTCGCAGGCGTGCGGCCGTACTCCTCGGGCTTCTCATCCACCGACTTGGTGTAGTCGGGTTGGACGACGGGTTCCATGTAGATGACGTCAGCCTCGGCGATGACCTCGTCGATGTGGTCGACGATCCGGTAGGACGTTCCCTTGTCATCGAGTTCGGCGAGGAACTCTGGCAGGGGGGCCATGTCCTCGGGGGAGAGGATGACCAGCTCGGCGTCGAATTGGCTCAGCGCATAGCCGATCGAGTGCATGGTTCGCATGCGATGGTCACCGATCGCGACGAACGTGAGTCCGTCGATCCCGCCCTTTTCCTTGTGGACGGTGTAGAGGTCCGTGAGCACCTGTGTCGGATGTTCACCCCAACCGTCTCCTGCATTGATGACAGGAATCGAAGCCCACTTTGCGGCCTCGTGGGGTGCTCCTTGCTGGAAGTGGCGCATCACGATGGCGTCGCCGTAGTACTCGAGCATGTGGACGGTGTCCTTGATCGACTCCTGATAGAAGTCGCCAGCCCGTGTCATCTTGGCGTCGGAGAACCCAGTCACGGCCCCACCGAGGCGGTGCATGGCGGCCTCGTGGGCGAGACGGGTGCGGGTCGACGGCTGGTAGAACGCGGTCACGAGGGTCTTGTGCCTGAGAATGTCGGTGTTGCGTCGCTCTCGTGCGATCGGTTCGAGGCGGTCGGCGATCTCGAAGAGATGGAAGAACTCGGCTCGCTCGAATTCCTTGAGCGAGAGAATGTCACGTCCGGCGAAACTGCGCATGTCGTCCTCCTGGGATTGTCCTGCGGCTATTCGTCATACTATATTACAACCCGATGACCCGATGCCACATGAAACGCCTGCCGTGATCACTCGCAACCCGTCCCTCACCGATCAGGTGAAGGCGCACATCAAGAAGCGCATCGCCGAAGACGGATTCGAAGACGGGCGCATTCCCCCGGAAACCGAGTTGGCGAACGACCTCGGCGTCAGTCGCACAACCGTGAGAGACGCGCTGAGCCGCCTCGAGAATGAAGGCACGATCTACCGCAGACAGGGTGCCGGGACCTTCGTCAATGAGCAAGGGCTCCAGATCAAGTCGCGACTCGAGGAGATCTGGTCGTACGAACAGGTCCTCGAGGACCACGGTTACACCCCGTCGGTCAGGGTGCTGTCCGAAACAGCTGCCGCTCCGGATGAGGCTTCGGCGGAGGCACTCGGTCTCTCACCTGACGACACCGTCCTCACCATCGAGAAGCTGTTCCTCGAGGACGATGAGCCCGTGATCCTGACGATCAACCGCATACCCACGGGCATCCTGAAGGACTCCGAGTACGCAAAGGATGAGGTCACTCCGCTCTACGAGTTCCTCGAGCACCACTGCGACCGGGCCCTCACGTACTACGTCTCCGAGATCATCCCCGTGGCGCTCGACAAGGCGTCAGCGACGAAGCTCGGGGTGGCGGCAGGAACCGTGGCCCTCTCCTTCGAGGAGATCGGCTTCGACCAGAACAACGAGCCCATCGTTCGAGCCACGTCCTTCTTCAGGGACGACCTCCTGCGATTCAGGCTCATCAGGCGACGAACCAGAACATGACAGCAATCGACGAACACACGAGGAGCATCTGATGCAGACCCACTTGCATGGTCGCGACATGATCACAACCCAGGAATGGACGAAGGACGAGCTGGATACCGTCATCGACGTAGCCCTCGATCTGAAGCGACGCCGTGCCCTCGGCGAGCCCCACGCACTTCTCGAGGACAAGGTGCTTGCCATGCTCTTCTTCTTCTCGAGCACCCGTACCAGGGCAAGCTTCGAAGCAGGCATGGCGCAGCTCGGCGGTCACGCCATGTTCCTCGATTCG
>JAQAZV010000128.1:0-10804 GCA_032127155.1 Acidimicrobiia bacterium
GATCCTGCGGGACCACGCCGCATCGGGAACGGCCTTCCGCTCCTAGGTGTCCGAGTCGCGGTTCCGCTTCGAGCGGCGGGCCTCGTACCACTCGTGCACGAAATGCACCATCGCGTAGACGGTGAACAGGACGAAGGCACCCAGGACGACGAGGGTCACCCGCCGAGCCTAACGATCGGCCACCTACGCAGGTCGAACCTGCCAACTACGATCGGGCGCGATGCCCCACGAGTTCCGCATGCCCGACATTGGCGAAGGCCTCACAGAAGGTGAGATCGTGGCGTGGCTGGTGCACGAAGGCGACTCGGTCGTCGTGGACCAGCCGATCGTCGAAGTCGAGACAGCCAAGACCACCGTTGAGATCCCCGCCCCGAGAGCCGGAACGATCGCGCGCCTGGTCGGCAAGCCCGGCGACACGGTGATCGTTGGGGACGTCCTCTTCGTCGTGGATGCGGGAGGGGAGGCTGTCGGGACCACGAGGCCCGAGGGCGACGTTTCGGATGCCCCAAGGACAGACCCATCCGAACCGGGATCGGACCTTGCATCGCTGTCGACGCCGTCCGTCGGCGCGGCGGCAGGAGCACAGGGAACCAGGGCGATGCCGATCGTCAGGAAGCTGGCAAGAGATCTCGGCGTCGACCTTTCGAACCTCACTGGTTCGGGGCCTAACGGTGCGATCACGCGGGCCGATGTCGAGAACGCGGAGGGCCAAGCGACCGGCAGGGTGTCATCCGGTTCCGCAATGAATGTGGTTCCGCTCACGGGTGTCCGGAAGGCAATTGCTGCCCACATGACGGAGTCCTGGACGACGATCCCCCATGTCACGGTGCAGGCAGAGGTGAGAGCAGAAGCTCTTGTGGCCGCTCGGCACCGTTCAGGCGATCGAACGCTTCCCGTCGAGGCACTGGTCGCAACGGTTGTGATGCCACTCCTGTCGACCTTCCCCGAATTCAACGCCGTCATTCGCGACGATGGCATCGCCTACCGGGACGCCGTGAACCTCGGATTCGCCGTCGATACCGAGGCCGGGCTGATGGTCGTTGTCGTCCGAGATGCCCATGCCAAGTCGCTCGCCGAGATCGCGACCGATTTCGAGCGTCTCGCCACGGCTGCAATCGGGGGGACGGCGAAGCCCGACGAGTTGACAGGGCAAACGTTCACGATCTCGAACATCGGAGCCCTCGGTGGGGGTCACGGCACACCCATCATCCCGGTCGGGACCAGCGCCATCGTGTCGATCGGTCGGGCCATCCCGCAACCCGTGGTGGAAGACTTCGCCCTTGCGGTAGGCCTCGTCGCACCCCTCGACCTCTCCTATGACCATCGCCTCATCGACGGTGCCCTCGGCCAGCGATTCCTTTCAGCCCTCGTTACCGCCCTCGAAACCCTCTGACATCCGTTCTTGCGTAACTGAGTTCCATCCTGGGCGGAACTCAGTTACGCAAGAACGTGGTCACTCGGCGATAGCGATGCCCACCATGGGGATCTTCCGCATCATTTCGATGCGGCCCAGATCTGTGCCGTCATAGGACACGCCCATGGTGTCCTGGAGCCTCTTGGCCGTCTTTGGATGAGCCTTCTCGTATCGGTGAAAGACCCCGGCAGCCTCCGCCGGTTCGAGGGACCGCATGGTGCCTCGGTGCCGTTTGGATCCGATCCACACCGCCTCCACACCATTCACGACGATGTTCTGGTACCAGTCGGCCCTCGGACCCGTTCCCGAGGTGACCATGTACTCGTCCCGATCGGGGTTGCGGCCTGCGACCTCGAGGACGGTCTCGTAGCGCTTCCCGCTCCTCCGACCGCGGTGTTCGACCATGAGGAAACGATGACCGAACACGAAGCCGAGGCGGGCTCGGTAGACATAGCTCGGTGCGTGAAGGAGCCACTTGAACAGCCCTTTGGGCTTGCTCTTCATCGTGAAGTCAGCCACACCCCAAGCCTATCCGCTGCGTTCTTGCGTAACTGAGTTCCGTCCTGGGCGGAACTCAGTTACGCAAGAACGGGCTGTGTCACGTGTAGTCCGCGATGGGGGGACAGGAGCAGACGACATGGCGGTCGCCGTAGGCGTTGTCGATGCGACCGACGGGAGCCCAGTATTTCGACGTCCTCAGCGAGGAGACCGGGTAGGCGGCCTCCTCCCTCGTGTATGACCGATCCCAGTCCTCGACGAGCAGGTCCTCGGCCGTGTGAGGGGCATTTCGAAGTACTGAGTCACCGGCCCTATCCGGGTTCCCGACGGCCCCGATCTCTGCCCTGATGGCGATCATGGCGTCAACGAAGCGATCCATTTCGTACTTCGACTCTGACTCCGTTGGTTCGATCATGAGCGTCCCCGCCACGGGGAATGACATCGTCGGCGCATGGAATCCGTAGTCGATGAGGCGTTTGGCGATGTCCTCATTGGTGACGCCCGTCTCGTGCTCGATCTGTCGAATATCGAGAATGCACTCATGTGCGACGAGTCCCCCAGGCCCCGTGTAGAGCACCGGATAGTGTTCGGCGAGGCTCGCAGCGATGTAGTTCGCGTTGAGGACCGCGACCTCGGTTGCCTTCCGGAGGCCCGCAGGGCCCAGGAGGGCGATGTACATCCATGAGATCGGGAGAACCCCTGCAGATCCCCACGGTGCTGCCGACACCGCGCCCGTGCCGTCCTTCCTCCCGAGCGCGTCGCCAACCGCACGGTGGCCAGGGACGAAGGGGGCAAGGTGGGCCTTGACGCCGATCGGCCCGACGCCGGGACCCCCACCACCGTGGGGAATGGCGAAGGTCTTGTGGAGGTTCAGGTGGGACACATCCGAGCCGAACGAGCCCGGCTCGGCGATTCCCACCATTGCGTTGAGGTTTGCGCCGTCGAGAGAGACCTGACCGCCGTGCTCGTGCACGATGTCACAGATCTCGACGATCGCTTCCTCGAACACACCGTGGGTGGACGGATAGGTCACCATGATCGCGGCGAGGCGATCCGCGTACTCATCCGCCCTGCTGCGAAGGTCGTTGACGTCGATATTGCCGTTCTCATCACACTTCACGACGACGACCTGCATGCCAGCCATCACCGCAGAGGCAGGATTGGTGCCGTGGGCCGATGACGGGATGAGACAGATGTTGCGATGGCCCTCGCCATTCGCTTCGTGGTATCCGCGAATGGCGAGCAGTCCGGCGAACTCTCCTTGGGCCCCGGAATTGGGTTGCACGGAGACAGCGTCGTAGCCTGTGATCGACGCCAGCCACGATTCGAGCTCCCTGATCATCTGGAGGTATCCCTCAGCCTGGTCGAGGGGTGCGAATGGGTGGATGTTGGCGAATTCTGGCCACGTGATCGGGACCATCTCCGCCGTTGCATTGAGCTTCATCGTGCAGGACCCAAGCGGGATCATCGAGCGGTCGAGGGCGATGTCGGCATCCTGGAGCCGCCGCAGATACCTGAGCATCTCCGTCTCGGATCGATACCGATGGAACGTGGGATGCTCGAGGAACGCCGAAGTTCGGCGGGCATCGGGTGGGATGCCGTCGCGCGCGGTGACGGCCCATGTTCCGGCCTGGCTGCCCAGGATCGAGCACACCGAGTCCACCTCGGCCATCGACGTTGTCTCATCGAGCGACATTCCGACGGTCGTCTCGTCGACCGCTCGAACGTTGATGCGGAGTTCCCGCGCTCGTGCCAACACCACACGAGCATCCTCGACATGCACCTGGATCGTGTCGAACCAGGTGTCGTGGACCACATCGACACCGGCAGCCAGAAGTCGAGCGACGAGGACGCCGGTGAGGCCATGGATACGCTCGGCGATCGCGGTAATCCCCTCCGGTCCGTGATAGACGGCATACATGCCAGCCATCACGGCCAGGAGGACCTGAGCCGTGCAGATGTTGGAGGTTGCCTTCTCCCTGCGGATGTGCTGCTCGCGCGTCTGGAGCGTGAGTCGGAGGGCCGATCGGCCTGCGGCGTCCACCGACACACCCACCAACCTCCCGGGCAGCGATCGGCGGTAGTCCTCCCTCGTCGCCATGAACCCGGCATGGGGACCACCGAACATCATGGGGACGCCGAACCGCTGCGAGCTCCCAACCACAACATCCGCACCGAGCTCACCGGCAGGCACCAACAGGGTCGAGGCGAGGGGATCGGTGGCCACGGCCACGAGGGCCCCGGCCTCATGTGCATCGTGGATGATCGGGCCGATGTCGGGAATCCGCCCTGACGAGCCCGGGTACTGGAGGAGCATGCCGAAGACACCTGCGCTGGGGAGATCGGACACCGGATCCCCGACAACCACGTCGAGACCCAGCGGTACCGCCCTCGTCATCACGACGTCGATCGTTTGCGGGTGACAGTCACCATCGACGAAGAATGTGGTCGATTCGCTCTTGCCAACGCGCCTCATCAGGCTCATCGCTTCGGCGGCAGCCGTGGCCTCATCGAGGAGCGATGCGTTGGCGATCTCCATGCCGGTGAGATCGCACACGGCAGTCTGAAAGTTCAAGAGGGCCTCGAGGCGACCCTGTGAGATCTCCGGCTGATACGGCGTGTAGGCCGTGTACCAACCGGGATTCTCGAGGATGTTGCGCTGGATGACCCCCGGTGTGATGGTGCCGTGATACCCCATACCGATCATCGAGGTGAAGACCTCGTTGCGATCTGCTCGGGCACGGAGCTGACGGAGAGCGGCCTCCTCGGTGTACGGCCCCGCGACCTCGGGGAGCCGGTGGGACCGAATGACTTCGGGGATGGCTCGATCGATGAGATCATCGAGCGAATCGACGCCGACGACGGCGAGCATGTCGTCGATGTCGGAGGCCGACGGACCGATGTGGCGGTCGGCGAATGGTCCTGTTTGGATCTGGTCCTTCATCGGTCGGCTCCTCGGTGCACGCGTCGGTTCGTGCCCCGTCTGTCGCTCGACCTGAGAGCTTCACCGCACGAATGCGGCTTTCACCTTCGGTGAGGGCACGCGCCCTTCTTTCCAGATGTGCCTCGTTCCAGCGGTCCGTGTGCCTGAGAGATTCCCGGGGTGGTTGCTCCTTCGGCGCCGGTCAGCCGGCTCTCCCGCCGGACGTCATCAGCGAATGAAGGGTACCGCGCCGAGTGCTTCGATGTCGCCGCCACTCGCCACGACGAGGATGATCCCGAGCACGATCCCCACTGTCCACAGTACGAGCATGACCAACAGGATGACTCCCTGGACCTTGAAGATCGTGTGCAGGCTCGCCGTTGCCGCCACGGCATTTGCCTCGTGCCCCGTGCGATTCGCGACAACCGATTCGTCAGCAGCCCTCCTGAGGAGTATGCCCATCCAGATGGGCAGCCACGCCACGATGAGCCCCACAATCGAGAGCGCAAGGATGACCCCCCAGATGATGGCGAGGGTGCCGATCAGTTTCATCCATCCGGCCGCGTCGCTCAGCGGCTGCATGACGGCGGAAATGGATGGATTCATGGCCTGGGGTTGTTCGACGGTCATGCAGTACCTCGTGTGGTCGCGGAATCGGACCTGACGACCCGAATCTACTCGCCACGCATCCCGGGCGTCCTCGCGGTCAGGACGCCGGTTCCTCGATGACGGCAGGCTTGCCATACCGCCGCTTGAAGACGACGTACGCGACAGCACCGGCGGGAATCGGAAGCCAGAACTGGTAGAGCCGGTATGCCAGGGTGGCGAGCGTGGCATCCGGGGCAGGGATACCAGCGGCTGTGAGGAGGGCGACAAGACCAACCTCGACGAACCCGAGCCCACCGGGGGTGACAGGAATCATTCCGAGCACCGCGCCTCCAGCGAACGCGAGCAACACGAGCGATGCTCGCGGCTCCGCGCCAACGGCAACGAGGGCCACAAACAGGACCATGTAGTCGAGCATCCAATTCGCCACGGCAGCGAGGAGGGCCTTCCACCATCGACGACCGAGGGACGCGACGACCTCATTGCGCCGATCGAGGAAGCCCTGTGCAGTCGGATTCCAACCTTTGTGGAAGCGTTTCGCCGCCCATCCGACGACCGACTCGACGAGATGGCCGACGAAGAGCAGGGGCCTGTCCCATCGAACGACGACGAAGACGGCCGAGAACATCACGACGAAGAGCACGGTTCCGACGACGGCGACCGGCACGAGCCCGTCAGGGATCGGGGCAGACACCGCAGCGATCACCAAGGCGATGCCGGGAAGCGAGAAGAGCACGAGATTCGAGATGAATGACACCGCAGCGAGGGCCGCTGCGGCCTGGCCCGTGGAGACACCTGACACGGAGAGCATCTGGAAGTAGGTCGCACCTGCGGCCACGGCACCACCCGGTATGACCTTTGCCATGGCGTTCGACACGAGCTGCGAACACGCCGCGACGAAGACCGAGATGTCGGGTACGGCAACGTGGGTCAACTCCCACGCCGCCATGAACGCACCCGTCATGAGCACGAACATGATCGCGTACCACCACCATTCGACGCTGGCGAGGGCTGGGGCCTCCGAAAGGAAATCCACGATCGTCGGGAGGAAGAAGTAGAGCAGGACGAGGGCGAAGACCAGGAACAACGATCGCAGGGCGACCTTCTTCCAGAATTCTCGCTTGTCAGGTGCGACCGGCACGTCAGTGGTCATGGTGTGGCATTGCCCCCTCCACGTCAGACCACGATACCGGCAGGCACTGCACCAGGTGACCTTCGGCTACCGACCCGACACTGCTCGCGGCACGATCGGGCATCTCAACGTGTGGTCGATCGGTCCCCCTCGTCGCAGAGTTCTCGCATCTCATCGAGGTACTCCCAGTAGTCGACCTGGATCGTATGGCGGGGGCGATCCTGGTAGCGACGGGAAACAGCCTCGTGGTTCCTTTGGATTTCGGCGACCATGGTGGCGTATGTCGGCAATGTTGCACCGTCGACGAGCTGGGACACCCATCGAGCCTGCTGCTCCGCGAGGGGAGGCAGGGCGCCCACGGGCTGGATCAGCCCGACGAAGTAGAGACCGGGCCAGTCCGGTGTGACGACTCGCTTGTAGAGATCGACCCGGTTGCCATCGACAGACACGATCGCTTGATCGAGAAACGGGAACTCAATGGTGTATCCCGTGGCAAGGATGATCGCATCGCAGTGCGTGCTCGCACCGTCGACGAACACCACGTCGGTCCTCGTGGTGCGGGAGATGCCGCGTCGAACGGCGATATGCCCTTCCTTGACGAGGCGGAGCACATCCTGGCTGACGGTTGGATGCTGCGACAGGATCGGAGCATCCGGCGTCGGGAACCCGTAGCTCTCCTGCCGACCCCGCACAGCGAACAGCAGCGCGCCATAGATCGACCGTTGGATAGCGAGCGGTAGCTTCGACGCAGATCGGTTCGACCACGTGTCGAGTGGACGGCCAAGGAGGTACCTGGGCAGCACGTGGGCGCCAGATCGCGTCGAGAGGGTCACCGAACGGGCGTGCCAGGACAACTCTGAGGCGATGTCGACGCCGGTGTTGCCGACGCCCACCACAACGACATCCTTTCCGATGAACGGCTCTGGCGTGCGGTACTTCTGTGCATGCAGGACCGTGCCATCGAATGGCCCGTCGATTTCGGGGATGTTCGGTTTCCAGTGATGGCCACTGGCGACAACGACCGCTTGGAAGGCACGTGACGTCTCCTGGTTGCTTGCGAGGTCGCGAACCGTCACCTGCCAGAGATCCCCGTCCGATTCCACGGACATGACCTGGTGACGAAAACGGATGTGTTGCAGGAGTCCGAATCGCTCGGTGTAGCGCTCCAGATACGCGAGAACCTGGCTGTGGTGGAGGTAGGCGGGCCACGAAGGGTTCATCGGGAGGTCGCTGAACGCGAATCGCTCCTTCGACGTGTCGATGTGGAGGGAGGCGTACGCCGCCGATCGTCCGTTGTCGTTGTCGTATCGCCAGTTCCCGCCGATGGAGGAGCCCAACTCGAAGCATTCGACGGCGATGCCGCGATCCGTCAGCTGCTTGACGCTTGCCAGGCCGCTGAGACCCGCGCCGATGACGCAGACGGGGAGAAGGTTCGACATGCGCGCATGATGCCACACCCCCTGGCGTCAACGGCCCCACTCGACCCAGGCACCGTGAGCTTGCGCATTGCCGAGGATGGCGGACTCACCGGACGGCCACTTCGTGACCGTGATCGCGAAGCTCCCTCGCTCGCTGATCCGAGGGCCTGGCTCGAAGGTGATGTGGACGAGTGGCGCATCCTTCGTCGCAGAACGCCCGGCGTGCTCGAGCGCGTGCCGAACACCAACGCGCGTTCCCTCAGAGAGGTACTGCCACATCACCGACTGCTGAACAACCGTGGTCGTGGCTTCGGCCATCTCCTCAGAGAGCCGGTTCGCAAGCCAATCACCGGCGTCGGCCCTGTCGATGACCGGGGGCGATCGCCGCGCCACTTCGATGGCGGCTCGCATACGCTCGAACCGCTGGTCCTGGTCGGCCCAAACGAACGACAGGAGCCTGAGGCGTTGCTCGGGGTCCGTCACGTCCAGGGGTTGCACGTCGCATCCCCGTCGCGACACGACCTCGAGTGGCCCGGGATCCGGTGGGTACGAACCAGTCCATTCCGCCCTGATCGTGGCCGTATCGGATGCTGGTCCCCACACCCAGTCACCCAGCTCGTAGCGGAACTTGTCCAGCATCAGGTTGAGTCCTCCCGCGGCACCGATCTCGAGGAGCCTGATGCGCCCTCCGGCGGGGGCGACGGCCGCGCACATGGCAGGGAAGAGTGCTGCTGCCCGACCGGTCTCGTTCGTCTGTGGCGCCACAGATAGGCTCTCGGCCAGGTAGGGCATGTGATCTTTCGCCGTGCCGATCAGGTCGTCGGCGAGGCTCTTGGGGTTGGGGCTGCCACCCACAGACGGGAAATGACGCGCAAGTCGCGGTGCGAGGCCCATGAGCACCAGGCGATGAACACCACCCAGCAACCGCAGGGACAGTGCCGACTGCACGGGATCGTCGTCGAACGCGGCCGTGATCGAATCCATGGTGCCGCCAGCAGCGATGTCGTCGCGAGCGATGAGGAGCATCCGAGCGGACAACGGCGACCCGAGGCGGTCGCACCATCCCGCCTGGCGGGTGAACGCGTCGACGATGGAGTGGCGGCCGACAGATGCGCCATCGTTGCCTGTCACGGGGCGTCGATGGCCGGAGTGGTCAGGGGTTCGATCAGATCCCTGGAGTTGTTCGCAACCGAGTTCACGAGGGTGGAAACAGGGTGTTCTGACATCAGCTGACTCGGATAGACACCAAGGGACGGGACGAATGGCGCCACGTCGCGATTGTCGGGATCGAGCCACGATGCCCAGCGATCCGGCGGGAGAACCACGGGCATCCGGTCATGGATGGGCTTGAGGAGTTCGTTGGGTTCCCCAGTCAGCACGGTGCACGTCAGGATCCTCTCCTCGGTCTCGGGATCACGCCACGACGACCACAAACCCGCGACGGCAAGGGGTGCCCCGTCTGCGGACGTGATGTAGTGGGGCAGCTTCCCCTTCGCCTTGCGCTCCCACTCATAGAAGCCATCGATGGGAATCAAGCATCGGCGCCGCTCGAACGAATCCCTGAACATTGGCTTGGTAGCAGCGGTCTCGACGCGTGCATTGATCGCCTTGGATCCGATCTTGATGTCCTTTGCCCAGAAGGGGACCAGTCCCCACCGAAGCGAGGTGAGCACCCGATCGCCATCGTGCTCGGCAATGGCGTAGACCTGCTGCGTCGGTGCAACGTTGAAGTTCGTCGCAAGTGTCTCTGTGCGCACGAACTCGGCTCCGAAGTGTTCGGCGTAGAACTCTGGCTTCTCGACCTGGACGAATCTGCCGCACATGACGACATTGTCGCAGGATCCGTGGCCCGCCTGTCGGACATCCATCGCCATCACCGGTCGTCACGCATATGTGTCAAGCGTCCTACCGTCAACGCCGATGCATGACGGGATGCCTCCAGCGATCACCTTCGCCTCCGTGTCGAAGCAGTTCGGCGCGGTCGTCGCGCTCGACGACGTGAGCTTCACCGCGCCCATCGGCTCGGTGACGGTTCTCCTTGGACCCAACGGTGCAGGAAAGACCACCACGGTGCGCCTGACAACGGGTGCGATGCTCCCCAATGCCGGTGGGATCCAGGTCCTCGGTCTCAATCCGCTCCATGACGGCGACGAGGTGCGTCGCAGGGTCGGCGTGGTCCCCCCGAAGCCAGCGTTCTACGACCAGGTGACCGGATGGGAGAACCTTCAGTTCGCGGCGACCATCTTCGAATCCGACGAGGTTCGGGCGCGCTCGGCGGCTGAACGGTTCGGTATCGACCATGCCCTCGGCCAGGAGGTCGGTGGCTATTCGACCGGGATGCGCACACGCCTCGCACTGGCACGCGCCGTCATCCATGACCCCGAGGTCCTCATGCTCGACGAACCGACCGCGGGTCTCGATCCTGAGTCAGCGAAGGCGGTCCTCGAACTGATCAAGGAGATGGCGGGTCGGGGCAGGACGATCGTGATGTGTACCCACCTGCTCCATGAAGCCGAGGGGATCGCGGATCAGGTGGTCCTCATGGAGGAAGGGTCGGTCAGGGCGCACGGCGATCCGCGCGAACTGGCACGTCAGTACATGCCGGACCCGATCGTCCTTCTCGATGCCGCGGACCGTACCTCCCTCGATTTCATCCCCGAACTCGATGGTGTCCTCGCCATTCGCTGGGATGGTCCCCTCCACGTGACGATCGACGATGAGGGCCGTATCCCCGACATCGTCATCGAGATGGTGAAACGCGGCGTGCGACCGACTCGGGTCGAACCGCTCGTGCCGACCCTCGAGGATCTCTA
>JAQAZV010000129.1:0-2517 GCA_032127155.1 Acidimicrobiia bacterium
CCTCAACAGCGACGAACCCTTTCCTGAAGTCGCCGGCAAACACATCATGGTCACAGGCGCGACCGGAGGAATCGGCAAGGCTGCCGCCGAAAGGCTGGCAGCCAACGGCGCTGTCGTCCACGCCGTCGGCCGTAGCGAGGACAAACTCGCTGCGCTCAAAGCCGGTGCGGACGGCACGATCATCCCGCATAAGGCAGACCTGTCGCTGATGCGCTCCATCGTCGAACTCACCGATAGCTATGCCGAGGCAGGAGATCCGCTGCACGGACTCGTCAACAACGTCGGGATCATGATCCACGAGCGAACGGAGACCGAGGAGGGCTTCGAACTCACGTTTGCCACGAACCTCCTGGGCCAATACGTGCTGACTCTTCGGCTCCTCCCTGCTTTGATCGCATCTGCACCCTCACGGGTCGTGATGGTGTCGTCGGGGGGGATGTACTCCCAAGGGCTCACCGTTTCGAATCTCCAGTCCACCATTGGCGAGTACAACGGAACAAACGCATACGCCCGTACGAAGCGAGCCGAGGTGGTCCTCGCCGAGGAATGGGCCGCCTCCCTGGCCGACGGCGACGTAACGGTGAACTCGATGCATCCGGGATGGGTCGACACGGAGGGTGTGAAGACCTCCCTGCCGACATTCCGCAAGATCACCGGCCCCTTCCTGCGGGATGCCGGTCAAGGGGCGGACACCATCGTGTGGCTTGCGGCATCCGACGAAGCCGCTGACCTCTCGGGATCCTTCGTCCACGATCGCGAGCCAAGGCCCACGCACCGTATGAAGAAGACCATGGAAGATGCGGAGAAGCGTGAGCGTTTCATGGAATACATGGCATCCGCAGCCTCTCCCTGGCTCGAACCATCAACGTGAACTACCTGAGAACGTTCCTCGAGACCTGAACCGAACGGAGCACCATGCCGAAGATCATCCGAACCATCACCACTGACGCACCCGTCAACACCGTGTTCTCCTACCTTGCCGACTTCTCCAACGCTCCGGAATGGGATCCGGGGACGGAATCGTCCGTGCCGCGGGACCTCGAAGGTCCGAAGCTCGGCCAGATCTACGACCTCATCGTCACCTGGGGTGATCGGAAGCTCCCGATGGTGTACGAGATCACCGCATTCAAGGAGGAAAGGCTCCTCACGCTCGTCGGCGACGGTTCAACGACCCATGCCGTGGACACCATGGAATTCTCCGAAGTGCCAGACGGTGGGACATCTGTGACCTATACGGCGGACATTCGCCTCAAAGGTCTCCTCCGCCTTGCCGAACCCTTCCTTGGTGGAAAGTTCAACGAGCTCGGGGACAAGGCCGAGGCTGGCATGAGTGCCGCCCTGAACCGCCTCTCCGCAGGTGGGACTACCTGAGCCGCCCCTTCATGTTCCGGATCAGGCTCCGGCGACGTTCCGCGCTGCATCGACGAACTGCGGGCACGCAGCAGCGATGATGCAGGCGGCACACTCGGGTTCACGCTTGTGACACCAGGTTCGTCCGATCTCCCACATCGGGAGGTCGAGCGCCCCAGGGCGATCCGGGTGGGCACGTCGAGCCATCTCGACCATGTGGTTGACGTTGTCACGCTCGGCAAGGCCGGTACGAAGCATGAGCCTCCTGACATGGACGTCGTAGGCGATATCGGAACCCTCCATCTCAGCGATCTCAACGCCGAGTTGCGCGTACAGGATCTCGACGGCCATCGCTGCCTTTTTCTGGGATATGCCAAGGAACTCGCTCAGCCGAGCCTGTAGATCGCGGGCCGTCGGCTGGTCATTCCACACCGCTGCAGCGTCACCGCCGTACTCGTCGATGACACGTCTGGCACCATCGACGACGAAGCGGGTGGTCTGATTGGGGAAGCGATGGATGGCAGGCGGACCGAGGAACGCTGCGTGCACCGCTTCAGGATCATCGGCGATCCGTTCGACGCTCCACCCTCCGAGACGCTGGGCGAGGTTGTAGGGGGTCGCCCATGCTCGATCTGCGGGCATCTGGTAGTCGCAGATCACCCCTGCGAGGAAACCCCAGGCATCGGAGACCAGCAGCTCGTTTGCCTCCGGGTTGTTGGTCAGCACGGTGGTGAGGCGCGAGGCTTCGACCGCATCCAGCTCCTCACCGAATGCCAGGAGCGCTGAGACAACCGCCGAGTGTTTGCCCTTCACCGTGGGGGTCCGCATCGATCGATGATATGCCACCACCATGCGAGCTGGAGACGACGAGCCTCGACTCGGCGCTCATCCGTCGTCGAGGGCAGCCAGGGCCAACTACCAGCGGTCGTGGACGTGGGGGCGCGCGTACTCGTCGTATATCGCTGCGACGCGATCCATGGTGGCCTCGGAAAGCGGTTCAAGGTCTGAAGCCTCGGCGTTGTCAGCGACCTGTTGGGGATTCTTCCCACCGGGGATGACCGTCGATACGGCGGGGTGATCCAGGATCCACCGCAGCGCGAACTGAGCGGGAGTCGCCCCACCGGGCACGAGTGGACGGAGTTGCTCCATCGCTTCGAGGGCGACGTC
>JAQAZV010000130.1:0-18632 GCA_032127155.1 Acidimicrobiia bacterium
CGCTAGCCATCGACCCCAGCAAGCTTTGTCGTCTGGTCGAGACTGACGACGCGCTGATCATGAGTGACGGCGCGAATGGAGTCGTCTTCTTGGACTGAGCCTGTTGTTCGGCTCGCTATCGATCCACCGCTGTCGCAGTTACTCGAACTCGCTCGACTCGAACCCGAGGGCGCGGGCGTTCTCGCTGACAGTCCTTTTCGTCTTCTCATCGAATTCGTCGCTCTTCGCACTCACCTCGATCACGAATTCGACCTGACCTCCGGGCGCGGCTCCGAGGTGCTCCGTGACTTCAGCGATGATGGTGCCGAGATCGCGGACCGCGCGGACCGGATCGAGCCGCGTTCGGGCGTAGTAGCGGGTCTTTGGCTTCTCGCCAGGGCCGGGATCGCCGCCGCCATTTTCACCACCATCGCCCGGACCGGGCGTATCCACAGGCTGCTGCAGCTGCTCATTTGCCCGATCTGGATGCACCAGGAGGCCACTGCGCTGAACGTTCACGTGTTGTGCAATCGCGAGGCCAGCCAGACGGCCTTCGTCCGCATCGAGCGCATCCGCGTACGCGAACTTCTCGCTCCAGTCCGTTGTCGACACCGCTTCTCCGATTGCATTGACCAGCACTGACAGCGACGCGAGGCGAGGCAAGTACAGATACTGCGCGTAGTAGGACCAGAGCTTCTGAACCTTCAACGTCCCGTCGTTTTCCCACAGACGCGCCTTTGGCTTGTCGAGGTCCATGCGAACTCGGACCCCGGCGTATGAGGTGATCAGCTCCTCGCCGGATTCGAGCTTCTTGGCGACTCGCTCGGGGATCTTTCCAGCCCCGCGGGCCGGTGTTGACTCCCAATCGATCTCCCCCTCGCCCGGCTTCTGGCGCGGCGTCAGGATGAAGACGAACGTTTCACCGATCCGCTGATCGACGGTCGTGCTCGCCTCGTCGCGTTTGGACTTCGCCTGCTTCTCCTGGTTGGGGGTGAGTTGGAGTTCCTCGCGGTCAGCGATGATCGATTCCCACGCCAGGTAGAGGCGTACGCCCTCCCTCAACTCTTCGACTCTGTTGTTGTCCGCCGCGCAGAAGACGAGCATGTTGCGGTAGATTCGGGGGCCGCCCTGGCGCTGCTCCAGGATCTTGGCTGCCGCTGTGATCGCCTTGCTCTTCGGGTCATTGGTGGTGTGGTACTCGGACGCTGGGAGGATGACGAGGCGTACTCCGTCGTCTTCATCAACGACGTCACCAGGCCCATCGGGAAATACGTGGACTCCAACGAATGGTGCCTTTGGCAGGGTGGCGAGACGCCGCCTGAGCTCGGAATCTGCTTGGGCTGTGTCGAAGTTCGACGTGGCCCGGTCAGATGCGATGCGGGTCACATTGGCCTGCAATGAGTACCAGTACTGAGCACCGTTCACATACATGTAGGTGGCGTCGTTGCTGACCCTCCGTAAGGCGTCACTGAACGTGCCTGGCGACTCGCCCGGTTGGGCGCTGCCAAGGGTGATGTGCTTGATGTCCACCCCGCGTCGACCTTCCTCGCGTGGCGCTGACCCCATGTATGTGGCTCGTGCCACCCGGCGCGCTGCTGAGTACCGGCCGATGTTGTCGAACTGCTGGTCGATCTTGAAGGGGAGTGATGTGGGCCCGTCGATGTCGGCGCCGATGACCGGACTCCACGCATCGTCCAGGTACTTGGTGAGCTCTGACTGGACCCTGTGCTCGTCGATCGGGACCATGCCGGGCATGATCAGGAGACTGGTGTCGTTCCGGGCCCACAACTCTGCAATCACCGTCGCCATAAGACGGAGCACGCCTCGTGTCCGCTGGAACCGATCGAGTGTTGACCAGTCTTCATAAAGGCGGTCGAAGAGTTCCGGATGAATCGGGTAGGCCATCTCCATCCGATCGTAGGTTGGCCCTCCCATGCCCGCCCGCTCTCCTCTCACGCGTGCTGGCGCATTGTGACCCAACGTTCGCTGCAAAGAGAGGTCTTCCACCGAGATTCCGGTGCGGTCTCGCAACAAGTGGTGCAGACCCGGAGGGCAGACGCCCGTCGGCCTCCTCACGGCGGTTGGGTCCCACACGCGACGGGCATCGGACTGTCGGTGGGGTGGCGTCGCGCATCTGACGATCCCGCATCGAGACGAGGGAAGAGCAGATCTCCTACTGCCGGACGAATCAACACCTCTGGTACGATGCCAACTGACGAGCACGTTCGAATGCAGAGGAGGTTGGTTCCCGATGGGAACTGGCCTCCTCTGTGTTGGAGCCGCTCAAGGGACCATCGAGAGCAAGGGGTGACAAGATGAGCGAGAGGGATCGATTCGGCGACGAGGCATGGCGGACGCTCACCGAGGCACCGTACTTCGCGGTCATGGCCATGATGTCCACAGGAAACGTCGGCCCAATCGGCCTCTTCAAGGAGGTTCGTGCGGCTGGCAAGGCAACGAAGCACCCGGAAGACGGCAGTGCCCTGATCAAGGAACTGAGCGCTGCAGCCGGTTCGAACAAGGTCCAGCGGGAAGTCCAAGGCAGGGTCGGATCGCCATCGAAGGACGAAATGGCGGCCACAGCGATGCCAGGTCTCCATGCCGCAGCCAAGACGGTCGCCACACTTCCTCCCGACGAAGCAGATGCAGTTGTGAGCTTCGTCGTGGATGTGAGTCGCGCCGTCGCTGAGGCCGTTGCAGACAGGGGCGAGTCCAAGAAGGTGAGCACCGCCGAGGAAGACATGCTCCGAACGATCGAGGCCACTCTTCGGGGCGGCTGATCCTCGAAGTCTTGTCCTCCGGGGATCGCGGCGCGCATAGCCCCGGGCTGCTGGCCCCGCTCGGGCCTTCTGGCAATCGCGTCACCTCGCGGGCCGCGGTTCACTCTCGAGCGGACCGGGGTCCGATCGAGCGACTGTCGAGGCTCTGGGTGCCCCCTACACACCGCGGTGCTGCAGAATGGACCCAACCTGGATCAGCGTTGAACCATTATTGGTCGTTGATGACATCTGACAAGAGCTCGGCGTACTCGCGCATGCCGGTGCCGTTGAGGTGGACCTGGTCCTCGAAGAACCATTCCGGATGTTGACCACCGATCGTGTGCCAGTCGATGACCTCGACGATCGGCCAACGCTCCGCGCCCTCGACGATGGTCCGATTCACAGACGCTTCCCAACGCCGCGGAACCTTCGCGGTGAGGACGAGTACGCGATCGACATCGCGCAGTGACTCGATCACTTCATCGAAGGTGTCCGAGCTGAACGCACCGTTCGTCCCCAGGTGGAGCACCACGATGTCACCGAGGGTCCCGTTCGCGCGGAGGTCTCGTGCCACGTCGTCGGCGTGCTTGAACTGACGATTCACCGTCGCATCGATGATGAGCGGGTTCTCGAGGGTGTTCTTCACCACGCCCTGAGCGCCCGCAAGGACCGAGTCGCCGATCATCGACACAGCCACGTAGTCCGCCGGTGACACGACAGTCGGCGAAGTGGAGGGCGTTGAAGTGGTAGTCGGTGTCTCGACAGGCGTCGCGGCCAGAATTGGTGGCAGCGAGACGTCCTCGGTCGCCTCGGATGCGACCGCGACGGGTCCCGCGTCCCGCAGAACGGAACCCCATGCGAGTCCGCCGAGGATGAATGAGATCGACACGAGTGCACCGACTGCAATGATCGAGCCGCCGCGAACGGTTTGGATGCCCGCCGCTCTGCGCATGTCTACCACCCACTGCCGGAAGCCCTTGTGTCGGATGGGCGACTCCACGTACCGGTAGGACACCTCGGCGATGATGAATGTGAGGGCAGTACGCACGGCGAAGGTGACATACGGACGATCGGCGACGTCGACGCCGGGGCGGGTGACCATGAAGATCGGCCAATGCCACAAGTAGATGCCGTAGCTCCGGGTACCGATCCATTTCATGACGGGGTTCTCGAGCAGTCCGCCGAGGATTCCCGCCGGATGAACGGTCGCACCGATCACAACCGCCGTCACCAGGGAGGTCAGGAGGAACCCGCCTCGGTAGAGAAAGGTGGAGTACTCGTCCATGCCGACCAGGATCACAATCAGTGCGATGAGTGCAACGAATCCACCCGTGTTGAGCACGGCCCTCTGGCGACGGGGCAGCTCGGTCGGCAGGCGCCACGGAATCCACACGAGCGACAGTGCCACCCCAACGAGGATTCCGGCGGCTCGTGTGTCAGTTCCGTAGTACACCCGCGACGGATCCTCGAACGGGGTGAAGAGGAACGCCATCAGCAACGTCGAGCCAATGATTCCCGCGATCGTCAACATCAGGAACGACCGGATTGTCCGCTTCTGGCTGCCGCGGTGAATGAGCAGCAAACCCGCAGAGAAGATGAGCGGCCACAGGAGATAGAACTGCTCCTCGACACTCAATGACCACAGGTGCTGAAGCAGCGGAGGACGGCCGAACACCTCGAAGTACGACACATCTCGCACGATCAGGAACCAGTTGGTCACGTACCCCGTAGCTGCAACGACATCGCCGAGCATGCGGTCCAACGCGTCGCGGTAGACCAAGATCGCTGCGAGCGACACGCCAAGGATCAGGACGAACACCGCTGGCAGCAACCTGCGAGCCCTACGGACCCAGAATGACCTCAACCCGATGGTCCCCGTCCGGAGCCACTCGACGAGCAACAACGATGTGATGAGATAACCGGAGATCACGAAGAAGACCTCGACCCCCAGGAACCCGCCACGTGCCCACGCGAAGTCGGCGTGATAGAACAGCACCGCCATCACAGCTACCGCCCGGAGGCCATCGATTCCCGGCATGTACGGCAGGCGCGCCGGTGGAACAAGGTCGTGTTCAGCGGCTTGGGTGGTGCTCATCATGGGATCTGAAGGGATGCTGTCGGGTGGAGGGGCAGCGGGTTCAACGAGCCTTGGCTTCGCTCCGCGGTCGATCGCCATCGAGAGCGCGCGTCGCGCAGATTCACGCTGTGGATAGCAGGAGAGATCATGGATCCTCGGTTCGCTGCCATTGCGGAAACACCGAGTCGGCGATCAGCTCGGCGAGGATTCGATAGCCCTCGACTGTTGGGTGGACGAGATCATCCCTGAGGAGCCTATCAACGTCCTCGGATGCGCCGTACCAATCGATCAGTATCGCGTTCGGATAGCGGGCCACGCCAGCCGCGAGTTCACGATTCGAGTCATCCTCCCACCGTGTGTTGGCCCGCACGTTCACGAACGCGACCCGCGGGACGTCGGTGGCGAGTTCCATCACCTCATTGAAGTCCTCCCGTTGTACCGGCCCATTGGAGCCAAGCCCGATGATGAGGAGCTCCGGAGGCGGATCGTGCGACAGGACATCCTCGATGACGGGGATGCCTTCGTCGAAGCGGCGGCCCGAGAGCGCGCGGACCACGTCCTCGCCGAACTTGGCCTCGATCTCGGGTGTCGCCCCGCGCAGGATCGAGTCACCGACGAAGGCGATCCACCCCTCCCGCGGTGCGAATTCGTACGTTACGCGGACGGTTCGAGTGGGCCCGTCAGGCGATGTCGCTGCGACCGCGACGGTGTTCATTCCGGGCGTGTTCCACCAGCCATCCAGGGCGAAGGTGCCATCGGGGGAAACAACCACCTCGACGCCGTTGATCGAAACGGTTGACCCGGGGTCGGTAGCTCCACTGAATTCCTGTGCATAGCTCGTGACCACGTCTCCCTGGGACATCGACAAGGCAATCGACGGTGCTTGTGGGACCGTGGTTGTTGTGGTGACCGTCGTCGGAGGCTCTGGGACTGGGGCGAGGGTCGTCACCGGTGCGGCTGTCGTCGAGGTCGAAGACACAGCCACCGGCGCGGCGTTCCCTTCAGCCGAACATCCCGTCGCGATCAAGGCGATCATCATCACGAGGGCGCTGGCGGTTCGCATCGGGGTAGTACACCATCGATCCCTGAGTACTTGGAGTCCCTACCGATCACATGGCCCCGACAGCAGAATCCCGGGGCGCCTCCTTGTTGACCGCGAATGGCTGTGCCTCGTATTGCGGTCGGGAGGGACCGGTCAGAAGCTCACGGGTTGGTGCGGCAGGGATAGCACCCCCACGATGGCCACTGCGCAGAGGAGGCTTGCGACGACGAGCATGGTGATCCGCATCGCTTGACCTTTGAGCTTCGTTCCGACTCCGGCGAAGAACAACACGGATGCCATGATCACCGTGACAAGCACGAAGCTGTCGGCGGTGCGGTTCGCCTCGGCAGCTGTCTCGGCGGCCACCGTGGCATTGGTGAAATGGAAGCTCTTCACTTCGAGTAGCTCGTCGAAGCCCTCGGCATACTCTGGCAAGTCCTGGGGCAGCCCCGGGGGAAGGGCACCACCGGTCGATCCGGCCATCCAGGCGTCGAATGCCGGACGGAGCGTTTCATCGAACCGCTCTTCGAGTATCTCCATGCCACGCTCATTGCCTTCCGCCGCCATGACAAGCCAGGTCGACATAGCCTGCGAGTCGGATTCGAACTGTGCCGTGATGAGGGTGGCAACTTCGCTCGACTCCGTGAGATGCCCTGTGTATTGGCTTGCGTTTGCAGACTGAACGCCACCCCATAGCGATGCTTGGTACGCAGACCACGCAGCGACGAGCACTGCCACCGACAGAACCACCGTGGCAGCCAATTCGACCCAGTCCCGTTGGTCAAACCGATGCGCCAGTTCATCGAGGGCGCGGCCAAGCTGCGAAGCAGCACTTCCATCGTCTCCAGGCGGACCATCCGACGGCTCGCCACTGCTCTCGAGGTCCATCGCGGACTTCTCCTCACCACGTTCGACGTCACAGCGGGGCCTTGGATGGTAACGCTGCTGAACGAGACCGCACAGCGATGCCGATCCGAAACCCCTCCCTCATAGACCCGGACAGACAAGGCAAACGGTCAGACAGCGCTCCGCGACCAACCCATCACCCCATCCACCAGTGCCGATATCGGTGCCGGTCGCGCCATCTGGGAACGACCCCGACGAGACGGCCCGCGCGATAGTGGATTCGGGCTCACTGGTCGCACCACCTGAGGAACCTCAGGTGGCGAGGTCGGAGAGCGTCGACTCGTCGGGGACATCGTCGATGTCGGACTCGACGCGGTCATCGACTTCCTGATAGGGGCGGCGGATGATCGCCTCATTCACCTCCGCGCCGAGGATCACGGAGAGTGCACTGAACCAGAACCACAACAGCAGGATGACCGCCGCTCCGAGAGTCCCGTATGTCTCGTTGTAGTTGCCGAACGAAGACACGTAGAAGCTGAACCCGAAGGAGACGGCCACCCACATCACCGTCGCAAATACTGTGCCGGGGACCACCGATCGCCAACCGTCGGGGCGATCCGGAGGGGCGAATCGATAGAGCGCCCCGATACCACCAGCCACCCCGACTCCAATGAGGACCCATCGAAGTTCACCAAAGGAGACCAACGGGTGACCTCCGTCGAGACTGGCGATCAGGGCTGGCACCGCAGCGATGAGCGCCAGGAGCACGATCAACGCGACGATCACGGCGAGTGTGAGGGGCAGTGCGACGAGCCGGTTCTCGAGAATCGACCTGTCCTCTTCCTGGTCGTACGCGATCTTCACCGCCTTCACGAGCGCCCGCGTTGCATTCGACACAGTCCAGACCAGAGCGACCACCGAAAGGGCAAAACCGAGACTCAATGCGGATCCGCGAACTTCGACGATCGCGAAGATCTGCGACTCGAGGACGTCGACCGTCGACTGCGGGAAGACGTCAAGCAGCGCCTCGACCTGACGCTCGGCGCGCTCGATCGTCGTGAAGAGCCCATAGAGCGATACAGCGAGCAGGAGCATCGGCACGAGCGCCAACACCGAGTAGAAGGCCACCCCGGCGGCCACGATGACGACGGCGTCGTGGTCGGCTTCTCGGCGGACGTCCTTGGCGATCTCGAGGATGTACCTCGCAGGCGGTGGCAGATTGATGGTGGGCATGATCGAATCGTGAACGGTAGCCGCTGCTCCGACGATCCGATGCACGAAGACGGGCGACAGTGGAAAGGGCCGGGGTCAGACCCTCGCCTCTCCTGGCGCGACATCGAGCTTGTCTCCGTGCGATTGGGCGATAGATCGGACGATCGCGACACGAGCCCGTTTCCGGAGGCGGGGGCCGGGGGCTTCGATCTCGGCGGCCTCGCCCGCGACAAGGCCAGCCAGACGTGCTCCCCGCTTCAGGTCCTCCAGTTGCGCCATGTCACTCGACGTTAGCTGGCGAACATGTCACGAACCGCCTTGCGGATCGGCACTATCGAACACAGCAGTCTTGAATCCAACAACGTGAGCGCCACCAGCGACCTCCCGCACAACATCATCCGGGAGAGCCTGACTCGCTGCGGCGCGCACTTCGATGGTCACCACTACGGCCACTCCGGCGCGAAGAAGGGGATCAACCACCTCCTCCGCTACCTCGGCGGCATGCGCTGTCAACTCCGAGCCTGAGTAGTCCCCGTAGCCGTAGAACTGGTTGGCTGGCCCTTCGATCCGTTCCCGCAGGGTTTGTGGACGGGTCCGCCGCGGGTCTCCTCCAAGTGATCTCACCAGGGCCTGAAGGCGAGCGATCTCCTTCGTTTGGGGTGACCGCCTCTCGGTGTCGATGCCCAGATACCTGCTGACCAAGCTCGAGAACAACTTCCCGTGGCTTTCCGGCTTTCCGAGGTATCGGCGTTCGAGCTCGCTCTTGCTGACACCGCCCAAGAACTCCTCGTACATCTCCTGGAGCCGCGCCTTCGTGATCCCGTAGTCCTCGAGTTCCGCCATACCCTCTCCCGTCACCGCCGGTCCGTGCCACAGGCTCCGTAGTGGAGCACTTGTCGTCGCCAGTAAGAATGTATGCCTCCAAGCAATACGGTCGACGGCGGAGCCGGGCAGGATCTCGGAGCAATCACAGAGCCGTATTTGGATATCGGTTGCATCCGGCGCATTGTCGCGCGAGGTCGCCTCTACCAAAGGCTTGAATCGGGCTTGGCGCGACACGAGACCGGCCATCTTCAGGCGCACCAAGGGCTCAGAATTTCTGGGTTCGACCAAGATACAACCCAGAAACCCTCGCCGCCCGAGAGAGCCCAAACGCGACGAAACCCCTGCGGGGCAAGGGTTTCAGTGGCACGCCCGGAGGGACTCGAACCCCCAACCTTCTGATCCGTAGTCAGACGCTCTATCCAAATTGAGCTACGGGCGCTGGATCACGCGAGGATACCCACAACGGGACAGGACCGTGCGCCCTATCTGGAGGTCTACTCGGAGTGCTTCTTGGCTTGGGCCACGACGCGGCCGCGGAACCACTTGACGATCGCCAGCACCACGATGGCGCCGATGACCGATCCGATGATCCCGGCTGGACGCAGCTCGAAGCCGTCTCCGGCAATCAGGTTCGCCGTGATACCGAAGAGGAGCGACCCGACGATGCCAACGATGAACGCTTCGGTCCAGTCCATCTTCCAATCCGGATAGATGACTTTCTCGGCCACCCATCCGGCGATCATGCCGATGAGGATCAGGGCAAGAATCAGATACATTGCGTTCCCTCACTCATGTCAGTTGCGTGTGATTGTACGGCTCACGATGTCCCTGAGGTGAGCCTTCGATTCGTCAGAAACACACATCCGCACATCAAGAACGGACAGAGGCGGCAACGCCAATGCCCGCCCCACATAGCACAGCCACGTTCGATCAAGCCTCACAGGCAACCCGGTGATGACAGTTGCAGTTGCCAAGATGGTCACCGCAAGCGCCGCAGTGAGACGGATCGCATGAATCAATGAGGTGATCCGTCCTCACTCAACTCGATCGCCATGTCCGCTGCAGGTTCGGTGGACTCGCTGAACACCATCACGGCGGCAGCCCTGCGACTCTTCCCGAGACACGCAACGGGGCGGTGAACAGCGCTGACCAGACCAATACGATGGGGTTCCGCCACGAATCGTGAGGAGATGCTGTGAACGCCGATCTGCGCAAGCTTGCCGATGACTACTGGGAGTTCGTCCTCGAGTCCCAACCGACGAACGCCCACATGCTCGGCGACTACCGCTACATGGATCGCGTCGAGGATGTGACAAGGGCGGGCGAGGACTCGGACATCACACGGCTTCGATCCTTCGCCGCCCAAGCCAGAGCGTTCGATCCGGAGACACTCTCTCCTGCCGACCGGATCACCCAGGACACCTTGATCTATGAATGCGAATCCACGGCTGGCGTTCTCGAGATGCGTCAGGCCGAGTTCGGCATCGATCCGATTTTCGGTCCTCAGGCAGTCTTTCAGGTCGCGATCCCACAGATGTCCGTCGAGACGCCCGAGCATGCAGAGAGGATGCTCGTGAAGTACTCGGGAATCGCACGCATGATCGATGACCTGTGCGAACGACTGCGAGAAGGCATCTCATCCGGAAGGGTCAACGCCGATTTCGCAGTCAACAAGACCGTGGCGCAGATCGACGCCATGCTCGACTCGCCCGTTGAGGACGACGCCCTGATGAAGGCGCAGATGCCGCCCGACTACTCGGAGAAGGACATCGCGTCTTGGAAGGAGCGGGCGGCGGCGATCGTTGCTGAAGAGGTCCGGCCTGCATTCGCTCGTTACCGCGACGTGATCCGCGACGAGGTCGCCCCTATCGCACGCACCGACGACCGGGCAGGGCTCGCGTATCTCCCGGACGGAGACCTGGTCTACGCACGACTGATCGAGAGGTACACAACCCTGCCCCTGCAGGCCGCAGAGATCCACGAGATCGGTCTCCAGCAGATCGAGCGCCTCAACCACGAGTACATCGAAATGGCAGGGCCGCTCCTCGGCACGACGAACCTCACCGAGATCTACCGCGCACTGCGCGAAGACCCAGAACTCCATCACACGAGTGGGGTCGCGGTCGTTGCCCAGTCGGAGGAGGCATTCGCCTCAGCGAAGGCCGCGATGCCGGACTGGTTCGGCAGACTCCCGAAGTCGGACTGCTTCGTACAGGAAACCCAGCACGGCCCGGTCGCGTTCTATTACCCGCCAGCCGAGGATGGATCGCGAGAGGGCACGTTCTTCATGAACACCGCGGATCCCACATCCTGGGGCACATTCGAAGTCCAGTCCACAGCCTTCCACGAAGGCATACCGGGGCATCACCTCCAGATCGCTATCGCCCAGGAACTCGGGGACACCGTCCCCGCCTTCCAGCGCAACGGATTCATATCGGCCTACGGGGAGGGATGGGGCCTGTACACCGAGCGCCTCGCAGACGAGATGGGCCTGTACTCGACGCCACTCGACCGGGTTGGCATGTTGCAGGCTGATTCAATGCGTGCCTGCCGCCTCGTGGTCGACACGGGGATGCATTCCCTCGGGTGGAGTCGCGAGCGAGCCATCCAATACGTGGCTGAGAACTCGCCGATGACGATGCATTCAATCGTCGAGGAGATCGACCGTTACCTTTCGTTCCCCGGTCAGGCCCTCTCCTACATGATCGGTCGCATCGAGATCCAGCGCATGCGTGCGGAGGCCGAAAACACGCTCGGTGCAGCCTTTGACATCAAGGGATTCCACGATGCCGTCCTCGGGTCCGGGCTCGTCACCCTCCCGACCCTCGACCGCATGATCAAGGAGTGGGCGGGATAGCCGAGCTTCGCTCGGCGGTAGCAGGTACAAGGCCTCGCTGCGCTCGGCCGTAGCAAGTGTCAGGTCGCAAGTAGCAGCATGGACCGGCGAGAGAGGCCAAGGTGCTGTTGCTGAGAACTCGAGGCTCGGGACTCGGGACTCACAAGGCTCGAGACTCGAGGCTCCATGGTATGGTTGTCTAGACAACCTGATGGGAGGGTGCACATGGACGCGCGTTCGATCACGATGCTCGGAACGGGCCTCATCGCTGACTTCTATACGATGACGTTGCACGGGCAACGTTCCCGTGATCGGGTGACCACGGTGTACAGCAGGTCACCCGAGCGCGGTGCAGCATTCGCTGAGCGATGGGACATCCCCAACCACACCACCTCACTCGAGGATGCCATCAACGACCCGTCCACGGACGTTGTGGTGGTCGCCCTTCCCAACTTCCTCCACGTCGATGCCATCAGGATGGCCGCCGACGCAGGAAAGGCCATCCTGTGCACGAAGCCCCTCGCAAGGAACGCGCAGGAGGCCAAGGAGATCCTCGACATCGTCGAGTCGAAGGGGGTCTTCGCCGGCTACCTCGAAGACCTCTGCTACACCCCGAAAACCCTGAAGGCGATCGCAGCGGTCGACGGCGGAGCCATCGGCGATGTCACCTGGGTTCGGTCCCGCGAGACACACCCCGGACCGCACAGCGCATGGTTCTGGGACGCCGACAAGGCAGGCGGAGGCGCCATCGTCGACCTCGGGTGCCACTGCATCGAAATCATCCGCAACTTCGTAGGCAAGGGCAACCGACCCATCGAGGTGATGGCGTGGGCAGACACCCTCGTCCACCCGATCAAGGCCGAAGACAACGCCGTCGCGCTCATTCGGTTCGAGTCAGGAGCCCTCGGCCAATTCGAGGTCAGCTGGAGCTTCCGTGGCGGCATGGACCTCAGGGACGAGGTAGCAGGCACCGAGGGCACCATTTGGTTGAACCACTTCCTCCGCACCGGGTATGAGATGTACAGCTCGGGAGGCGGAGACGGATATGTGGCAGAGAAGCTCGAGTCCACCGAGGGCTGGCTGTTCCCGGTGGGCGACGAGGTCGCCGAACTCGGCTACGTGGACATGTTCACCGACATGTTCAATGCCATCGAGGGTGGTACCGAACCACAAGAGACGTTCTACGACGGCTACATCGTCAACGCGATCATGGACGCTGCCTACGCCTCTGCGAAGTCGCACCGCTGGGAACCTGTCGACATCGAGTGGCGCGCCGGTTCTACACCCCGCATCGCCAAGAACACCGATTACCACGATGGTCACGCCATCGTGAAGGCCGAGGTTCTTCCCGACGGTCGATCGAAGCTGATCCTCGCAGACAAGGACACGGGATCGATCTTCGACCTCGTCACCGAAGCGTGACGGGTCGTCGATCGACGAGCTGCGGCCAATGAACTTCAACGTCAGGGTGCTGTCGTCTGCCCGCTACGCGGATCGTGTCGCCACGGTGCTCAAGGAACGAACCGATGAACCCGGACTGCGTCTGTGCCTCCCAACGGGCTCGACGCCGAAACCCGTCTATGCGATGTATGCAGGAAACGGCGGTGACCTGTCCCAGACGACCGTGTTCCTCCTGGACGAGTTCGGGCTCCCACCCGGAGGGCCCGCCCGCTGTGATGCCATGCTCAACGCGGACCTCCTCGCAAAGTTGGCAGCTCCGCCTGCTCGCCTCGAAACGTGGGACACCGAAACACCCGACCTCACCGCGGAGTGCAGACGGATGGAGCAGGCGATCACCGACGGGGGCTTGGACCTCGCCCTCCTCGGGATCGGAATGAACGGCCACATCGGGATGAACGAGCCAGGGTCCGCGGTCGACTCACGTTCGAGGGTCGTCGATCTCCACCCGGCCACGGTGGAAGGTGCCGCACGATACGGTGCCGACGATGAACCGGCTTGGGGCGTCACCCTCGGTCTGGGAACGCTGCTCGAGTCCCGATCCATCTGGCTTCTGGTGACAGGTTTGCCCAAAGCGGAGATCCTGGCAAAGGCATTGAAGGGACCCGAGACGCCGCAGGTGCCTGCGTCGTACCTCAGACGCCACAGCAGTGTCACGGTGTGGGCTGACGAGGAAGCCGCTTCGCTGCTCTAGCGGCGATCTGGTCCCGGCGGGGGCCAAGCGATCGTGCCCCGATCGAGCGCGGAGTGGAGCCACTCGCGCAGCTCGGCAGCGTTGGCAACGACGACGTCCGGCTCCTTCCCCTGCAGCGCCGGAACGTCAGCATCGGTCTTCCACGCAGCGGCGACGGCCACCACGCCTGCGATCCTGGACTCGATGATGTCCGTCGGTGAGTCACCGATGTAGACCACCGACGCCGGTTCGAGGCCCCACCCGTTCACGATCCGATCGATCTCGATGGACTTGACGGATCCGTCCATGGATCCGCATGCCACCGGATCGAACACCCCAACCAGACCAAGCGACTCGAGGGTTATTGCGCAGCTCGCGTCGCCCTTTCCCGTGACGACAGCAAGGGGCAGCCCGATGTCCACGAGCTCACGAACGAGTCCAATCACCTCGGGAAAGGCGAGATCAGCTTCGGCATGGCCTTTGCGATATGCGAGGAGGTAGGTCTCAATGGCATTCTGCCACGCGTCCCCCACCACGTTCCGGAGGATCCCCTCCTCGGTCGGACCGAACATCCCGATGATCTCTTCCCTGGAGTACGAAGCGCCGCCCTGCTGTTCGATCGCGGCCTGAAGACTCGTCACGCACAGATCGATCGTGTCCGAAAGCGTGCCATCGACATCCCAGATGAGCCCGCGAATCGATGTCACGTCGGCCGTGCCTCGATCGTGATGGCCGTCCTGCGGTGCTCGCCGGCAGCGATGATGGGGAGGCCGCCATGTGCCCTCTCGTACGCCCTACCACGCGTTGTGCAGTTGGCGGGTTCGAGGCCGAGGACCGCCATTCCGGGATTGCGGTCGATCCACTGGTTGAGCATGGGAAGAGATCCACCGTCCCAGGACAGTTCGACCGAGACGCCGAGGTCCCTGTTTGTGACGATTGCCCTTCCCTCCCCCGATGTGAGTCGGTGTTCGAGAACCCACTCGTCACCTTCGGTGACCGTCGGAGGGCTCAGGTGGCTCGGGAGAGCAGGACGTGATGCATCGTCTCGCGCCGTCGTCTCGACATCGCCAAGCTCGAGTGCGGCACCGTCGGTCCACAGCGGGTATCCGAAGTTGCAGTGATACAGCAGAGGTGCTTCGGCGTCCCGATCACCGAGATTCGTCGTCACATCAACGACTTCCAGCCTTCCCCTGCCCGCGAACGTCGAGATGGAGCGCTCGACCCTGAGCTCAGGAACCTCACGGTCGTCGACGACGATGCCCTTCACCGTGACGACACCGCGATCGAGATCCCTCTCTACGGTGACGTCGGACGCGGAGAGGTGGGAAAAGGTTCCATGGAGCCCGTGGCCCTCGGATGGCACACCCACGTTGCGCAGTCCGCACGTCGTGAGAAGTCCTCCCCCGAAACCGTTGCCCCATGCCACGTCGACGAGGTTGGCGATCGGTTCGACCTCACCCACTTCCGAGACCCACGCCAAGGGAACTCCGCTGAACCATGCCTGGCCGAGGTCCATGCCCCTGTCGGGAAGGACACGGATGGCGATGCCGCCCATCGGAAGGACGTCGATCGCCCGCATCCCGGACGGTGCGACGGCGCTCTCCCTCACGTGGAGGACGGCGTCCGGATTGGCGAGCCTGCCGTCAAGGAGGGCTGCCCGGAGCGGGTCAGTCGTCATCGAGTGCGTGCCCAACCGTCCCGTTGATCACGAGGCCACCGTCGACGACGATCTCCTGCCCCGTGAGGTATCTCGACGCCTTCGATGCGAGGAAGACGATCACGTCAGCGACCTCTTCTTCGGTCCCGATCCGACCGAGGGGGATTCGGTGCTCATAGGTCGCTCGCACCTCGGGGGTGTAGGCCTTGAGGTTCAGGGGTGTATCCGTGGCCCCAGGGGAAACCGCGTTGACCGTGACGTCATGCTCGGCGGCCTCGAGCGCAAGCGTCTTGGTCAACCCGAGGATGCCCCCCTTGGCCGCGATGTAGGCGCCGAGGTTGGCGACGACGAGGATGTCGGCAGCCGACGTCACATTGATGATGCGGCCGCGCCCCTGCCCGTACATGACCCTTGCAGCTTCGCGGCTCCCATAGAAGAACCCGTGGAGGTTCGCAGCCATCAGACCATGCCAGTCCTCGTCAGTGGTTTCGATGAGCGGCTTCACCATCAGTGACGCCGCGTTGTTGACCCAGATGTCGACACTTCCCCAACGCTCGAGCGCCGCCCGCGAAAGCGCTGGGGCGAGCTCGGAGTCACCGGTGTCGCCCTGGATGATGATGGCTTCACGCCCTGCAGCCTCGATCTGCGATCGGACGAGATCAGCCCCTTCATGGTTTGATCGGTAGACGCCGAGCACGTTTGCACCAGCTCGAGCGAGTGCGACAGCGGTCGCTCGGCCGATCCCCCCCGACACACCGGTGACAACGGCGTTCGGTCCCACAAGTTCGATCGTCGTTGCCATCTCTTCAACCTCCTGTTTCGATCCGCGGATCGATCATGATCTTCATCCCTGAACCTTCTCGGGTGCGTGCGAAGGCATCTTCCCAATCCGCAAGGGCGACGACATCCGACACGAGCGGATCGAGGTCGACCAGCCCGGCTTCGAGAAGGGCCGTGGCCCGCGCCCACGAGCGCGGAGTGCTCGCGTTTCCCGACGTGTAGGTCGCCTCGCTGTAGAGGATCCGGTCCAGATCCACCGAAACGGGCCGCCCGAAGATGCCCACATGGACATATCGCCCGCCCTTGCGCACCGACGACAGTGCAAGAGCTGCGCCACCGGACGAGCCCGAGCACTCGCATACGACATCGAACTGCCTGGGCTCGCCAGCGTCACCATCGAGGGTTTCCGTGGCCAACCCGAGTCCTTCTGCGATCTGCAGGCGGCCCCTGTCGCCGGGAAGCCCGAAGACGGTCACCCGACCACCTGCAGCCCTCGCCGCTTGTGCGGTGAGGATGCCCATGGTTCCGGGACCAACAACCATGACGGTATCCCCTGCGTTCACGACGGGGGGATCAAAAAGGCAGTTGGTCACGCACGCCAGTGGCTCGGTCAGTGCCCCCGCGTGGCGACCCACATGATCCGGGACGCGATGGAGGTTGCGGGCAGGAACGACGATCCACCGTGCGAAGCCACCGTCAACACGCGACCCGATGGATCGACGATCGGCGCAGAGGTTCGGTGTTCCGTTCCGGCAGAACTCGCATCGGCCGCAATATGAGAAGTAGGTCTCGAGGGCGAACCGTCCACCGATGAGTGCTGCATCGACGTTCTCACCGACCTGCCTGACCTCTCCCGTGACCTCGTGCCCCATCGTCACCGGTGGCTCCGAAGGGAATTCGTCATCGGCGATATGGAGATCAGTGCCACAGATACCTGTCGCAATGACCTCCACGAGTACCTCGCCTGGACCAGGCTCCGCGACTATCTGTTCCCTGAGGCCCAGGTTCCCAGGCCCACGGGCCAGTTTCCCGAGGCCGATGGTGGTCGTGGTCATGGCGTCGCCTCCAGATCGAGGAATCGGTGCGGGTTGGCTTCGAAGATCACGCTCACGACATCGGCGTCCAGCCCGATCCTGTCGAGGGATGCGAGGAAGCCTTTGCGCATCCATGCAAGGCCGGGTGACCCACCGAGGGTCGTCCACAGCGTCCGACGTGCACCGTCGGTGCCAAGCATGATCTGGCGAATGAACCCGCCTTCGACCGCATGCGCGATCAGAGCCGCCGTGTCGTCCGGCTCGTCGGTACTTCGCCTCAGAGCCTGGTCGTATTCGAGATTGACGCCTGACTCGAGGAGATCTGTGTGATATCCCCGATCGGCGACCTTGTCCGTATGTGAGATGACGACCCGTTGGAGGGGAAATCCCAGGCGATCGAACTCTGCGACGTGGGACGCAGCCCCGACCCCCTCCTCACAATGGGTCAGGATCGGGGCACCGGTCCGTTCCGCAGCGGTCACGGCAGCACGGAACACCCTGCGGCACCGATCGGTCAGCTCGGCATGTGGGGTGGCCACCTTGATGATGCCTGCCCGATACTCCGATCGCTCGATCACCGGGCCGGTGTAGTCGAATCGGTCGATGCCATCCTCGATGTCGGCGATGAACAGCTCGGCGAGTGCATCCACATCTGCCTCGAGGGCCCACGGATGATGGGGGTAGTACTTCGGTGTGTGGAGTCCCGTCGTTGCGACGATGGCCACCCCCGTGCGCCTGCTGATGTCAGCAAGTCGGTCGGGATGGCGCCCACCACAGGCGGGCATCGCATCGACCATGCAGCCGACTCCAGCAGTTGCGCATAATGTGACCTCGGCAACGGCGTCATCGACGGAAGGGAGGTGGATGTGTTCGTAGTCCCGTGCGATCAGGGCATTGTCGATGATGAGGTGTTCATGGACGAGAACCGCACCGAGAGTGGAGGGATCGACGTCACCGAGCACCGTGCGCACCGTCATGGTGCACCAGCGGGGTCGAGGATGGCACCTGCTCTCGTGAGTGCATCTGCGACGTCTCCGAACCGTACGTCACGCACAACACCCCCCGAAGCACTGGCGATGGCAGCGGTGGTCCCTGCTGCCTGGCCCATCGCCATGCACTGGGCCATCGACCGAACGGAAGCCTGGGCATCGTGCTCCGCAGAGAAGTTCCGACCAGCCACCAGGGTGTTCTCGGAATCGGCAACGACGAGTGTTCGGAGTGGGATTCCTACCGCAGCGCCGTCAGGGAGGTACTCCCACGTGGTTCCGGTGTCGCCCCCTCCGTGGTGGTCCTCGATCGGCGCACCGCACAGCCCGATCTGATCGCCGAATTGCCGAGCAGAGAGCACATCGGACCTTGTCAGCCGATAGTCGCCCTGGACCCTCCGCGTCTCGCGGAGACCGATCTGGGTCGAGAGCGCCACCAGCTGGGCCCGTTCGTAGCCTGGTACGCGA
>JAQAZV010000131.1:0-2686 GCA_032127155.1 Acidimicrobiia bacterium
CAGGGAACGGGAGGCGGCCGCCGTCCACGAAGCATCGATCGCCGGCATCGCACCGGAACCCGTTGCGTTTCTCCTCCCAGAGGGGCACTCGGTGACTCGATTCGTTGAAGGGGCCCGCCAGGTGACCCTCGACGATGCACGCAGTGAGGGCTTCATCACCCGGATGGCGGCGCGCCTACGTGACATACACGCACTCGACCCGATCGACGGCATGTTCGACCCGTATCGCGATATCGAAAGGTGGATCGATCTGGCGGCGGAACGAGGTGTGGCAACTCCCGATGCGCTCACAGGGATCCTCAATCGTGTCGAACGGACCCGGCTCGAGCGTGCAGTGGCGCTCGACCAGCTCGTGCTGTGCCACAACGATTCCTACTACCTCAATGTTCTCGACGATGGACAGCTCTGGATACTCGATTGGGAGTACGCAGGAATGGGCGATCCCTTCTACGACCTCGCCGCAAACGCCTTCGAGCTCAGTTCAACCGGTCGGGACCTCCTGCTCACCGCCTATTTCGGGGACGTGACCGACGATCTCCGTCGAACCCTCAACGATGTCCTCACCGTGTTCCTTGCTTGGAACGTCGCGTGGTCGTTGGTCCAGGTCCACGACAGTGACGTGGACTATGACTACGGCGCATTCGCGAACGGCCTTCTCAAGCTCGTGCCACCCGAGGCCTGACCCGGCCAGGACTCATCGGAGGCAGCCACCAGCCCACCTCAAGCGTTCTTGCGTAAATGAGTTCCGCCCTGGGTGGAACTCATTTACGCAAGAACGGGACACTGGGCGGTGGTGGGTCGGCAGGGGTAGGGTGCCGCCATGCCAACCTTCACACCCGCACCGTGGCAACCGCTGCCTGCCCCGAAACTGACTGAAGACCTCCAGGAAAACGAGATCCTCACATCTGCAGACCTGTGGCCCGTGGACACCTCGGGCCCGGAGGATGTCGTCATCGATGCACATGGCGTTGCCTACACGGGCACTGCGGACGGGTCGATCCTCGCGGTCACGGCATCAGGCGTCGATCGAGTGATCGCGGAGGTCGGCGGACGTCCGCTCGGCATCGAGTGGTACGGGGACGACCTCCTCGTCTGTAATGCCGACCTCGGCCTGCAGCTGGTCAGCATGACCGGTTCGCTCTCGACACTTGCGGACGGTTTCGAAGGTGTCCCCTTCCTGTTCACGAACAACGCGGCGGTCGCATCGGATGGCACGGTCTACTTCACCGACACCTCGACCCGATGGTCCATCCACGACTACACCGACGACCTGCTCGAAGGACAGACGACGGGCCGCCTCTTCTCCCGAGCCCCCACCGGGGAACTGTCGGTGCTTGCCGACGGTTTCCAGTTCGCGAACGGCGTCGCATTGGACCCGAGCGAGTCCTCGGTCTTCGTCGCTGAGACCGGCAGATACCGTGTCCACCGCCATTGGCTACGAGGTGACGATGCGGGTTCGACCGAGCTGTTCCTCGACAACCTCGCTGGCTTTCCCGACAACCTCACGTTCGGTAACGACACCTTGTGGGTGTCCATGGCCTCGCCGCGTCAGGGCATTGTCGACCTCATCGCACCACGAACGTGGATGCGATCGATGTCGTATCGACTCCCGAACGCCGTCAAGCCCAAACCGGTCCGGCATGGAATCGTGCTCGGCTTCGACGTCGACGGCCACCTCGTGAACAACCTGCAGGACTCAACCGGTCGGGTTGCCATCACCACGAGCGCACGGTTCCACGACGGCCGCTTGTTCATCGGCAGCCTGATGGATCCTCACATCGCTGTCCACGACCTCGGCTGAACCACGGCACCCCCGATTCCGGGTCATCACAGGGGCTACCCGGCAGAGGCGTCGGTGGTACTCAGGATCGAGCGTGCCGCTCCGCTGCGGATGCGGTCAATCCGATGACGAGGTACACGAGGGCCATCGATATCACGATCATCTCAGGGAGTTGCGAGTCCTGGTTGCCCGGTCGTGGTGTGGCGAAGAGGAAGAACGCATCAATCGCCGGTGTGACCAGGAAGAACGTCGGAACGGCAACGATCACCAGAGACAGGAGGCGCCATCCGAACGCCCCCGACACGAGGGACCGGATGGCAAGGGCGATCGTGCCAGCAAGGGCAGGCCATACGAAGAGGTATCCGATGGTCGGCACAGTGACGGCGGTGACGACAGCCAGGGCTACCCAGACGAGCAGGATGCCCTCGCCGATGTCGGCACCCGTCAGACGGGCTCGATGTCGTGCGATCGCCCACAGGGCTCCGGCGACGCCGATCAACACCGCCAACCACACGTAGCCCTCCGCCACACCGAGGGTGGAGCGAACCGCCGAGACGGCTATCCACACCACGACACCCACGATTGCGGCGACGACACACCCCAGGACGGCGAGACCCGTGCCGCGAAGCATGGATCGCCAGGAGAACGGGCGATGCCTGATCGTCATCGACAATCCGAGGACCAGAAGCACCACGATTGCAACGGCACCGAACGGCACCCACGTTGCGGAGTGCCGCATCAGAAGACCACCGGGAACGCTGAAGAACACGACGGCACCTTCATCAGCCGGAAGGGGCAACTCCGCATCCCCTAAGTACCGGACGACGCCAAGGACGGTGCATACGTGGTCTGCCATCCCTGCGGTGTTGAGGTGATACAGGTCGTCTCGCTGCGTGTGGTAGATCG
>JAQAZV010000132.1:0-42015 GCA_032127155.1 Acidimicrobiia bacterium
GATGTGGACGATGAGGTCGAGGGCAGAAGCCACCTGCTCACGGATGGCCCTGATCGGCAGGTCCATACCTGCCATCAGCACCATGGTCTCGATACGGGCGAGTGTGTCCCTCGGTGCATTCGAGTGAACCGTCGTCAGCGATCCATCGTGACCGGTGTTCATCGCCTGGAGCATGTCGAGCGCTTCACCGCCACGAACCTCACCGACGATGATTCGGTCGGGACGCATACGCAGCGTGTTCCTGACGAGGTCACGAATCGTGACCTCACCTTTGCCCTCGAGATTGGTCGGGCGCGATTCGAGCGTGAGGACGTGCGTCTGGTTCAGCTGGACCTCGGCCGCGTCCTCGACCGTGATGATGCGCTCGTTCGCGGGGATGAAGTTCGACAGCACGTTGAGGAGCGTCGTCTTCCCTGAGCCTGTGGCGCCAGAGACGATGATGTTCAACCGTCCCTCGACGCATCGCTTGAGGAGCCCTGCCACCTGCTCGTTCATCGAATGGTTGGCGACGAGGTCATCCACCGTGAATGGATCGACGGCGAACTTACGGATCGTCACATACGGTCCGCCGATCGCAAGGGGATGGATGATCGCGTTGACACGGGATCCGTCTGGGAGGCGGGCATCGACCATGGGGTTCGATTCATCGATGCGCCGACCGATCTGGCCGACGATCTTCTCGATGATTCGCTCGAGGTGGTTGGCATCGACGAACCGTGTGTCTGTCTTCGTGATCTTGCCTGCGCGCTCGACCCATACGGCGTGGGGTCCGTTGACCATGACCTCAGTGACCTCCGGGTCAGCCAGATACGGGTCGATGGGCCCGTATCCGAGAACATCGTCGGCGATCTCCTGGAGCAGGGTGAGGCGATCAGCACGCGCAAGCGGAACCGACTGTTCCTGTTCGAGTGCCCATTCGAGCATCTCCATGACGCGGAGCTTGAGTTCGGCGTCGGACATCTGGGCGTTGTACAGCGTCGGGCCGAGGCCTTCGACGACCTTGTAATGGAGCTTTCTCCGGAGGTCAGCCTTGACCTCTTCCCTCTGACCGTCCGTCGACGTATCCGTCGACTTCGCCGCTCTGACCCTGTCTGCGAGACTCATGTGGCCGTTCCTTCCTGGTGGTTCACGATCACACCTACCTGAACCAGCCGCGCTTTT
The DNA here is from genome assembly GCA_032127155.1 of Acidimicrobiia bacterium. Classification (GTDB taxonomy): domain Bacteria; phylum Actinomycetota; class Acidimicrobiia; order Spongiisociales; family UBA5794; genus SZUA-442. The sequence goes on from JAQAZV010000132.1 coordinate 1,162, forward strand.
CTTCCTGCTGCGGCTCGTCGACCGCTTCTCCGTCGAGGACGAGCGCCGCGACCCCCCTGAGGTCCTTGGCAACCCTCGAGCGCGGGTAGAGGCTGACAACCGGCTCTCCCTCGTTCACCGCCCGTGGCACGAGCTTGTCCGAGCTGATCGCAGCCTGGACTTCGAGACCGAGCGACCGCTCGAGCTCGTTGATATCGAGCCGCGCCTTGCTGTTCACCCTATTGAGGATCAGCTTGATCTTCTCGAACGGGAACTTGATGAGCTTGAGGGTGTCGAGAGCGAGTTTCGCGTTCTTGACAGCTGGCAGGTCCATGTCAACGACGAGGAGGACGACATCAGATCGCTCGAGGATCGACAGCACGGGTTCATCGAGGAACGGTGCCGTGTCGATGATCACGTAGTCGAACATTCGCTTGAGCATGCCGAGAGTCTTCACCACGACCTGCGTCGAAACCTCATCGGCGAGCGACGGTTCCAGAGGCGCCGAGAGCACCCGAAGACCGGACGCGTGCGACGCGAGCAGCGAGTCGAGGAGTTGTTCATCGAGCTTGTCGATGTCCCTCGCGGCGTCGACGATCGTGTGCTGGGGCTCGACCTGGAGCGAGATACACACATCACCGAACTGGAGGTCGGCGTCCATGATGACCACCTTCTCCGGTCGTCCCGACATCATGGCGAGACCAAGCCCCACGTTCACGGTGGTCATGGTCTTGCCGGCCCCACCCTTTGGAGACATGATCGTGACGACCTTGCCGATGCGGGTCTTCGGCTTGAACTCCTTGCCGACCATCGCCTCGGCCTTCTCGATGTGGGCGAGCATGGAGTCGACCTTGGTCTGGTTGAGGGGCGCATCCAGCACGTCCCTGAACCCGACCCTGATGGCCGCCCTCAGCACGTCGGTCGTGAGACCGTCTGCCACAAGGACGATGGGCAGGCTCGGCTGGATGTCGAGGAGGAGGCTCGCCTCGCTCACCCCAGCCTCATGGGCGAACCCCGGTCCGATGATGGCGAGCTCGATCCCCTCCTCGACCAGCTTTCGCTGGGCGTCGGAGATGTTGCGTGCCTGATAGACCTTGTGGCCGTCCAGGAGGGATACGGCGGAGTCCATCGCCACTGTATCCGTGTCGACAACGAGGATCGACCGGGTGCTGTCAGTTGCCGGAGCCACTTGTCACCTGTCCCAATTCGTCCTGAAGGCGGTCGAGCAAGCTGAAGAGGTCGTCGACCACGACGGGTTGTGCGTCGTAGGGCACGTAGTCACCCGCTGGCAGCAGCGACAGTGCAACCTCGGTGTAGTTGCGGGCGTACTCAATGAGTTCCGCTTCCTGTGGTGTCACCTCGAACACGACCACACCGGCGATCGGGGTGAGACCCGACTCCAGCGGCGCGGGTCGTGTGTCAGCACCGACGGCGAGTACCTGGACGTTCTGGAGGATCGTCTGGGTCACGTCGACCGCAGACGGGATGGCACCCGCGAGGTTGGTTGGGCCGGTCGGTTCCGTGCTGTCAGGCACGGTCGTCCCGTCCCCCGTAACTGGCGTCTCGGGTGCGACACCTGCTTCGATCAACAGGTCGCGGAGTTCATCGTTCGAGATGATCTCGAGGAACTGCAGCGGTGACAGGCTTGCGGATGCAAGGATGTTGACATTGTCGCCAGGACGGATGAAGCCGCCGCTGCCATTGACGATGTCGACGGACAACGAGATCGCGACCTTCCCAGGGGCGATGGCATCTTTGAGGCGCTGCTGGAGGTCGCGAACATCGGCGAACGACGTTGTCGCGATCAGCTGGCCCTCTGCTATCGGACCGGATGCCACCTTGCCGTCGAGGACAGCGTTGAGGTCATTCGGGTTGTTCGGACAACCGACCTCGTTGGGGTTGCCGTCGGCATTCGAGCCGACCGCTCCCGTACAGAGAATCGTCGAGCCATCGAAGACAACCGACTCCCTGAGCGCGGTCGACGTCTCGATGAACGCCTGGGCTTCCTCGCCTGCAGTCCCTGATGCGATGAAGTCCAGGGCGCGATACACCCCGACTTCGGCGATGTCCGCCCGTATGTCATCTTCGACGTTCGTGAGATATTGCCAAATCGCGAACCCGGAAATCGCGGCGAGCGCGACGGCAATAACGAGTACAAGTGTGCGCCGGCCCATGTCAGTCGTTCCTCCCCATGATGTGATACGACTTCAATCCGCGTCGAGAAGGAGCAGCCCCCGTGCGACTGGCCAAGGTTCCCACATGGCACATGCCATGGTCAAGGATCTGACCGTTATGAACGACCGATGCCGCGTTCCTTGAGCTCCTGCAGGATCGCCTCGAGGGACGAGTCTGCGTTGAAGCTTGGTGTCGCTTCTGGTGTTTCGTCCTCACGTTCGAATTCCCTTCGGCGAGGACGTGTCGGCTTTCGTTCGGTCCACGTTGAGCGTTCCTCCCATTCCGGAAGTGCCTGCTTGATCGACAGGCTTACCCGACGTCTGTCGGCATCGATCTCGGTGACCTTTACCTTTACTTCCTGTCCGATGGAGAGCTCGAGTTCCGGACTCTCGACGTGATGCATGGCGATCTCCGAGACGTGCACCAGGCCTTCGACGCCTTCGCCCACGGAGACGAATGCGCCAAAGGGAACCGTCTTCGTGACCTTCCCATCGACGATGGTTCCGACATCCGCATCTCGTGCGAATGTCTCCCAGGGATCCTCGGCCGTTTGGCGGATCGACAGGGAAATCCGTTCCCTCCCGTAGTCCACCTCGAGCACCTTCACCTTCACCTTGTCGCCGACGGTGACGATCTCGCCAGGATGGTTCACGTGGCGCCATGACAACTCGGATACGTGGACGAGGCCATCCATGCCGCCGAGATCGACGAACGCACCGAAATTGACGACGCTCGAGACAACACCCTCGCGGATGTCGCCCTCGCTGAGATCCTCCAGGAACGCATGCCGTTGTTCGGCCTGCTCCTCCTCGAGGTAGGCACGACGCGACAGGACGACGTTGTTGCGATTCCGGTCGAGTTCGATGACCTTCGCCTCCATCGTTTCCCCGATGAATGGCTGGAGGTCGCGAACCCTGCGGAGATCCACCAGGGATGCAGGGAGGAAGCCGCGAAGGCCGATGTCGACGATGAGACCGCCTTTGACCACCTCGATGACGAGACCGGACACGGTCCCACCTTCGTTCATGATCCCTTCGATCCGACCCCACGCACGTTCGTATTGGGCACGCTTCTTCGACAGTACGAGCCGACCCTGGTCGTCCTCCTTCTGGAGCACGAGTGCCTCGATCTCGTCACCGACCGAGACGACCTCGGTGGGGTTGGAATTGTTCCTCACCGACAGCTCATACGGTGGGATGACACCTTCGGACTTGTACCCGATATCTACGAGAACCTCATCAGGATCGACCCTGACGACGGTACCGACGACGATGTCGCCTTCCTTGAACTCGAAGACCGTCTGCTCGACGACGGCGGCAAAATCATCTGCCGAGAGGTCGTCAGGGACGTCACCGATCGCCTTGGGTGCGCTGATGGCTGGGCGATCGCCGCGTGGAGGGCTGGGGACGGTGTCCTCGCCGTCGCCTTCGGTGATCGCCTCCTCCGCCACCTCGAGGGGCTCGACGACCTCGATAGCTTCGGAATCCTCTGGGGTGCTCGGGGCTGCATCGGCCTCAGGCGTGTCCTCACCGTCCGATTCGACGATCTCAGCAACGGCTTCGACGACGACCTCCTCGGTCACGCTGTCGTCCGGTGCATCTTCGGCAGCCGTCGTGGCTACCTCGTCGATGGGTGTCGGTTCGGTGGTCTCGGCGACGTCTTCGGTTGCGACGTCGCGGTCGTTATCGATGGGCATGTACGGGTGGTTCTCCTTGGATACGTATTGGCCTTCGAGCGCGCGCAGAAGCGGGCCAAGGCGATGGCATGGTATCGCACGAACCGCCCAACCCACAACAGGACGATCGGTTCGGCGGTGCCGCGCTGTGATTCGTCAGTGTTGGGCGTCGGCGAGCGACGCACCCGATGCGTGGGACACCTTGAGCGGGATGCTGAGTTCTGCAACCCCCTGCATCACTTCCACGGTGAGATCGGTGATTGCCGCGAGCTCATCATTCGGCACTTCGAGGACGAGTTCATCGTGGATCTGGAGGAGCATTTCTGCCTTCGATCCCCGCTCGTCGAGGCGGAGGCCGAGGTCGATCATCGCTTTCTTGATGATGTCGGCAGCCGATCCCTGGATCGGAGCGTTGAGCGCCATGCGTTCACCGGCCTGGCGCTCCCTCGTGCTGCGGCTGTGCAATTCCGGGAGGTATCTCCGACGTCCGAGAATCGTCGTCGTGTAGCCGGTCGTCCTGGCGTCGTCCACGATCCCCGACATGAACGCACGTACGTCGGGAAACTGGACGAAGTACTCGTCGATGTGGCGCTGTGCCTCCCCACGGTCGATGCCAAGCCTTTGGGCAAGTCCGTAGGCCTCCATCCCGTAGAGGAGCCCAAAATTGATCATCTTCGACGTGCGTCGCATATCGTCGGTCACGTCATCGAGGGGGACGTCGTTCACGCGGGCGGCGGTCGCTGCGTGGATGTCGAGATCAGACGCAAATGCCTCGATGAGGCCTGGGTCCTGGGACAGATGGGCGAGGATCCGAAGCTCTATCTGGCTGTAGTCGGCCACGAGGAGGGATGCGCCGTCGCGCGCAACGAACGCCCTGCGTATCGCTCTCCCCTCCTCACTTCGGATCGGGATGTTCTGGAGATTGGGCTGCTCCATGGACAACCTGCCGGTCGCGGAGCCCGTCTGGTTGAAACGACCCCGCACCCTGCCGTCCTCATCGACGAGAGCGAGCAACGACTCGACGTAGGTCGACCTGAGTTTGTCGAGCTCGCGGAAGGCGAGGAGGTTGGCGATGATCTCATGCTCACCCTCGAGCTTCTCGAGGACCGCAGCGTCAGTGGACGGCACACCCTTCGCCGTCTTCTTCACGACAGGCAGTCCGAGCTCCTCGAACAGCACACTCCTGAGTTGCAGCGTGCTGTTGACGTTGAACGGTCGACCCGCGAGCTCGTGGATCCTGGTCTGATATGCGGCGATGCGATTGCGCAGATCGACGCCGAATGCCTCGAGGAACTCGATATCGAGGGCAATGCCGACGTCCTCCATCCTGGCGAGCACGGTGATGAGCGGCAGCTCGATCGAGGTGAAGAGGTCTCCCGCCCCTCTGGCGTCGAGCTGGGCGGTGAGTGGTTCGATCAACGCCTCGGTTGCATAGGCCCTGCGTGCAAGGGCGTCGAGATCGAATGAAGGTTCATCGAATGCCAGCGTTCCCTGCTCCCGGGATCCCCCAGTCTCGGTCCCCGTCCCGATATCGATGCCAAGCTCGCGGTACGCGAGATCATCGAGATCCGTGGCGCGCTGTGCCGGATTGATGAGCCACGATGCAAGCATCGAGTCGAAACCGACGACCGGGGGACGGAGGTCGGCATCGATCATCGCCCTGAGGAGGGGCTTGGCGTCGTGGCACACCCATGTCGGTCCGCCTTGCGCCGTCAGGACGTCGATGAGGTCGAGGGGGACGAAGACGGCTGGATCACCGGCAATGACGACCCCGGCGAGGGCGTCATCGTCCCATACAGGAGCCACGGACACGCTCGCTCCGGTTGCAGCTTGCGCTACCTGGTGCGTCGTGGTGGCCGTGACGACGTCGACATCGACGATGGTTGCCCCACCTTCACCGAGACCACCGAGTTCCTCGAGGCGCTGCCACAGCACCCGGAAGGCCAATTCGTCGAACAGCAATCGAACCGCGTCCCTGTCGAAGGGCTCGAGCATGAGGTCGGAGGTCGTGAGGTCTTCCATCGGGACATCGTGCACGAGCGTCATCAGGGACCGGTTGAGGAACACCTGGTCGCGCGACGCGCCGAGGTTCTCCCTCAGGCGTGGCGTGAGGTCGTCCAGACCTTCGAACAGGTCCTCCAGGCTTGCGTAGTCGTTGATCAGCTTGGCGGCGGTCTTCTCCCCGACTCCTGGGACGCCCGGCAGGTTGTCGGACGTGTCCCCCCTGAGGGCCGCGTACTCGACGTAGCGCGTGGCGGGAATTCCGTACCGTTCGGCGATCCATTCCGGGGTGGCGTGGACCGTGTCCGAGATCCCACGAAGCGTATAGAGGACGGTCACCTCGCCCGAGGAGAGCTGGAACGCGTCGCGGTCGCCTGTGACAACGAGGACATCGAACCCTTCGGCACGGCCCCGATCGGCCAGGGTTGCGATGATGTCATCCGCTTCGAAGCCTGCGGCGCTCACCTGGCGGATGGCCATGGCATCGAGTACGTCCCTGATGAGGGGAACCTGGCTTCGAAACAGGTCTGGCGCCGTCTCACGGTTCGCCTTGTACTCGGTGTACTGCTCGGACCTGAAGGTTGGCTCCCTGCGATCCCACGCGACCACGATGGCGTCAGGCGACTCTTCCTGCATCAGCTTGATCAGCATCGAGGTGAACCCGAAGACGGCGTTGGTCACCTGGCCTGATGGCGTTGCGAGATCAGGGGGCAGCGCGTAGAAGGCCCTGTAGGCAAGGGAGTGACCATCGAGCAGAGCCAGCTTGGACATGGACGCGCATCGTAGCGGTACCGGGGTCCTCAGCTGTTGGCGCAGTGCCGTTTCCGGCGTTCAGCGTCCCAGGTCACTCGACGAGCTTGACCGGGTTGCCCTCGATCCGTGCGGACCACGTTGTGGTGTCATTGGTCTGACCCGGGTAGTTGTAGTCGATCTTCCACCAGCAGTCTGCTGCGCACGTGTAGGTGTCTGGTAGGTGAATCCGTACCTCGACGAGATGGTCGTTGAATCGGGAACTACTCGTGGCAATGTTGCATGCAGCCTCGGTTCCACCAGCGTATGACGAGTTCGTCGAGGTCCACGTGCACGGCGGCATCGTCCCGTTCGGCATCCGGACCCGCATGGAGTGGTTGCCACTCGCGTCGCCTGGGTCCCAAAGGCTCACAACCAGATCCTTCCCGGCGTGTATCGGATCGACTTCGGCGAGGTAGAAGACCGTGTCCCCTGATGCGCCGTCGACGTTCGAGTAGATCGACATGTCGCCGAGTCCGAAGATGCGAGGTTGGGTGCCGACGGCGCTGGCCTTCAACGACCACCGATTGAGCCCACGCTCTCCATTGTCGAGCGTCAGCACACGCAGCGGATATACGCCCGGTCCTCGTGACTGGGCAGAGGGGCAGATGTTGTCCCACAGGCTGTCGAGGCCACCGGAACCGGCGAGGAAGGTATCGACCTCGGCCCAGGTGGTGGAGGCCGTTGCGCCGGGGAAGTACGGGTCACGTGGCGGGAAGACGACCTTGCACAACACCTCGTTGTTGGACGTGTCGAGGGGCGTTGGATCGGGGGCGTAGAGGATGAACACGGTCGTTGGACCGGGGCTCGATCCCTGTGGGTTGTCACCGACGAGGACGAGGTCTCCACCGCCCCTGGTGAAGGGGCCATCGAAGACCTGGACCTGGACCGATGTCGCTCCAGCCGCCACGTCGACGCCGTACAGGTAGCCGCCCGACGTCGAGCTGTAGCCACCTACCGACGGGTTGTCGTAGTAGGTCTGGCGGCGGTCTGGATTCTTGGTGCAGCCCGAACCTGAGTCCCAGCTGACGCACTGCGACGAGTAGCGGTCGCCCATGCCTCGGCCGGTGTAGTACCCGTGGATGTTTCCCCAGAACTCGGGCTGGCTGCCAGACTTGGTCGGGTCGTTGCCGAATCGACGATCTGGACTCCCGAGCGGAAGTGGGAGGACGTATTCGGCCACGGCACTCTTCCGTATCGAGATCGTATCGATACCGAACACCTTCATGAAGAACGTGGGAACGGCGTGGGACACGGTCACTCGGAGCTGGTTGATGTTGTTGACGGCGCTGGGGTCTTCGTTGTAGTCCACGGGAACAACCGATGTACCCGCCGCTCCGGCATTGAAGCCGTTCTCCCCAGCCGAGGCGATCGCCTGCGCGTAGGCCTGCGTCTGATCGTCCGGCTCGTAGATCACTCCAGCGAGGGCTGCGGCGTCGGCGCCGTGCTGGATCTTGATGCCGTTCCAGTACAACCATCCGAAGTCGATGGCGAATGCCGCCATGCCCATGAAGACCGTGAGCATGCTTGCGACGAGGATCAGTACGGCTCCACGCTCGCGTTCGGCGAGGGTCCTGGCAACCTTCCCGATCAATCGTATGGTCCGTGATCTCATGTCAGGTCATTCCTTAGGGGGTCGCTGGAGTCCCGAACACGTCAGGTTCGAGTCGCACGAGCGCACGCTCGCTGAGGTTGCGGTCCACACCGGGAATCAGGTTCGTTGCGGCGGTGTGGTGATACAGGATCTCGACACCGAGCACGTCGAGACCACCCCCACCGGGGTCGAGGGTCGTGTCGCGGGACGTGGGTACCCATGGCCCCCCAAAGCTGTAGCCAGCGACCGCAGGATCAGGACAGGGAGCCCACTTGCAGGGGACGGCGGGCGTGAAGACGTAGGTGTTGACGGCGCCAAGGTCCTTGGCTCCGGTGATCTCGTTCGCCCTGAAGATCTGAACGCTGATGAGGACCGATGCGTCGACCTGGTCATACAGGCCAGCTTCAAGCGCCTGCAGGATGCGGATGTCCGCCTCTTCGCGTGCCCCCATCGTGGCCCCGGTTCGTGCGGAGGATGTGGCGGCCGAGGCAATCGTCATCTTCTCCCTGAAGAGCAACCCGAATTCGACGAGCCCAAACACGAGAAGAATCAGGAGCGGCATCACAACCGCCATCTCGACGAGGGCCGCGCCCCGCTCGTTGCTCGCCTTCATGCTCTTCAGCTGCATTGGTGCCCCTCAGCTCCCGGGTATGACCGGCGATCGTCCCGGTACCCCTGCATCGCTCCGTCGAGCGAGTTGTAACAGATAGTAGCACGCTGACTACTCAGTGTCACTGACTTGTTCTTCCCACGATGACCGTTCCCGGCCCGCATTGCTGGTGGTCGAGTCGACGGAACCCTATCATCCCACTCCCTGCCGGGATGGCGGAATGGTAGACGCGGCGGACTCAAAATCCGCTGAGCGCAAGCTCGTGTGGGTTCGAGTCCCACTCCCGGTACCGAACGATCCATGACCCGAGTATCGGCATGCCTCTCCTGAATCTGAAGTGTCAACCCCGACGGACCGCGTTGGCTAGTCCCCTCACCAGGTCGGCGACCTCCGTACGGGCGGCGTCGGGATCCGCTGCCTCCAGGACGCGACGCACGATCGCCGATCCCACGATCACGCCGTCGCCGACCGCTGCCGCAGCCCCAGCCTGTTCCGCTGTGGAAATGCCGACCCCGAACACCAGCGGTGCATCGGTTACCGACCGTACGGCTCGGGAGAGCGCCTCGAGATTCGACGACGAACCTGATCTCTCGCCTGTCACACCGATCTCTGCGATGCCGTAGACAAACACAGGGTCGAGCTCAGCCATCCGCTCGAGTCGATCCTGCCCCGTCGTCGGCGCGGCGAACTGCACCATCCCGAGACCCAAGCGGTTCGCAGCCTCCACGAACGGGCGCGACTCATCGGGAGGGAGATCGGCGAGGATCACACCTGAACCACCAGCGCCGTCCACCTTGGCGAGGAACGAGTCGACTCCGTGCCTGAGCACGGGGTTGACATAGGTCATCACCAGGATCGGGAGGCCGGTTCGTTCCACCACAGCGCGAACGACCTCGAGGGCGACATCGACCGTCACACCCGAGCGCAGCGCCTGGGAACCAGCCTCCATGATCACGGGACCGTCCATCAGGGGGTCTGCGTATGGGATCCCCACCTCGAAACCGTCTGCTCCGGCGTCCGCCATCGCTTCGAAGATGGCGACGGAATCGTCGATGGTTGGGATCCCCGCCGTGAGGTAGGGCAGAAGAACCGCGCGGTCCTCCGTCCTGGCCGCCGCGAACATCTGAGTGATGCGACCGCGGCCGTCACGCATGGAAGGCCGCAACCTGCTGGACATCCTTGTCTCCGCGTCCTGAGAGGTTGAGCACGACGGTCGACCCGCGAAGCGTCGCCTTCTCCCGGATGATCCATGCAAGGCCGTGGGCGGATTCCAGGGCGGGGATGATGCCCTCGGCCCTTGCGAGGATATGGAACGCTTCGATCGCTTCATCGTCGGTCGCGTTCACGTACTCCACCAGGCCTTCGTCCTTGAAATAGGCGTGCTCGGGGCCAACACCCGGATAGTCGAGGCCTGCGGATATGGAATGTGCCTCGAGGACCTGCCCGAAGTCGTCCTGCAACATGTACGTCATCGCCCCGTGCAGGACTCCAGGGGATCCCTCGCCGAGTGACGCGCCGTGCTTGCCTGAGCTGATCCCCAAACCAGCTGCCTCGACCCCCACCAACCTGATGCCGGGGTCTCCTGCAAATGGATAGAAGACACCCATGGCGTTCGACCCTCCCCCGACCGGAGCAACGATCACTTCGGGTCGTGGAGACCCATCGCTGCCATCCATCTGCTCCTTCAGCTCCTCGCCGATGACCTTCTGGAACTCCCTGACCATCCACGGGAACGGATGAGGACCGACGACAGAACCGATGATGTAGTGCGTGGTTTCAACGGACGCAACCCAATCTCGCAGCGCTGCGCTCACGGCGTCCTTGAGGGTCCCGGCACCAGATGTCACGGGGATCACCTCAGCACCGAGCAGGCGCATCCTGTAGACGTTGAGCGCTTGCCGCTCGATGTCCTTCTCCCCCATGTAGACAGCGCATTCGAGGCCAAACAGGGAACAGGCGGTGGCTGTGGCGACACCGTGCTGTCCTGCTCCGGTCTCGGCGATCACTCGCGGCTTCCCCATACGCCGGGTCAACAGCGCCTGGGCCACCGTGTTGTTGATCTTGTGTGCCCCGGTATGGGCAAGGTCCTCGCGCTTGAGCCAGAGGTCGATGCCAAGCCGATCTGACAGCCGTGAGGCGCGATATACCGGCGTCGGCCGACCGACGAAGTCCCTGAGGAGTCTTCGCAGTTCTGCCACGAAGACATCGTCCGACATCGCATCGACGAACGCCGTCTCCAGTTCAATGAGTGCTGGCATGAGGGTCTCTGGGGCAAAGGTGCCCCCGTAGACGCCAAACCGACCATGGATGTCCGGCTTCTCGAGTCTCATGCCTGCTTGGCCTCCCACACGAAGGCTCGGATGGTATCCGGATCCTTGACACCGGGAGCTGACTCCAATCGGCTCGATGCATCAACCCCGAACGGCCGCACCAATCGGATCGCTTCGCCGACATTGTCGGGGCCGAGCCCGCCAGCGAGAACGAACGGCCGTTCGACCGCTGCAACGAGGTCCCACGCAAAGGTCCTCCCCGAGCCGCCGTGAGCTTTGGTGTACGTGTCGAAGAGAACGAGCGCATCGTCGAGGTCTGCGGGGGCAGCCACCGGAGGTCCATCGACGCCGACGGAGATCGGATACAACACGTCGTATCCCTGTGACAACGCGGCGAGCGCGACACGCTCGGCGAACGCACCGTATGGCTGTATGCCGACCGCTCCGCACTCGTCGGCGACGCGGAGCGCAACGTCGGGTGGGACGTCGGCGACGAGGATGAACGAGGGAACGGAGGTGTCGCCGATCAGGGCAGCTGCCTGGCGCGCCGCGATCTTCCTCGGTGACCCCTCAACGAGAACGAACCCCAGCGCGTCCGCACCAGCCTCGACGGCAGCATCCCTCGCTTCAGCCGTGGTGATGCCGCACACCTTCACCCAGGTCATCGTGCCCCCTTGAGGAGGGCGACGAAGGCCGCGGGGTCGGGGTGCCGCACGAGTGCCTCACCAACGAGGATGGCGTCATAGCCTGCGACACGCATCCGCCGAGCACCCTCGGGGTCAGACACGCCAGATTCAGCGATCGTGGTGACCGACGAGGGAAGCGCTGCGGCAACGGATTCTGCAACCGCGAGATCTGTCACGAACGTCGTGAGATCCCTGTTGTTCACGCCGATGATCGAGGCACCTGCCGCGGTCGCACGTCGGACCTCGTCGAGGGAGTGGGCTTCGACGATGGCATCCACGCCGACGTCGCCAGCCACACCAACGAGATCTCGCAGCGTCGTATCGTCGAGGGTGGCGACGATGAGAAGGACAGCGTCTGCCCCCGCTGCCCGTGCTTCCCAGATCTGGGCGCCGTTTCTCGTGAAGTCCTTGCGAAGGACCGGTATCGACACGGCTTCACGAACGGCCATGAGATCGTCGAGGGATCCATTGAAGAAGTCGGGTTCCGTCACCACGGAGATGGCATTCGCGCCCCCGCGCTCGTAGGCACGGGCGTGGGCCACGGGGTCCATGTCCGTGGATATCACCCCAGCCGACGGTGAACGTCTCTTGATCTCTGCGATCACGGCGATGCCGTCCCCGATCAACGCGGACCGAAACGACCGAACGCCACCCGCCCTTGCGGCTTCTTCCACGAGTCTGTCGATGTTACGAGCGGTCACAGCCGCCCGTCGATCAGCCGATGTCAGGATGTCCTCGAGCATCGGCGCATGGTATGGCGACGATGGGCCGACGCTGCGGCGGGTCGTCACATCCTCGACGCGGCCGCAATCGCCGTGAGGACGGCCCTCGCCTTGGCCAGGCATTCGTCATATTCCCGGGCGGGGTCGGAATCGACGACGACCCCTGCACCCGCCTGGACCCATGCCGTCGAGCCCTTGACGACGCATGTCCGAAGCCCAATGGCTGTGTCGAGGTTTCCGGAGAAGTCGACGTAACCAACCGCCCCCGCATAGGGCCCCCGAGCCGTGGGCTCGAGCTCATCGATGATCTCCATCGCCCGTACCTTCGGCGCCCCGCTGACGGTGCCGTGGGGAAACGTTGCTTTGAGCACATCGACGGGCCCGAGTCCCTCGCGGAGCTCACCCGAAACCCCCGACACGATGTGCATCACATGGGAATAGCGTTCGATGACCATCAGATCGTCGACCTTCACGGTTCCGAATGAGCACACCCTGCCGAGATCATTCCGTGCAAGGTCGATCAGCATCACATGTTCAGCGAGCTCCTTCGGATCGGCCAGCAGCTCGACCTCCAACGCCAGATCCTCCTCCGTCGTCGCTCCCCTCGGTCGCGTGCCTGCGATCGGGCGTGAGAACACGCGTCCGTCCCGAACGCGCGACATCAGTTCCGGCGACGAGCCAACAATGCTGAGGTCTCCCGACCGCACCAGGAACATGAAGGGAGATGGGTTGACGATCCGCAGTGCCCTGTACAGGTCGAAGGGCGAGCCGTCCAAGGCAGCCTCGAAGCGGATCGATGGAACAACCTGGAAAGCATCCCCCGCCTCGATGTAGGCGATCGCGCAGCGGACCGCAGACTCAAAATCCCCCTGGGTCATGTTGGCGAGTGCTTCTGCCTCGACGTCGAAGGTTGGACGCTCCAGCACCTTGCCCGACATCGGCTCCGAGAGTCGCTCAATGCCAGCGCGCAATTCGTCGATGGCTGCCGCGTAGTCCTGGTCAGGGTCATCCGTGACGACAACGTTGTGGATCAGGACGATCGCGTCACGCTGACGATCCATGGCGGCGAGGCCCCCGACGACCTGCCACAGCATTTCTGGGAGATCGCGATCGTCCGGTGGCATGTCCGGAAGCCGCTCGATGTAACGAACTGCGTCGTACCCGAGGAAACCGACAGAACCGGAATGGAGCGGGGGCACAGGACCTGTGAATCCCAGCGCCTCCGCAGGTGGGACGGAGTACCGGTCGATGAGATCGCGAAGGACCTCGAGGGGATCGCCATCGGCAATGGGGATGTCCGAGCGATCAACCGACGCCACACCGTGTCGAGCCGACACGGTGAATGCCGGATTCCAACCGACAAATGACCATCTCCCCCAGCGCTCCCCTCCCTCGACCGACTCGAGAAGGAACCCGTCTCCGTCCCCGACCAGGCGCTCGTAGACCGAAACAGGCGTGTGATGATCCCCCATGACCTCCACAGCTATCGGTATCACCGAGTATTCGGCAGCGAGCGCCGTGAACCCCTCGAGGGTGAGCGATGGCTTCATGCGGCGAGGGTACCTGCACGAGTGCCGCTCAGACGTCTGCGAGGTCCTCGAGGCCGAGACGCACCAACAGATCGGAGAACCAAGCCGACAGCTGCGTAATTTCGCCCGTGACCAACAGCACACCGAAGAGCGCGAGGAGCACGCCAGAGGCAACCGTGATCTGGGTGAGGTACCGCTTGACCCATGCGAAGGCTGAGAACGCCTTTGCCAGCAACAGTGATGTCAGCAGAAACGGTACGCCGAGGCCAACGCTGTAGAAGAACAACACGACCATGCCCTGGAACACGGTGTCCTCGCTCGCCCCGAGGAGAAGGGCAGAGGCAAGGAAGGGGCCGATGCACGGAGTCCATCCGAATGCGAAGGCTGCGCCCATGACAGGAGGACCGAAGACACCAAGCCGTCGCGCTCCCGACGATTCGACCCTGCGATCCTTCATCACCGGAAGCAGCCACTGGGGAGTCCACACGGCCGTGATGGCGATGAAGAGCCCCATGGTGATGATCGCCCAGCCAGCGACGACCGTGAACACATTCTGGCTCAGGATGCTCGACAGCGATGTCGCTGTGGCACCGAGAGCAACAAAGACGAGGGTGAAGCCGAGGATGAACAACCCGGTCCTGCCGACCACGCGCTTCATGGAAACGTCGCCCTCGGAGAGCTCGGTCATGTCATATCCCGACATCAACGACACATACCCGGGAAGTAGGGGAAGCACACACGGCGAGATGAACGACGCCGCTCCCGCGAACAATGCGGCGATGATCGAAACCTGCAACCGAGCCCTTCCAATCGTGACGACACTGCAACGGTAGGGACGGGCCCTGTGTTCCCGGGCATTGTCGTCACTCCCCCAGCACTGATCGCCCGTGTGTCTCGACCACACAGCTGCGGGGACGGCCGGTCGACGGATCCCTGGTTCTCAAACATCGAACCACCCGACAGGGGTGAACGTCCCCCAGTCGCAAGCGGGGTAACCTCGCCCCGACCTCTTCTGGGACACGATGGGAATTCCACACACCACACCAAGGCCAACCGCGTTCACCGCGACCGATCGGCGCGTCCTGTTCCTGACGGCCATCATCGGCTTCGTGGCCGGATACGCCGGAAGCGCGATGCCGCACACGCTCCCGTTCGCCCGCACTGCTCTCGAACTCACCGAGGGCCAGATGAGCCTGATCTTCGCGATCGTGAGGGCCGTCTCACTGCTCGGCGTCCTGTTCGCGATGTCTGCGGATACGCACGGTCGGAAGCGACCGATCCTGGCTGCCTACACCGCGATGTTGATCGCGAGCCTCGCCACCGCCCTGCTGCCATCGGTGGCCGCCTACATCGTGTCACAGGCCGTCGTGCGCCTCTGTCTGATCGCGATCACAGCCCTGACGCTCGTGCTCCTCGCCGAGCAGATCCAGCCGGGGCGCAGGGCACTGGGTATCGGCATCTTTGGCCTGGCTGGGTCCATGGGTGTCGGCCTCGGACTGGTGCTCCTTCCCATCGCCGAGAGCAACGACAATGCCTGGCGGGTGCTGTTCGGACTCGCTGCACTCGGTCTCCTCTTCGTCCCCCTCCTGACTCGATATCTCCCGGAGAGCAGGGCGTTCCACGCCGCACCCCGTATCCCCTTCATCAAGGCACTCGGCATGGGGCTGTCGCGCCATTTCTGGCCACTCGCTGGAATCTCGTTCTTCGTGGCGGCCTTCTCCTCTCCTGCCTTCGACTTCGTCCTGGAACGGTTGATCAACGATCTGAGTTGGGACACGGGCGCGGCACGGTTCCTCCTCATCGTTTTCTCGGGACTGGGAACCATTGGTCTCCTCGTGGGCGGCACCATGGCCGACCGATACGGTCGACGACCAACCACAATCGCCGCCATTGCCCTCGGCCTCGTCGGGGGCGTTGGGTTCTACCTGTTGGATTCTGGATGGTTCCTCGCCGCGTCGATATTCCTGGCGACACTCGGTGCGACCATGCTCACCCCCGCATTCGGAGCGTTCCGCGCTGAGCTCTTCCCGACCAGGGTGCGAGCGACCGCGAACGCATGGGTGTCGAACGCTGCGATCATCGGGAGCATCGCAGGATTCTCGATCGGGGCGTACCTCATCGATCGCATTGGTCTCCCGGTCACCGTCGCCGCCCTCGGTGCTGGTCTGCTGTTGTCGATGGTGCTCGTCCTCAGGCTTCCTGAGACGCGAGGGATGGACCTCGTCCGGGCGCCAAAGGGCCGAAGCGGTGCCACAGCGCCAGCGCCGCCAGCCGGGTCAGGGACAGCACCAACACACTGACCCACACTCCCACCAGTGTGGTGCCCACGAGAAGGAGCGTTGCGACGCACAGCACACTCGCAACCACCATCGACGCCCCGAGGTACAAGAACGCGCTCGCACCGATCCCGATGCCGTCCCACACGTACACGAGCGCCGTCAGTGGTTGGAGCATGATGACGAACGGGTAGATCGACCGGAGACCGGAAGCAACGGCTGGTTCGGCCGAGAAGGCGGTCGGTATCAGTGGCGCAGTGAGTACGAGGGCAAGAGACAGCACACATCCCGTGACGAAGCCGAGGGCGAGGAGCCGATTCGAAACCCGCCTTGCCGCAGACACGGCCCCCCCTCCAAGGTCAGTCCCGACCATCGCCTCGGCAGCGACAGCGTACGAGTCGAGGACGAATGACAGAAACAACCACACCTGGAGCGCGATCTGGTGTGCGGCGACATCGGCGGTCCCGATCCGGGAGGCCGCAAACGTGGTGGCGAGGAGAGCCACCAGCAGCGCGGCACTGCGGATCATCATGGGCCAGCCTGCCCTCAGGATCCTCATATACGGGAGGGATCGCATCGTCCCGAAAGGACCATCGGTTCCGAGGGTGTGGGAGCGGAGCCAGAACATCAGCAGGATGAAACAGCCAGCGGCGAACCACTGCGCCGCGACCGTTGCCCACGCAGCGCCAGCGATACCAAGCCCGACCCAGAACATCAGGATCGGGTCGAGCACGATGTTGATCAGGTTCATTCCGAGCGCCACGAGCAGCGGTGTCCTGGTGTCGGAATGGCCGCGGAAGACTCCGTGTCCCACCATTGCGACGAGCATCGCAGGGAGTGCAAGGAATCTGATCCGCAGATAGACCGTCGCGTCCATCGAGACGATGCGGGACGCTCCGAACACCGAGACGATCCCAGACGCGGCGACGATCGCAATGAGGGCCACTGCGATGCCTACGGCGCACGAAACAACGACGGCGCCCTTCGAGACGGTGCCCGCACCCGTCCGATTGCCGCTGCCAACCTCCCCGGCCACCAGCGGCGTCACCGTCATCGAGACGAAGTTGAAGATCGAGAACAGTGCGGCGAATACCGCAGAGGCAATGGCGACCGAAGCGAGAGCATTCGTTCCGAGCCGGGCGACCCACACCGTATCGACGATCGAGACGAGGGGGTCCATGGCGAGCGTACCGAGCGCGGGAATTGCGAGGGCAGCGATGGCCTTGTCCCTCGGGTTGCGCCTGAATGCAGCCAGCATGCTCGCCTACCCGGCGGCAACAGCCTTCGGCTCGAACGCGCATCTATCCCGCAATGGGCAATCCCAGCATCGCGGCTTCCTGGCATCGCAGACGTCGCGCCCGAACTGGATGAAACGCATCGACACCCCCGACCAGTCCTTCTTCAGGTACAGGCCCTTGAGCTCCCGCTCGATCGCTTCGGGATCGGAGCTGTGGGTGAGACCGAGTCGACGGGCGACGCGGTTCACATGCGTGTCGACGGCGATCGCAGGGATGTCCCACACCTCGGCAAGGACGACCGAGGCCGTCTTCCTGCCGACACCTCGGAGCTTCACGAGCTCGTTGAAGTCGGTCGGGACCTCGCCGCCGTGGAACTCGACGAGATCGGAGGACAGGGCGATGATGCTCTTGGTCTTCTGCCGATAGAAGCCTGTCGAAAACACGAGGGCCTCGACCTCCTCTGGGTTCGCCATGGCAAGGTCGTGGGATGTGGGAAATCGCTTGAATAGCGCTGGCACGACCTTGTTCACGTTCTCGTCTGTCGTTTGGGCTGAGAGGACGGTTGACACGAGGAGTTGCCATGGTGATGCATACACGAGGGCGGTTGACATCTCGGGGTATCGAGCGCGGAGCCGCCGGAGGATGACCCTGGCGTTGCGCTTCTCAGCCGTGCTTGGTTCCGGAATCGACTTCGCCATGGCGACGGATGCTACCGGTCTAGGGTGTCAGCCTGGGTCCGACACGGAGGTCGGTCCCGCCAGCACATACGATCGGAAGGTCTCTCATGGCCATCGACATCGAGCGCATCGCCCACCTTCGAGCGCGCTACGACCAGTGCTTCGGCTGCGGTGCAGCAAACCCGATCGGCCTCCATCTCGATGGCTTCGCCATCGACGGTCAGGCGGTCACCGCAGTCTTCGAGCCACGACCCGAGTACGCAGGCTTCGTCAACACGCTCCACGGAGGGATCGTGGCCACCGCCCTCGATGAGGCATCAGCATGGGCCGCAATGATCACCGAGGGAGTCCTCGTCTACACGGCGAAGCTTGACATCAGATATCGGTCCGTCGCTGCTGCATCCCACCGGTTCTCGATGTGGGGATCGGTCATGGAACGTCGGGGACGCAGGTTGACCATCCAGGCACGCATGACCGACATCGACACGGTGGTTGCGGAGTCGACCGGTCTGTTCATCGTCGCCGACGAACACACTGCCAGCCTGGAGGCGTGACACGAAGCGGCTTCACGAACCGATGATCACGATGATCAATCCGACGGCCACGTTGACCAGGCCCCCTGAGACCTGCCAGAACGCCCTGGGATTCGCCTCAGGTCGGAGACCCGCTCGCAGCCGATCCTGCGGAGAGATGCGATGCTTCCCGTTCCAAGCCTCGTCGATCTCCTCTTGGGCTTCATCTGCCCTCCGAGTTCCGAACAGGGCACCGACCGCTCCGACACCGAGATTGGTATAGCCGCCTCCCGAAGCGCCTCCCGCCAGCATCAGGACGACACCGTAGAGGATGATGGTGTATCCGATCGCTGACGAAAGGGCAACGTCCGAGATCGCCCAGATGATGAGCCCGATCACGGTGCACGCCGCGATGCCGACGGCGAACACCATTGCATAGTCCGGAAGTCGGTCGCGAAGAGGAAGGCTGTCGTCCTTGGGCTGGGTATCGAACGCATCCATGGGTGCGATCGTAACGGTCGGCGAGATCTCGCTGCGCATCGTTCCGTAGGCTTGCGCACGATGCACATCAGGAACTCTGCATACCTCTTGCTCGCGATCGCCGCGGCCCTTTTCGGGATGACGTTCGTAGCCGTCAAGGACGCCCTCGAGCTCCTGCCTCCCCTTGCATTTGTCGGGTGGCGATTCCTGGTCGGTGCGATCGTCCTCCTCGCATGGCGATTTCCCAAGGGGCGGTCGATATGGATCGATGGGGGCATCGCAGGGGCCTTGCTGTTCTGCGGCTACGCCGCCCAGACGATCGGCCTCGAATCCACGTCGGCGACGAATTCCGGGCTCGTCACCGGGCTGTATGTCGTCTTCACGCCGCTTGTGGCTGCCGGCGTCAGGCAGGTACGACCGTCCCCCTCGACCGTCGCTGGCGCGCTGGTGAGTGTGGGAGGTTTGTGGCTACTCACGAATCCGGGGGCATTGTCGCTCAGTGCCGGGGACCTCTGGACACTCCTGTGCGCCGTCGCGTTCGCTGCGCACATCGTTGCCCTGGCCTCGATGGCACCACGCCATCGAGTCGTTCCCTTCACCGCCGTCCAGCTCCTCGTGACAGCCGTGCTCGGCCTCGGGTTGTCTGCGTTGTTCGAGGGTCCCACATGGCCGACGTCTGACGTGTGGCCGACCGTGCTCGCCACGGCGCTGATCGTTACGTGTGGCGCCTTCCTGATCCAGGTGTGGGCACAATCGATCGTCGGCCCTTCGAGAACGGCGATCGTCCTCGCTCTCGAGCCACTCTTCGCCGTCATCACGGCGTGGGTGGTGCTCGCCGAACGGCTCACATCCCGAGGATGGGCCGGGGCCGCTCTGATCCTCGCAGGCACCTACGTCGTGCTCGTATTCGCTCCGCCGGAGGATGCCGACATCAGAACTGCCGAAGCACTATCCGAGGCCCACTGATCGTCCGTCACCATGTGTTCTCAGTATCCGTACACACAGGGCGATCCCGCCACCGATGACCGCAAGGATCAACCCGAGGACGATCACGAGCTCCGATATCGTGTAGATGGATGTCGAGCACGTTCCGAGTCCGGTCGGGCACAGACCGAGTCCGGTCCCGCCCACCACGAGGTCGAGGAGGACCATCGCTGGAAGGGCGACGACCAGCACCCCGATTGTGATGAGCACACCGAGGGCGAAGCGCACGAAGGACATGGACCAAGGGTACCTGTCGACAGACATTGCCGACGTACCTGACCCTGTGTACGGTGCCTCGACGAGGAGTTCCCACCCAGTGACAGACATCACCGCACCACCATTCCACACCGAGCCGTTCACTGAATCCGAGCGAAGGGTGCTTCAGCCGTACTTCACGAACCTTGACGGACCGGTATTCGCCATCAGGGGACTCCCTGAGGTCGTGAAGGGTGCGCTCTTTGCACGCTATAGCCGGTCGCCCAAGTCCGTACGTCGGCTCTTTCTCGACGAGTTCGCATCCGATCCTGACTCCGGAATAGCTGCAATCGCTGCAGAACCCTCCGGCGGAGGAACCGTGGGCCTCGACAGGGCCGAGGCCTTGTACGACAGGGTGTTCACCGAATACGGCGACGACTCCGTTGCCCAGCTCGGAGCGGCCCACATCGCCGTCGAGCAGTCGTCGAACATCCTCACGAAGGTCCTTGAATGGGGGCGCCTCGCCTCGTACCTCGAGCAATCGACGCGATACATCTTCTACGACCAGAAACTCGGGGGACGGTACCGATATCAGATCCCCTCGGAGATCATCCGGGCTGGTGTCGCTGAACGCTACGTCACCGAAATGGACCAGCTGTTCGCGACCTACAGCAACGTGGTCTCGAGGCTCGTCGCCTACTACGAGACGCTCTACCCGAAGGCGGACACCGACTCGGCGTTCGTCTGGAAGTCGACGATACGGGCGAAGGCATGCGATGACGCACGGGGCCTCTTGCCAGCATCGACCCTGTCGAACGTCGGAATCTTTGCGTCTGGCCAGGCCTACGAGGCACTTCTCCTCCGGATGGCTGCCCATCCACTCGAGGAGGTGCAATGGTTTGGTGGCGTGATGCTCGACGAACTCCGCGAGGTCATCCCTTCCTTCATGAAGCGCGTCGACGTTCCCGAAAGGGGCGGTGCATGGGCCGACTATCTCGCCACGAACGTCACGGCCGTACGCGACATGGCGCGCGGTCTCGCTGCCACACCACAGACCGCGCCAACGGTGACCCTCGTGGAGTTCGATCCTGACGGCGAACGGAAGGTCGCTGCGGCGGCCCTGTACGCAGGTTCTCATCTCCCTGACGCACAAATCAGGGACATCGTCGACCGGATGAGCGAGCGGGAGATCGACGAGGTCATCAACGCCTATGTGGGTCATCGGACGAACCGGAGGCATCGACCGGGCAGGGCGATGGAACAGACCTTCTATCGCTTCGACATCCTCTGTGACTACGGCATCTTCAGGGACCTCCAGCGACATCGCATGCTCACGCTGGAGTGGCAGGACCTTGCACCAGGGAACGGCTACATCACACCTGCAGCCGTCGCTGATGTCGGCGCAGAGGATGTGTGGCATACCGCCATGGACTCTATGGCCGACCTGTACGAGACGATCACCCAGGCAACGTCATCGACCGTTGCGCAGTACGTCGTGCCGTTTGCCTACAACGTGCGCTTCGTCATGAACCTCAATGCTCGCGAGGCATTCCACATGCTCGAGCTGAGGACCCAACAGGGAGGGCATCCTGACTACCGAAAGGTGTGCCAGCAGATGCACGACCAGATCCGGGATGTCGCGGGCCATCGGCGCATTGCAGGGGCGATGACCTTCGTCGACCACGCGGACTATGAGCTCGCAAGGATCGAGACGGAACGAAGGGCAGCGGCAAAGAGGGCCGCCCTGGGCCTGGACGACCCCTCAGCCTGAGATCGGAATCCGAAGGACGAGTTCTCCGTCCTCGACAGACCACGAAGCGGATGCGACCAGCGAATAGTCGAGAAAGTCCTTCTCCGCGCTCTCGATGAAGATCTTCCGCGCCTGGCCCTCGAGGGGCGGAACGCCCCGTTCGCGGACCGCCGCCGCCCGATCGGCGAATCGCTTCAGGAAATCGTCCATGTCGAGCTGCGCCACACATCCTCCTGTGCTGGTTTGATCCCTTCAGCGTAGGCGACCATATCGCGGTCGGGAACTAGCCTCGGATCCATGGCAGACACCGAGTTGATGTTCGTGTCGGGAAAAGGGGGGACGGGTAAGTCTGCCGTCACGGCGGCGATTGCCATTGCGGCGGCACGGCAGGGTCGCACGGTCCTTGCCGTGGACATGGGAACCAGCCTCGGTCTCGGTGCTCACCTGCGCCATGCTGACCTTCCCTACGCTCCGACAGAGACACGACCGGGACTTTGGGCCATGTCGATGGATCGAGCCACCGCCCTCGACGAGTACATCAAACTCCAGCTCCACATGCCGCTGGGAGCGCCGACCAAGCAGTTCGCTGGTGCGCTCACGGTGTTGGCGGACACGGCTCCGGGCGTACGGGAGATCATCAGTATCGGCAAGCCACTGTACGAGGTGTGGAAGGGTGTCTGGGATCTCGTCATCGTCGACGGTCAGTCCCTCGGTCAGTTCCAGTCCTACCTCAGGGCTCCGGCGACGATCGCAGAACTCGTGCCAACCGGCAATGTCCGACGTCAGGCCCAGCGACTTGCCTCCACCCTCGAGGATCCCGCCATCACGACCATCACGCTTGTCACAAATCCAGCGGAGCTGCCGGTCAGGGAGACCATCGAGACCATGGAGATCCTCCGATCCGAGGGCCTCTGCCCACCGCCCGACGTCATCATGAATCGATTCCTCGAACCGAGCGGAATGTCCCTTGACGACATCGACCGCATGCCGGACGGCTCAGCGAGGGAAGCCGCCCAGATGCAGCTGGCGATGGAAGCAGGGCAGGAACGGTGGGCCAGGGAGATCGACGCTCCAGTATCACTGCCATACCTTCGCGGTGTGCTGACACCAGGAGAGGTCGCCGTGCAGCTCGCCGACGCGCTCGGCGGAAGGCCATGACCGACACGATCATCATCACCGGAGCAGGAGGCGTCGGGAAGACCACACTCGCAGCGGCCATCGGGGTTGCTATCGCTGCAACCGGCGCCCGAACCCTCGTGTTGACGATAGATCCCGCGATGCGCCTCGCCGATGCGCTCGGTATCGAGGATCTCGGCGATGAACCGCGCCCGGTGGCGGGGGTGGCCAATCTCTCCGCGGCAATGCTCGACGTGTCGGCATCGTGGGAGGCGATCATCCACCGGTATGCCGCACCAGACGTCGGTGACCGACTCCTCGTGAACCCCTACTTCCGCGCCATCGCAGACCGCTTTCCCGCAGCGCAGTCATATGCCGCTGGCGAGCGAATGGCAGAGTTCATCGAAACCAAGCTCTACGACGTGATCGTTGTCGACACACCCCCATCCGGGGGAGGCATCGACTTCTTCCGAGCCCCCGCACGAACCGGGGACCTGGTGTCAGGAAAGCTCCTCAAGTGGCTCACGGGCTCGCGGCTCCCAGGCCGCGGCGTGATCTACCAGCTGGCAGCGCGGCCGATGCTGCGTCTTGCTGACAGCGTGCTCGGCGGTGCCATGTTGTCCGACGTAGCAGCGTTCCTTGTCGACCTTCGTACGATGTACGACGGACTCGCCGCACGATCGCGGACAATCGAGCGATACCTCAGGAGCGCCCACATCGTCATCGCGACGACGGCCGATCCAACTCCTCTCCACGAAACGCACCGGTTCTTCCGCGAACTCGGCGAATTCGCGATCACTCCCGACAGCATCGTGTTCAATCGCACGCTGCCATCCGAATGGATCGACGACGCGGTTCGTCCCCTGCGCGGAATCGACGACCCCGATCTCAGGGCCCTTGCGAAGGGGAACCTTCGGACATGGGCGTCCGAAGCCCGACGCCAGGCCGACGCCATCGACGAACTCTCTGCTCGGTACACCATCGACGTACACACGATCCGCTGGCGGACTCCTCCCCCCGAGACGCTTGCCGACCTCCGCTCACTCATCGACGCCAGTTCCCTCTTCGGATCCCTGCCGGGACCCACCAGCTGACCAGGACGGCCATACATGCGACCCCGGGCGGCCGGCGATGAGCACCAGGGACCTCCCGAACGCAGCGCCGTCGAAGGAGACATCGCCCGACGATCGGTACCGTTGCGCGTGTGAAGCTCCTCAGCGAATGGTTCTACCGGCTCACCGGTTGGTCGATCGAGGGCGAACTCCCCGCCGATCCTCGATACGTCCTCGTCGGATATCCCCACACGTCCAACTGGGACTTCTTCGTGTTCCTCGCCGTGGTCGGTCATTTCAAGATCGATGCGAAAGTCCTTGCGCACCGGGGCCTGTTCGTCTGGCCGATCGCATGGTTGCTTCGGCGTTGGGGAGCCGTGCCCGTGGAAGGTGGAGCCCGCTCTGTGATTACCACGGCAGTCAGGGTCCTCACAGCGACGGATCGTGCATGTCTGGTGATTGCCCCCGAGGGGACACGCGCAGGGGGATCTGTGTGGAAGTCGGGATTCTGGAAGATCGCTGAAGCCGCCGATGTCCCCATCGTGATGGGCTACGTCGACCGGTCGTCGAAACGGATGGGTCTCGGTCCATCGGTTCGGGTCGACGCAGATCCTGAAGCGTGGATGGAGCGAGCGCGGCTCTTCTACGCCGACAAGACCGGACTCAAGCCTCACAATCGCGGCCCGGTGGAGTTGTCCCGCTGACGCACCCCGGTCCCCTGGGCTTCCGATGAGTCACGCTCCCGTGGAACCGTCGATCCATTCCCGCGTGATGTCGAGGTGACCAAGGTGGCGGTCGAGCTCCTGTAGCACATCGACGAGAACCCGCCCGACGCTGTTTGCCCGACCGTAGGTCATGACCGGTGTCGAACGAACTCGAGAAGCCCGAGCACCGATGCCTCGGTGGTCAGGCCACGTTCGGGGAAGTCCCTCGACCGCGGTTCCATGTCCTCCCCCATTCCGATCACACGTCTCGGGACGTCGCCCGCCGCATCAGAACACGGATGATGGCCCGAACAGTTCCTGCAATTCGGCGAAGAGCGCCGATCGCGGATCGACACGGTGTTCCTGACCGACCCTGAGGACCTTCTCACCTGCGGCGCCCTGCATGTGGATGTAGACGGGGGCAGTGCCGGGGTGGTTGTTGAGCACATCCTTGAGCTTCGCCACCACCGTGGGCGAAAGCCGCGACGCTGGAACCCGCAAACGAACACTCCGATCGGCGGAGAGGTCTGGCTCCGAAACGGATTGGGCGATGAACTTCACATCATCACCGCGATGATCCACCCGTCCCCGAACGACAACCACGGCGTCCTCCCTGATCATCGGTCCAAACTCGGCGACGGTCTTCGGGAACGCAACGGTCTCGACGCTCCCCTGGAGGTCTTCGAGGGCGAAGTAGACCATCGGATCGCCCTTCCTGGTGTATCTGCGATTCACGGAGCCGATGACACCGGCGATGGTCGCCTGGCTCCGATCCTCCTTGTCCCACAAACCAGGGATCGGTGTGTCTGTCATGGTTGCAAGAGCACGCTCGATGCCAAGCAGAGGGTGATCCGAAACGTAGAGACCGAGCATCTCCTTCTCGAATGCGAGGCGCACCTTCTTGTCCCACTCGTGATCAGGAATATCCTGCCCCCCGCTCGTCGCGGTGTGGGTATCGCCCCCGAAGAGGCTGTACTGGCCAGCCTCCTCCGCCCTGCGACGATCGACCGTCGCGTCGACGACGGCGTACGCAACCTCGAGCAGACCTCGGCGGGAGTACCCGAGCGAGTCGAACGCTCCAGCCTTGATCATGGATTCGATGGTCCGTTTGTTGAGAACCTGGATGTCGACGCGATCAATGAAATCGAAGAAGTCTGTGTACATCCCATTCGCTTCGCGCTCGGCGACGATCAGATCCGTCACCGCCTCACCGACGTTGCGCACTGCCGACAGCCCGAAGATGATCTCCTTGTCGCCTGCGAGGAAGTCCCGCTCCGAGACGTTCACCCCCGGCACCAGCACGGCGATCCCCATCATTCGGCATTCGTGCAGATACGCCGCCGTCTTGTCCTTGTCCCGCTTGACCGCCGTGAGGAGCGCAGCCATGTACTCCGCTGGATGGTGCGCCTTGAGCCACGCCGTCTGGTACGCGATCAGGGCATACGCAGCCGAGTGACTCTTGTTGAAGCCGTACCCTGCGAAGTGCTCGATGAAACCGAAGAGGTCCTTGCCGAGTTGCTCGGTGTAGCCCCGGCTCACGCAGCCAGCCACAAATCGCTGCTCCTGCTCACGCATGACAGCAGGGATCTTCTTGCCCATGGCCTTGCGAAGCTCGTCTGCCTCGACCATCGAGAAGCCTGCGATGCGTTGGGCGGTCTGCATCACCTGCTCCTGATAGGCGATGATCCCATAGGTGTCCGCGAGCACGGGTTCGAGGTCAGGGTGCGGATACTCGACGGCCGTCTTGCCATTCTTTCGGTCCGCGTACTCGAGGTGCATACCTGCGCCGAGGGGGCCAGGGCGGTACAGGGCGTTCAGCGTGATGAGGTGCTCGAATCGGTCAGGGCCGAGGTTGCGCATCAGGGCTCGCATCGGACCACCTTCGAACTGGAACACCCCGATCGAATCCCCTCGCCGCAGCATCTCGTACACCGCCTCGTCATCCAGCGGGACGTTGTCGATGTCAGGGCGGTTTCCCGTGTTCTTCTCGATCAGTTCGAGGGCTCGCTCGATGGTGGTCAGGTTCCTGAGTCCGAGGAAGTCCATCTTGAGGAGGCCGAGCGCCTCGACGCCGTGCATCTCGTACTGAGTGACGACTTCGGCGTCTTCGCCCTTTCGCTGGATCGGGACGATGTTCGTGAGCGGCTCAGGGGAGATCACCACGGCAGCGGCATGGATCGAGTCCTGACGCCTGAGCCCTTCGAGGCCTCGGGCGGTGTCGATGATCTCTCGTGCGCCATCGAGGGAGTCCAGGAGGTCTCGGAGGCCTGACGCAGCGGCATAGTGGTCGCGCTCGGCACTCGTCGCCTCCGGTCCCGGCGGCGTGAGGCACTCATCGATCGTGGCGTCGTTGCCGAGGATCGCAGGCGGCATGGCCTTGGCGAGCTGGTCCCCGGTCGAATACGAGAAGTCGAGGACCCTCGCGGCATCCCTGATCGCCTGTTTCCCCTTGATCGTCGAGAAGGTGATGATCTGCGCGACGTGATCGGACCCGTACTTGTCGGCGCAGTACTTGATCATGTCCCCGCGATAACGCTCATCGAAGTCCATGTCGATATCCGGCATCTGCTTGCGGCCGGGATTCAGGAAGCGCTCGAAGATCAGGCCGTACTCGATGGGGTCGAGGTCTGTGATCCGAAGGCAGTACGCAACGATCGACCCTGCGGCGGACCCACGCCCCGGACCCGTCCGGATTCCCTGACGAGCCGCATGGGCGATCAGATCCCACACGATGAGGAAGTACGCCGAGAACCCCATGTCGGAAATGACGGACAGTTCGAAGTCGATCCGATCCTTCGTGTCTGCGTCGAGGTCGGGGTAACGCTCGGCCGCGCCGGCCATCACGAGGTGCCTGAGGTACGAATCCTCGTTGTATCCGTCAGGGACGGGGAACTGGGGAAGCAGGATCCGACCGAACTCGATGTCGACGTCCGCGCGCTCTGCGATCCACAACGTGTTGTCGCACGCGCCGGGGAATTCATCTGAGGGGAACAACGAACGCATCTGGCTCGCGGACTTCACGTAGAACTCGCTGCCCTGGAGCCTGAACCGGTTCTCCTCCGACTTCACCGAACCCGTTTGGATGCACAGGAGGGCGTCGTGGGCATCGGCCTCGTCCGCCCTGGTGTAGTGCGAGTCGTTGGCGGCGAGCAGAGGGGCACCGATGGATCGGCCGATCTCGAGGAGGTCGGCCATGATGCGCCGCTGAGCCGGAATCCCGTGATCCTGGACCTCGATGAAGAAGTTGTCCTTCCCGAAGATGTCCTGGTACATGCCCGCAGCGGCAACCGCACCGTCGAAGTCTCGCTCCTGGCGCACCTGGTCGTCGTCGGCAGCCTCGTCCACTCCGAGGAGCTGCGGGACGTGACCTCCGAGGCAACCGGTCGTTGCGATGAGACCCTCCGAGTACTCCGCGAGCAATGCCGCATCCATGCGAGGCTTGTAGTAGTACCCCTCCGTGTATGCGCGGGACGCGAGCTGCATCAGGTTTCGGTATCCCGTGTCGTTCTCAGCGAGAATCGTCATGTGGTACCGGATGTTGTCGCGTCGCGCTGGCCGGTCGAAGCGACTACCCGGTGTGAGATATGCCTCGATTCCGATGATCGGCTTGACGCCCTCGGCTTTCGCCGCCTTCGAGAAATCGACGACGCCGTAGAGCACGCCATGGTCGGTGATGGCGACGGCCGGTTGCCCATCGGCCCTGACGGCCTTCACCAGGTCGGCGACGCGGGCAGCACCATCGAGCATCGAAAACTCGGTGTGGACGTGCAGATGAGCGAAGCTGTCGGACAATCGAACCCCGATGTCGAATCACACGCATGTAAGCATGTGGTGGCCGCTTGCGCACCCTGGCGCCAGCGGGTGCCTTTCACCCAGTTCAACACACGATCGTGCGACCCTGTGCGGCCCTAATCTTAGGTGCCGCGTGCCCGACCGACTCGTCTCGACAGGGCGCCACGAACCAGGAGTCGTCACCCAACCCGAGGAGGATCTGTGGGAGTCGTCGGAGTTCTCACCGCTGGCGGTGACTGCCCAGGGCTCAACGCTGTTGTTCGCGGCGTCGTCAGCAGGGCCACCGAACGTGATGCCGAGGTCGTGGGACTGCGTGACGGTTGGGAGGGTTTGATGCGTGACCGCACCATCAAACTCGATCGCGACGCCGTCCGAGGGATCCTCGGCAGGGGCGGAACGATGCTCGGCACCTCACGATTGGATCCGTACGTGCACGGCGACGGACTCGCCAGTTGCCAGGACACGATCGCACGCAACGGTATCGACCGGCTCATCGTGGTCGGTGGTGACGGAACGCTCCGATCAGCCATGGCGCTCGCCAACGAGGGGCTGAACGTCATAGGAGTTCCGAAGACGATCGACAACGACATCGCCGGCACCGATACCACCTTCGGATTCGCAACGGCTGTACAGATCGCGACCGACGCGATTGACCGGCTCGCCACGACGGCAGAGGCCCACAACCGCGTCATTGTCGTAGAGGTGATGGGACGGACCAAGGGCTGGATCGCCACCTACGCAGGTATCGCAGGTGGAGCCGACTACATCCTGATTCCGGAGGTCTCCTACGACATCGAAGAGGTTGCCGATGTTCTCCGGCGCCGGCACCGCGGTGGCCATCGGTATTCGATCGTGGTCGTTGCCGAGGGCCTGGAGGCTCCAGCCGGCTACCAGCCGCTCGACCTGAAGAGGGACGCGTTCGGTTTCGAACGTCTTGGTGGCGTCGGGTACCAGGTCGCAGACGCCATCGAGCAGCTGACCACGTTCGAAACACGCGTTTCCGTGCTCGGACACATTCAACGAGGCGGTACTCCCTGCGCCTCCGATCGCGTCCTGGCGACGCGCCTCGGAGTTGCGGCAGCCGACATGGCGATCGACGGCCTCACGAACGTGATGGCCGGTGTGCAGGGGACGGAAATCGTTCCGGTGCCGCTCGAGGTTGCGACAAGCGGGATTCGGGGCGTTCCTGACGATCTCTATGCAACCGCCAGGACCTTCTTCGGCTGAGGTCTACCGCGTGCCCATCGGTGGCATCTTCTTCTTCGCCTTCGCTGGGGAAGATTCGGCTGTGCCGGCGGCTGGCGCCGCGAGGAGTTCCTCATACGCCTCCATGAGCGATGGAGCGAGGCGCCCCGGGTACTCGATGACCCTGCGGTCCATGTTGATTCCGACGTCGACACTCCCATTCACCGAGAACATCGCGATACCCGCACCGTGGCTCTGCCACAACGGCACCAGGGGGTATGTCGCGAGCATGGTGCTGCCAGCAAGGTAGAGGGGGAATTGGGGACCAGGCACATTGGTCACCGTCATGTTGAACGGGCGGGCACGACCAGCCATGCGCGTAGCCAGCGCGACGAGGGTCGCAGGGGCGCCCGTCGAAACCTGGACGAGCGTCGACGCTCCAAGCGCCTGATCTGTCTCCTTCAGGTTCTTGGTCGCTTCCTTCACAGCAGCGATCCGTGCCGCCGGATCCGGTTCACCAATGGGCAGCGACATCAGCCACATGGCAACCTTGTTGCCGAGTGTTCCTCGCTCCCCTTCCGAGCGCACCGACACGGGTGCCATGATCCTGAATTCGGTCGACGCAAGGTCATCAGGGGTCAGCTCACCCTCGCTGAGGAGGTAGCGACGTACCGCACCGGCGACGATGGCGAGCATGGCGTCGTTGACTGTGGCCTGATGCGTGTTCTTGATCGCCTTGACCCCATCGAGCGGCAACTCGATCCAGTCGAAGAGCCGGGACGGACCAATCGGTCCGTTCAGCGGTGTCTTGCCGGTCTGGGTCAACCATCCCGAGGACAACGAGGCACCGACTGCCTTGATCCTCCTCGTCACGTTCTCTGCGATCTCGGTGAAGTCGTGGGCAACATCGGAGAGATCGCCGAGGCCAGCGATCACAGAGGAAATCGTCCTCGAGACCTCTTTGACCGCGAGTTCTGTCCCGTTGGGTGCAGGGCGGGGTGTCCACTCGACAGCGGGGTCGATGGCGACGTCCGGTGTGAAATCCAGGATCACGGCCATGAGATCGATCCCGGAGATGCCGTCGATCATGCAGTGGTGGATCTTCGTGACGATGGCAAAACCGCCGTCCTCGAGGCCTTCCACGACGAACAGCTCCCAGAGCGGCCTCGTTCGATCGAGCTGCTGGGACATCAACCGCCCGACGAGTGCCTTCAGCTGGGCTGTTGTACCGGGATGGGGAAGAGATATGTGACGCACGTGGTAGTCGAGGTTGAAGTGCTCGTCATCGACCCACACGGGATGACCTTCGATCGGAACCGTCGCGATCCGCTGCCGATACCTCGGAATCGACTCCAGCCGGCTCTCGATGATTGCCTTGATGACGTCGATGTCGACGCTTCGATCGCTGGTGTGGGGCCCCGGCCCGAAGACCGCGACCGCCCCTACGTGCATGTGGGTCGATCGGGACTCGAGCGCCAGGAAGGAGGCATCGAGGTTCGAGAGCCGTTCATAGTGGACCGTCATAATGGTGCTCCGTCGACGTCGTGGGCGTCACCGACCGTCGGTGCCCCGAGCGACACCAGACTATCGCTGAGATCCTGCGGGAGATTCGATCGCACATCCACGAGGTTGCCGGTCGTGGGATGGACGAACGAGAGCTCCCTGGCATGGAGCCACGGGCGACCCGGACTGTCGACGGTCGGCGAACGACCGTAGGCGAGATCGCCGACGATCGGCCGCTCGATGGCTTGCATGTGCACACGGATCTGATGTGTCCGCCCGGTGTCCAACGTCACCGACAGCAGTGTCCGATCAGGACGGGACCACGCTGACAGCCGGCGATAGTGCGTTCTCGCAGGCTTCCCCGAACGGTCGAGGCGCATGCGCGTCGGGTGGTTCGGATCGCGGCCGATCGGCGCTTCGACCGTTCCCGTTGTGTTGTCGAACGACCCGATCACCATGGCGAGGTATCGCCGCGTCACCTCGCGACGCTTCATCATGTCGACGAGCGCGCGGTACGAATCGTCGGTGCGAGCAACCACGAGGAGTCCCGAGGTGTCCCTGTCGAGCCGATGGACGATCCCCCACCGACCCTCCTGGCCGACGCCACGGATGTCCGGATATCGGGCGAGTAGTCCGTGGACCAGGGTCCCCTTCGACCGATCAGATGTCGGGTGGACGACCACGTCGACCGGTTTGTCCACGATCAGGAGATCGGAGTCCTCGTGGACGACAGCGAAGGCCACATCGGGGTCGGCGATGAGGGTCGATTCGACCTGCGGGATCGTGACGACGACGAGCGATCCCCCGGCAAGACGATCCGAGGCTCGAAGGCTTCTCTCCCCGGACACCACTCCTCCTGCGTCGAGGATCTCGCGCGACAGCGCCCTGGAGATTCCGAGCATGGTGGAGAGAACCTTGTCGACACGCTCACCGGAGAGGTCGGCAGACACCGCGAGGGTTCGCGTCGTCATGATCGACGGACGAAGACAGCGATCAACAGGAGGACGACACCGATGTTGATGGCAGCGTCGGCAACGTTGAAGGTGGCGAAGAACGAGAAGTCGATGAAGTCCACGACTCCGCCGTCGAGGAGCCCTGGACCCCTGAACAACCGATCGAGGAGGTTCCCGACGGCCCCACCCAGGATCATCCCGAGGGCGACGGCTTCGAGCCTTCTCGTGGCGTCACCGAGAACGTAGACGATGAGTCCGATCACACCGAAGGCGACAATCGCGAGCAGGGGACCCGCGTTGGTGAGGATCGAGAAGGAGGCACCGGTGTTGAACGTCAGTCGAAACTGGAAGAAGTCATCGATCACCACGATGGGACCGTCGGCGAGGGCGTTGACAGCCCACCATTTGACCAGCTGGTCGAGGGCAACGACGATCGCCGCCACGATGATGGCAACGACCCGGTTGTTCAGATGCGGCTTGCTGCTTCCACCGTCGTCGTCGCGTATGGCAGAGCCTCCAGCCGAGCCAGTGGAATCGGTTCGCCGGTCACTTCGCATATCCCGTACTGACCCTTCTCCATGCGATCCTGGGCGCGCTTGACGCGCTCGAGGAGACCGCGGGCATTGTCGACCATGGCGATGTCCATCTCCATCTCGACCTCGATCGCGCCACCATCGACATTGTCGGGATCCGCACTCCGGTCTGCAGAAGCCTCAGCCAGCCGGCTCTGCTCGCGCTCACGCTCGTGCTGGGAAATGATCGTCTCGAGACGTGACCGTTCCTCCTCGAGCTTCTTCCCGAGGCGTTCGAGTGTTGATGGTGCAAGCTCCCGTGCCATCCGACCTCCTGGCTGGACGGCGAATCTAGCACGGTTTCGGACCCTTTCACCGTTCGGCGACCATCCTGTGAACCGTCTCGACATCGGCACCGATCAGCTCGACCGTCTTGAATCGAGTGGTCCGACCCGATGCGATCTCGACCTTCCTGACACCGAACACGGACCGCATCAGCGCGACGACGGCAGCATTGGCCTTCAGCTTCTCGGGAGGGCTGGCGACGCGGATCTTCACACGGGATCCATGGAGCCCGACCAGCTCCGAGCGACTGGCGTTCGGGACGACGAGGACATCCATGAATACGCCGTGCTCGGATCGGCGAATCGGCGGTGGCATCGTCCGACCATAACCGCCGAGCACGGTCCGTCGGCCACTAGTCTCTCAGTGCGCGATGACGAGGACGTGCCCTCCCCCTTCACGGGTGGACAGCGAGTCGGCGACGGTGAGAGGCCGACATCCGAGTGGAAGGGACATCACCTCCGAGCTGCGGGAAGAACCCTCAGGGGCGAGAACCCGCCGTTCAGCCCACGACACGGGTCAATGGAGCGGTCAGCCAACGAGCTGGCAAGCCGGGTGGTACCGCGGGTCCCCCGTCCCGGCACCGACAGGTGACCAAGACGAGGACTGGACCGTGACAACCGAGACCACCTTTCCAAGGGTCGGCGCAAGCGTCGACTTCCCTGCGCTCGACGCGCGCATCCTCACGTTCTGGGACTCGATCGACGCCTTCGCGACGTCCGTCGACATGCGCGACGCTGATACGGAGTACACCTTCTACGACGGACCGCCATTCGCTACGGGTTCGCCACACTACGGGCACATCCTCCAAGGGGTGGTGAAGGACATCGTCCCGCGGTACTGGACGATGCGAGGTCACCGCGTCGAGCGACGTTTCGGATGGGACACCCACGGACTTCCGGTCGAGATGGAGGTCGAGAAGCAACTCGGCGTCTCCGGACCGAGGGAGATCCAGGAGCTCGGCGTTGACGTGTTCAACGAGGCCTGTCGGGCCATGGTCAACACGACGACCGAGGACTGGTACGACGTCACCAGGCGTATTGGCCGATGGGTCGACTTCGACGACGACTACAAGACCATGGATGTCGACTTCATGGAGAGTGTCTGGTGGGTCTTCGGTCAGCTATGGGAGCGCGGCCTGGTCTACCGCGACTTCAAGGTACTCCCCTACTCCTATGGCGCCACCACGCCGCTGTCGAACTTCGAAGCAAACCTGGACTATCGCGACGTCGACGATCCGGCGATCACCGTGGCCGTCGACGTCGTCTCGGATCACGGCCCGATCCTCGAGGGTGATCGCCTTCTCTTCTGGACGACGACACCGTGGACCGTGCCCTCCAACCTCGCCATGGCCGTCGCTCCGGACGTCATGTACGGCCGCGTCGAGCACGACGGACGTCTGTACTGGGTGGCCGAGGCCCTCGTGGGCGACGTCTTCGGCCCCGATGCTCGGATGATCGCACAGGCACGGGGACGGGACCTCGTCGGAGCCAGGTATCAACCTCCCTTCCCCTACTTCGCAGACAAGTCGGCCGAAGGAGCGTTCGTGGTCGTGCCATCGAACGATGTGACGATCGACGAAGGCACAGGACTCGTGCACATGGCACCTGCATTCGGCGAGGCGGACTTCCTTGCCCTCCAGCAGGCCGGGCTCGACGTCATCGTCGATCCCGTCGATGCAGAGGCAAAGTTCACCGACGAGGTACCTGACGTCGCCGGGGTCATGGTCAAGGACGCAGACGCGATCCTCATCGACCTTCTGAAGGCATCAGGCGCACTCTTCGCGAGGGCGACCATCAACCACTCGTACCCCTTCTGTTGGCGCACCGGGACGCCGCTCATCTACAAGGCGATCCCGACCTGGTTCGTCGCCGTGGAACGATTCCGTGACCGGATGGTCGAGATCAACGACGGTATTCGATGGGTTCCCGAGGCGATTGGCGCCAACCGCTTCGGGAACTGGCTCGAGGGTGCTCGTGATTGGGCCATCAGCAGGAACCGCTACTGGGGGTCAGCCATCCCCGTATGGGAATGCGACACGTGTGACCACATGGTGGCGGTGTCGAGCATCGATGAGCTCGAGGCATTCTCAGGGGTCAGGCTCGACGACCTCCACAAGCAGTTCGTGGACGAGGTGTCGTGGCCATGCCCTGAGGGATGTGGCGGCACGATGCACCGGGTACCCGAGGTCCTCGATTGTTGGTTCGAGAGCGGATCCATGCCCTTTGCCCAGATCCACTACCCCTTCGAGAACAACGAGCGGTTCGAACACCGCTATCCAGCTGACTTCATCGCAGAAGGGCTCGACCAGACCAGGGGCTGGTTCTACACGCTCCTGGTGCTCGCAACGGCCATCCGGGACGAGGCCCCATTCCAGAACTGTGTTGTCACGGGGATGATCCTCGCCGAGGACGGCAGGAAGATGTCGAAGTCCCTGAAGAACTATCCGGACCCGTCACACGTCATCGACGCGTTCGGCGCAGACGCACTCAGGGCATACCTCATCAACTCCCCTGTGGTTCGCGGCGAGCCGCTGAGATTCTCCGAGGCAGGGGTCCGCGAGGTCGTCAGAACCGTGCTCCTTCCCCTGTGGAACTCGTACTCGTTCTTCACGACATACGCCGAGGCAGATGGCATCAGCGCACGTGACCTCGCATCTGCTCCGCCGCTGGCTGACCGACCCGAGATCGACCGGTGGATCGTCTCGGTGCTCCAGAGCCTCATCGCCGATGTGAATCGTGAGATGGAGGCGTATCGCCTGTTCGCCGTCATTCCTCCGATCATCGGATTCGTCGGCCACCTGACGAACTGGTACATCAGACGCTCCAGGAGACGCTTCTGGTCCCACCGCGGAGCCGGGGATGACCAGGACAAGTTGGCAGCGTTCGCAACGCTCTACGAGGTCCTCGTGACCTTCACCACAGCGGCCGCGCCCGTGCTCCCGTTCGTGACCGAGGAGATCTACCAGGGGCTTGTCAGGGTCATTGACCCTGATGCTCCCGAGAGCGTCCACCACACCGACTATCCCGAAGCCGATACGGCTGCAATCGATCGTGACCTCGAAGCTGCGATGGATACCGTGAGGACGGTCGTGAACCTCGGCAGGGCGCTCCGCAAGCGCGAAGACGTGAGAACCCGTCAGCCCCTCCGCAGCGTGACCGTGGTGACGCGGGATCCTGCGCACATGGCGGCGATCGAGAGTCACGCCGACCTCATCTCGGAGGAGCTGAACGTGCATGACGTCCTCGTCCACGCGAACGAAGGCGGTTTGGTCGATCTCGAGGCAAGACCGAACTACAAGCAACTCGGTCCTCGGTATGGCAAGGAGATGAAGGCCG
The DNA here is from genome assembly GCA_032127155.1 of Acidimicrobiia bacterium. GTDB lineage: Bacteria > Actinomycetota > Acidimicrobiia > Spongiisociales > UBA5794 > SZUA-442. Next base: position 37,801 of record JAQAZV010000132.1, read on the forward strand.
TAGCTTCTGCCATCGAATCGCTCGACCACGACACGATCATCTCGCTCCTCGACGGCTCCGATGTGACGATCGGCGGCTACGCCCTTACGGGGGAGGACGTCATCGTGTCCCGCATCGCCAGGGAAGGAACCGCTGTGGCCACGGAGGGATCCGTTTCTGTTGCCTTGGATACCTCCCTCGATCCGGACCTCGAGGTCGAGGGCATGGCACGCGAGATCGTCAACCGTATCCAGGGAGCCCGGCGGGACGCAGGGTTCGCCGTGACGGATCGCATCGTTGTTCGGTGGACGAGCAATGATCCCCTTGTCACGGAAGCGTTCTCAACCCATGACACGCTGATCTCCTCCGAGGTTCTTGCGTCTGCGTTGGTGCCCTCGGACACGATCGATGGCGAGGATTCCGACCTCCTTGGCCACCGGTTCGCCTTCACGGTCGAAACCCAGACCTGAAGGGTCGAAGCGCCCCGATCAGCCGCCCAGGATTCGCAGCAGGATCTGGAGCCCGAGGATCAGGATGATCGGAGAGAGATCGAGCGCTGCCCCACCCATGCGCACCGGAGGTACCACCGCCCTGATGGGCCGAAGCATCGGCTCGATCACACGCGACAGCATTTCGTAGATCCGCCGAATCGGATGGTCGTAGGGGATCCTGCCGAACACCACGATGTACGAGAGCACGATCCACGCAAGAAGTCCGAGCGAAATCAGCTGGACGACGGAACGGAGGATCCCCACGTCAGCTTGTTGATCCGTAGAGGCCGAGCGACGTGAGCCGCTCCTGCTCCCCCATCCCGAGGGAAACGCCACTCGGCGTTACGAGGATCACACCCTGGGTCGTCTTGGACATGCGTCCGTCGAGGGCGTAGGTGAGACCGGAGGCAAAGTCGACGATCCTGCGGACCATTTCGGGTTCGGTTCCCCTGAGATCGAGCACGACGGAGCGACCGGTACGAATCGCATCTGCAAGGGTCTGGGCGTCCGAGAAGTTCCTCGCGGCAATGATCTGCGACTCAGGTTCCGAGCGGCGATACGGGGCCTCTGGCGCCCCATAGGCTGCCGTTGGGTGCACATAGACACCCGCCTCGGCGTGACTGGGAACCTCCGACATCGTTCTGCGGGTGGTTGAGGGTGGCTCGACCCTGCGACCTGAGACGCCGGAACCGGGAGGCCGAACCGACGAGGTTGCCGATCCCTGGGGGCTCGGGGAGAACTCACCGACGGGACGGACATCGGCAGGAGGGGCTCCCATCTGTTCGGTGCCCTGTTCCTCCTCATCCACCAATCCGAGGTAGAAGAGCGTCTTGTTCCAGAGTGAGGCCATGCCATCGTTCCTGTCGGTCGATCGTGTCCGCAAGGGTTCGTTCAGCCAAAGATAGCCCTTCCGACGCGAACCATGGTGGCACCCTCCTCGATGGCGATCTCGAAGTCGTTCGTCATTCCCATTGAGCACACCTCGATGCCACCATGGTGCTCCCGGTATCGGTCGAAGATCCTTCTGAGGTCAGCGAACCACGGACGGGATGCTTCTGGGTTCGCATCGAGTGGTGGGATGGCCATCACACCCCTGACATCCAACCCGATGCCGAGGAGGGTGTCGATGACTTCCTCGGCTGCTTCTGGAGCGAATCCCGTCTTCTGGGGTTCCGAAGCGAGATTGAATTCGATGAGCACCGGCACGGTGGAACGCACTGCCCACTTCTCACCCAGGCTCACACGGTCGAGCGACTGGAGCAGATCGACGTTCGCTCCCACGAACGGCACCTTCCTCGTCTGCAATGGGCCAATGAAGTGCCACGAGATGTCCTCCGGAAGGTCGGAGGCAATCCGCCCACGGAGTCCTTGCTCCCGATTCTCCCCGAACACGCGGTGTCCCTCGTCGTAGACGGCACGCACGGCAGCGTCGGCCCGCTGCTTGGACACGACAACGAGTTGGACATCGCCCCTGCGGACTCCGGCCCGCTCGCATGCCGCTTCGATACGGCGCTGAACCTCGGCGAAACCTACGTGCGCCATGCGACCGCCACCTGTCTGGCCTTCGTGCCGTCCCTCCGAAAGGACGCAAACCGGCCATCGTCCATCGTGCAGACATCAATGCGTTCAACGACGAGATCGTCAAGTTGATCCTCGACAGCAGACGCGAGGTCGATGCTGGTCGTTCCCCAACGCGTGGTCGCCCCATATCCGCCAACTGCGGCGATCACTTCGTCACCGACCTCGTAGCAGCACGATCCGATGTGCGGCCCGATCACCGCGGCAAAGGGGACGTCCCCCATCGCCCGCATCGCCATCAAAGCTTCTGTGACGACACCTTTCGCCACACCCCTCCAACCTGCATGCACCATCGCCGTCGTGCGCCGCCCGACGATCGCGATCGGAAGGCAATCTGCCGTCGCGACCACGATGGGAAGATCGGGTCTGTCCGTGATGAGACCATCGGCATCGCCGTGGTTCCCTGGATGGGCGGCAGTGATGACCCTGGATCCGTGCACCTGGGAGACCGTCGCCCACTCGGTCGGGATACCGAGGGCCTGTGAGATCCTGGCCCTGGCGATCATGTCGGAGCGTGCGTCACCCTCGGCCTCGAGTCCGAAGGCAACCTCAGGGATCGCCTCCGAACGGATCATCCTTGGACGAAACCGGGGATGTCCATCTCGTCGGTACCTTCTCCGCGCTCTCCGTCCCGAATGTCGCTGGCGTCGTCGAGGAACGAGGCCCTCCCACGCGGCGACGCTGTTCCCGGCTGCGCTGTGAAGCTTCCCCGGCGATCGCGGTCGAATCCTGCCGCAATCACTGTGACCCGCATCTCGTCACCGAGCGTCTCATCGATGACGGAACCGAAGATGATGTTGGCATCAGCATCGGAATGCTCTGCGATCAGGGACGCTGCGGTGTTCACCTCGTGCAAAGTCATGTCCCGAGGGCCTGCGATCGAAAGCAGGACACCGCGTGCACCCTCCATGGATGTCTCGAGAAGTGGACTCGAAATCGCCTTCTCGGCCGCCTGCTGGGCACGACTGTCCCCGGTCGACGTTCCGATACCCATGACGGCGGAACCTGCATCCGACATCACGGTCTTGACATCCGCAAAGTCGACATTGATGAGTCCCGGTGTGGTGATCAGTTCGGTGATCCCCTTCACACCTGAGGTGAGGACCTCATCAGCCATCCGGAAGGCGTCAGTCACCGGTGTGTTCTGGTCGGTGATTTCGAGCAGCCGTTCGTTGGGAATGATGATCAGGGTGTCGACGGCAGCCTTGAGGGCCTGGATGCCCTGTTCTGCCTGCACCGATCGGCGACGTCCCTCGAATCCGAAGGGGCGGGTCACGACGCCGACGGTCAGAGCTCCGAGAGCCCGTGCCACCTCGGCGACGACGGGGGCAGCCCCCGTTCCGGTGCCACCTCCCTCACCGGCGGTGATGAAGACCATGTCTGCCCCACCCAGGGCATCCTCGATCTCGTCGCGGTGTTCCTCAGCGGCCTCGCGACCGACCTCGGGATTGGCTCCTGCTCCGAGTCCGCGGGTCGAATCTCGACCGATGTCGAGCTTGACATCGGCATCCGACATCAGAAGCGCCTGGGCATCGGTATTGATCGCGATGAATTCGACGCCGCCAACGCCCATGTCGATCATCCGGTTGACGGCATTCACGCCGCCACCACCCACACCGATCACTTTGATCACGGCGAGGTAGGTGTGCGGCGACTTTCCTGTCTCCATCGTCATTCAGTCACCCCTCCCAAGAGGACACGTGAACCTTACCCTCCGCTTGACGCCAGCGGAGGTCTTATTCCTCACCCTCATCGAGAGGTTGAGGGTTCGCAACTGCGGGCCTGGTCGGTGCGATCAGATTGACCTCTGCATCGGTTTCCAGACCGGATGCGATGAGGCCCTCCATCACGAGTGCTTTTTCCGCCATGTCGATCGGACGACCCAGGACCACACGATGTCCCTTAACGACGGCGACGACACCGTCGTCGTCGACCGAAAGCACGGTACCGACGCGGAGGTCCTCCGGCAGTGCGTCGATGAATATGAGGGCACCAAGCACGAAAGGATCTGCGGTCGTCTGGCCAACATCGACGGACCCGAGGTCGATTGCCACGGCCGCATCTTCGGCACCTGGGGTCGGAGCAGACGCAAGCACGGCACCATCTACCGATGCCAGGTACCAGGAGTCGCCTCCCATGACCCGGACGAGCGGCTGGTGTTCGGTGA
>JAQAZV010000133.1:0-3897 GCA_032127155.1 Acidimicrobiia bacterium
GAAGCGGCGGTCCAGAAGGTTCCTCGAAGGTGTCTCCATGCGGACGGTCGCCGAGGATCCCGCTTCTGGCGTCATGCATTCGCTCATCTACTGGGGCTTCGTCCTCCTGTTCCTCGGGACGGTCACCCTCGAGATCGACCACCTGCTCCCGACATCGCTGAAGTTCCTCAATGGAACGATCTACGAGGGCTACTCGCTCATCCTCGACATCGCGGGGCTGGCGTTCCTCGCGGGTCTGGCGTGGGCCGCCCTTCGGCGCTATGTCGTGAAGCCATGGCGTATTCGATCCAAGTCTCGACCAGAGGACGCATGGATCCTGATCCTGCTCGCAACGATCGGGATCACCGGTTTCCTCACTGAGGCAAGCCGAATCGCCGTGGTTGGTCGACCGGACTTCGAGCAGTGGGCCTTCGTGGGCTACGCCGTGTCGGCCCTCATCCCTTCATCTGATGCTGCAGGGATCCACCAGTCCATGTGGGTGGTCCATGCCCTTGCATTCTTCGCATTCCTCGTGGTGCTTCCGGTGACGAAGCTGCGACACATGTTCACGACACCGGTGAACCTCGCCCTTTCTCCCACGACTCGCCCGAAGGGCGCCATGAAGGAGATGCCCAACCTCATGGAGGCCACCGACATTGAATCCGTCGGTGCCGCCACAGTCGCCGAATTCACCTGGAAGCAGTTGCTCGACACCGACGCCTGCACGATCTGTGGCCGGTGCACGTCGGTGTGTCCCGCCAATACGACGGGGAAGCCGCTTGATCCGCGGGAGATCGTCCTCAAGCTCGGAACGGTCGCGGCGATGTCGGCAGATCCCCAGGTCTCGCCACCTGTCGGGGTCGACGGGAGCATCACCGTGTCGTCTGACAATGTCTTCGAGCTCATCACGGCCGAGGAGATCTGGGCGTGCACAACGTGCAGGGCCTGCGATGAGGCATGCCCTGCCGGCATCGAGATCGTCGACAAGATCCTCGACATGCGGCGGTACAAGTCCTTGATGGAAGCTGAGTTCCCGTCAGACCTCGGCAAGGCGTACGTCTCGATGGAGAACTCGTCGAACGTCTACGGGATGGACCAGAGCACGAGGGGCGACTGGACCGATGCCCTGGATTTCGAGGTCAAGCGTCTCGGAGAACCGGGCGTGACCGCCGAGTACCTCATGTGGGTGGGATGTGCTGGTTCATTCGACGACCGCAACCGGAACGTCACGATTGCCACGGCACGACTGTTGCACAAGGCAGGCGTCGATTTCGGCATCCTCGGCGCCAAGGAGCTGTGTACGGGGGACCCGGCGCGACGTACCGGGAACGAGTATGTGTTCCAGGGGCTCGCCCTCCAGAACATCGAAACCCTCAATGATCTCGGCGTTGAGAAGATCGTCACCCAGTGTCCTCATTGCTTCAACACGCTGTCGAACGAGTATCCACAGTTCGGTGGCGAGTACACCGTGATGCACCACTCCGAGCTCCTCAGTGAGCTCGTCGAGGATGGCAGACTCGTTCCCGAGTCGACCGGCGAGACGATCGTCTTCCACGATCCGTGCTACCTCGGACGTCACAATGACACGTTCCTTGCCCCGCGGACCATCGTCGAGGCCTCCGGCATTCGGGTCGAGATGAAGCGCAACGGCACCAACTCGTTCTGTTGCGGAGCGGGTGGTGGGAAGTTCTGGTTCGAAGAGCACACCGGCAAGAAGGTCAACATCGACCGTACCGAGGAAGCGGTCGGCACCGGGGCGGGCATCGTCGCAACCGGTTGTCCGTTCTGTTACGTGATGATGGACGACGGGGTGAGGGAGATTGGCGCTGACGAATCGGTGCTGGTCCAGGACATCTCCATGCTTCTCGACAGCAGAACCCGATAGCGGCCTCGTTGGTCTGACTTCCGGCGGTCTTCATGACCGTGAGGCGGGGCGCTGCAAGCATCAAATCCGGTCCAACCGTACGATTCGGACATGCGCCGCATCGCCCTGCCTCTGATCGCCCTCGCCCTCATCGCTGCGGCGTGTACACCGGGGGAGAGCGAGGAGACCACGACCACCGCGGTGGCATCAACGACGACCACAACCGTCGCGGTTGAAGCGCTCGATCCGGACCGGCTGTACCTCAACCTGATCTGGCATCAGCACCAGCCGCTGTATCCCAAGGACGAGAACGGCATCGTGACACGGCCGTGGGTTCGCGTCCATGCGACGAAGGACTACTACGACATGGCGGCGATGGTCGAGGACTATGGCGGGGACCTGAATATCACCTTCAACCTGACGCCGGTCCTCCTGCTCCAGCTCGAGGACATCGTCAACGGTGCACGGGATGCCTACTGGGTCAAGACGGAGATACCGGCGGGCGAGCTGACGGATGCCGACAAGATGTTCATCATGGAACGCTTCTTCGACATCAATCCGAAGATCATCGATCGCTTCCCACGGTATCGCGAGCTCCGCGACCTTCGCGACGCAGGAACGGAGTTCCAGGAAGCCGACTGGAGGGATCTCCAGGTCCTGTGGAACCTCGGGTGGACAGACCCCCGTTTCCTCGCTGAGGCGCCGCTGGACTCCCTTGTGGCGAAAGGCAATGGGTTCGATGAGGAGGACAAGGCCGTAGTGCTGGCCAAACACCTCGAGATCGTCGGTGACGTGATTGCCATACACAAACGCCTCTGGGACGAGGGGCTCATCGAGGTGACGACAACGCCCCTGGCACATCCCATCCTCCCGCTCATCGGCGACACCGACCAGGCCCTCGCCGGTGATCCCTCTGCGATCATGCCAGCCAACAGGTTCCGCGAGGTCACAGACGCGGTGGACCAGGTCGCCATGGGGCTCGACGAAGCGGAGCGGATCCTTGGAAGGCGCCCATCGGGCATGTGGCCAGGCGAGGGTTCCGTCAGCCAATTGGTCACTCCCATATGGGCAAGTCAAGGGGTCACTTGGGTTGCCACGGGCGAGCATGTTCTTGGTGAGACACTTGGTACCGGATCGTTCACGAGGGACAGCAACGGCACGGTGGAGGAGGCCGACGTCCTGTACCACCCGTACGCGGCTCAGCACGCCAGGGTCCCCGAGCTTCCCATGTTCTTCAGGGATGTCGAGCTGGCTGATCGGATCGGGTTCGAGTATTCGGGGAGCTCTGCCGGAGCTGCTGCCGACGACTTCATGGGTCGCCTTGCCAGCATCCGGGACCGGATGGACGAACTCGACTACGACGGCCTCAGGGTCGTCACCGTGGTGGTCGACGGTGAGAACGCCTGGGAGAACTACGACAACGATGGCATCGATTTCCTCGACGCGTTGTACACCAACCTCGTCGAGGCCGACTGGGTGACGACGGTGACACCTTCGCAGCTCATCGAAGCCTTCCCGGACGCCTTCGAGCCTCTTCCTGATGTCTTCCCTGCGTCGTGGTTCCAGCCGAACTTCGCAACGTGGATCGGAGAGCAGCAGGAGGCAAAGGCATGGGACTACCTGTATGAGGTCAGGGATGACCTCCGGAAAGCCAGGGACGACGTCGATGAAGCGACCTGGAACGCGGCGTACCGGACGATGCTCTTCGCCGAGGGGAGCGACTGGTTCTGGTGGTACGGCAGCGACCAGGAGTCCGGTGACGACGGCTACTTCGATACCGCCTATCGCGAGCTGTTGGGTCAGGTCTACGACACCCTCGGGATGAATCGCCCTTCCTTCATCAGGGTGCCGATCATTCCGAGCCCGGCGCAGGAACCGGATCGTACGCCGACCGATCTCGTGACGATCCCCATCGGCAGCTTTGACGAGGGAGCCTGGGCCGTTGGTGGCTTGTACGACGGGAACCACCCCCTGCACTGGGCGTTCGACGCCGAGAACCTCTATGTGCGGATCGACAACCTCGATGGCGATCAGGCAGATCTCTACCTCGGGGT
>JAQAZV010000134.1:0-8104 GCA_032127155.1 Acidimicrobiia bacterium
GCCTGGGTCGGGCATGCCTCGACACACATAGCGCAGAAGATGCACCGCAACATGTTGATCTCGTATACGAAGCCGAATCGCTCACCTGGGCTGACCGGGGCATCCGGAGGGTTGTCGGCACCTCGGACATAGATGCAGTTCGCAGGGCAGACACCGGCACAGAGCTCGCATCCGATGCACTTCTCCATGCCGTCCTCGTACCGATTGAGCACATGGCGACCGTGGAACCGTTCCGGCTTCACACGCTTTTCCTGCGGGTACTTCCGCGTCACGCGAGGCTTGCCGACCTGGCGCATCGTCACGGCAAATCCCTTGAAGGGGCCGAGGAGGTCTCCAATCCAGCTCATGACATCCTCCTCATGACCAGGGCATCCCGAACTCGCGTACACCGAGTGACAGGGCGACCAGGATGATCCAGGCGAGCGACACGGGGATCAGTCGTTTCCATCCGAAACTCATCAGCTGGTCATACCTCATACGGGGCAGCGTCGCTCGCACCCACACGAACAGCAGGACGATCGCCCAGGTCTTGATGAGGAACCACACGATCGGTAGCACGGCTTCGACGAAGGGAGGACCGAACGTCGGCCCTGCCCATCCGCCGAGGAACAGGACGGCGGTGAGGGCCGAGATGTTGAACACGTTGATGTACTCCGACAGGAAGAAGAACGCGAACGCGATTCCGGAGTACTCGGTGTGATAGCCACCGACGATCTCCGATTCCGCCTCGACGAGGTCGAAGGGCGCGCGGTTGGTCTCGGCGAAGCCCGCGATGAGGAAGATCACGAACGATGGGACGAGGACGATGTTCCACGCGGGGACGAAGCTTCCGAAGGTCCCCTGCTGGGCGTCGACGATGCCGGCGATCGAAGTGGTCCCTGCAAACATCACCACCGGCACGAGCGCAAGGCCCATCGCTGCTTCGTACGAGATCATCTGCGCCGAGGCACGCACCGAGCCGAGCAGCGGATACTTGGACCCAGAGGACCAGCCGGCAAGCGTCACCGCGTAGACGGCCATCGACGACAGGGCAAGAACATAGAGCAAAGCGATGTTGAGGTCGGCTCCGGCGAGGTCGTACGTCGTGCCCCCGATCGTGATCGGCGCACCTATGGGGATCACGAGGAAGATCAGCAGGGCAGGCACGAGGGCCGCAACGGGGGCAACGATGTAGATCGCGTACTCGGCCTTGGTTGGGCGGATCGATTCCTTGAAGAACGATTTCACACCGTCTGCGAGTGTCTGCAGGATCCCCCACGGTCCGGCTCGGTCAGGGCCGACACGATTCTGGAGGTCGGATACGAACTTGCGCTCGACCCAGATGAGGACCAGCACCGTGACCATGAGGAAGACGAAGATCAGGACGACGCGGATCGCAGCTTCGATGAAGAGACTCATCGGTCCTCCCTCTTCGCATCGACCCTCACCGAGGCTGTGGCGGCGAGTCCCTTGGTCGCCACCTGGTTGAAGGGCACCACGATGGAACCCTCCGCCACATCGGGGTCGATGGCAACGGCGAGCGTGAAGGAGCCTTCGATCACAACTTCGGATCCATCTGCAACTGCGAGGATCGCTGCATCCCTCGGGTGGATGCGCGCGGTCGCGGGTCGTGGGAGGTCAGCGATCGTGGCGGCGTTTCGGTTCCACACCCCGTCGTCGTACAGCGCCTTGGCGAGGTGCAATGTCATACGGTCGGTCACGACGGGAACGCTCACCTCCACCGGGATGAACCCGAGCGGTTGCGTCGCGCCGGCAAGGGGAACGACTGCCCCTTCCACTCCAGCAACGAACGTGAGGTGGTCGAATGTGATGCCCTCGTAGGCTGGCGCGACGGATGCGATCTGGGTCGAGATGTCTTCGACCTTCGCCGCCATGAGATCCACGCCCATCCGTACCGAGATGTCGTCGAGGACCACATTGAGCGGGCGCGATTGGCCGATGGGTTGGATGGAGGGACGCATGCGCTGGACACGCCCTTCCAGGTTGGTGACCGTTCCGTCGACCTCCCCCCAAGCCGCCGCTGGCAGAATGATGTCGGCCTTCGCTGACGAGTCCGTCACGAAGGTGTCGATGGCCAGCACGAAGTCCGAGGCATCCAGGGCTGCCGCGGCGAGGGCCGGATCCGGACAGTCGCGCACAGGGTCGGAACCGACGAGGATCAATGCCTTCATGTCGCCGGATGTCACCGCAGCGAACATGTCGAGGGTTGAACGTCCGGCGTGCTCGGGCATGGGACCCCACGCATCCTCGAGACGACGGACGCCTGCTTCATCGGTTGCGCTGACACGTCCGGGGAGGAGGGTTGGAGCCAGTCCCATGTCGAGGGCGCCATAGACGTTGGCACGTCCAAGCAGCGTGAGGAGACGCGCGTCGGGGAGGGAGCGTGCGAATGCTGCAACCGATTCGGCGAGCCGAGGATCCTCTGCGAGGCTCGACCTTCCCACGAGCCCGACAACCGGACCGGAGTCGAGCACGGACCTGGCGTCGGCGTGTCCGGCCTCTCCCGCAGAGAACTTTCGGAGGACGTCGGCTCCGGAGCCTGCCCGATATCGGATCACATGGGAGGCGATTCCGTCGAGACCGGTGCCAGCTGGGCTTGCGACCACCAGTGTTGCCCCGTTGCGTACAGCCTTCCTGACCCTCAGGTACAGGACGGGGTGCGTCTCTTTGATGTCCGGGCCCCAGACCAGGATGCTGGCGGCCTCATCCAGGTCGCTGATGGTTGCCCGTGGAGTCAGGGCCGCTGCAAAGTGGGCGTCGACTCCGTCACCGATCTGTGCGTCGACGTGGGCGGACCCAACCACGGACCTCATGAACTTGCCGAGGACGAAGGCCTCTTCATTCGTGTTGTTTGCGCCGCCGATCGCTCCAACCTCATCACCGCGGAAGGAGCCGAGCTTGTCCGCGACCATGTCGAGCGCAGCGGACCACGAAGTGGGCTCGAATCCGTCGTCACCCCGGACGAGGGGGACCGTGACCCGATCCTCGCTGTGGACCGCCGAGAAGGTGAACCGGTCCTTGTCCGAGAGCCAACCCTCGTTGACGGCATCGTTCTCGATCCCGTAGACCCGGATGATCTTCCCCCGCGATGTCTGGACATCGGCGGTCGAATGCACGGTATCGACGAGCGACACCGAGGGGGTGTGCTCGAGATCCCATGGACGGGCCTTGAATCGGTAGTCGACGGACGTCAGTGCCCCAACCGGGCAGAGCTGCACCGTATTGCCGGAGAAGTATGAAACGAACGGATCATCGGGGAACGTCTGGATCTGGACATGGTTCCCGCGGTCGATGAAGGTCAAGAGTGAGTCGCCTGCGATGTCATCCGCGACCCTGACGCACCTGTCGCACAGGACGCAACGCTCGCGGTCGAGGAGCACGATGTCCGATACGTTGATGGGCTTGGGGAACGTCCGCTTCTCCTCGATGAATCGGCTCTCGCCCGGACCCCACGACATCGTCTGGTCCTGGAGCGGGCACTCCCCGCCCTTGTCACAGATCGGACAGTCGAGCGGATGGTTGATGAGCAGGAATTCGAGGACTCCCTCTTGTGCCTTTTTGACGACTGCGGACTCAGAGTCGACGACCATGCCGTCGGTAACGGGAAGGGTGCAGCTGGGAACGAGCGCCTTCCCTCGGGGACCCTCGACCTCCACGAGGCACATGCGGCACTTGCCGACAGGTTCGAGCTTGTCGTGGTGGCAGAACCTCGGGATGTACTCACCGACACTTTCAGCGGCGGTGATGAGGCGCTGACCTGCGGCCACATCGTGGGAGACCCCGTTGATCGTGATCGAGACGGTCTGAGGCGTATCAGACATGCGCCGCCTTCTCTCCGATCATTGCCTCGACCTCCGGACGGAACCACCGCATGATCGAGGCGACCGGGGCCGTTGCTGACGGACCAAGTGGGCAGATCGTCGTCATCGCAGGCGGCCAGGTGAGACCGGGAGAGATGTTGTCGGACACATCGAGCATCAGATCCAGGTCCTGTGGCCTGCCTTTGCCGGAGAGAATCCGCTCGAGGATGTCCTGGAGCCACGACGTACCCTCGCGGCACGGTGTGCATTGGCCACAGGATTCATGGGCGAAAAAGCGAACGATCGAATGCGCGGCGGCGACGACATTGGTCGTTTCGTCCATGACCACGACCGCTCCGGCACCGATCATCGAACCGTTCGCTGCGACGTCATCGATCGTCAGCGGTGTATCAAGGTGGACGCTCGGAACGAACCATGGGGACGAGGCGCCTCCAGGGATCCAGCATTTGAGCTCCTTGTCGTCCCTGATGCCGCCACCGAGGTCGTAGATGAAGTCACGCCAGGTCATGCCCATGACGATCTCGTGGTTCCCCGGCCTCTTCACATGGCCGGAGATGCTCATCATCTTCGTGCCGGCGGAGCGCTCCGGTCCGATGGCGGCATACGCGGCTCCACCATTCATCGTGATCCATGGGATGTTGGAGATCGATTCGACGTTGTTCACGATGGTTGGTTTTGCATACAGGCCTTCAATGGCAGGGAACGGCGGCTTGAGGCGAGGTTCGCCTCGGCGTCCCTCGAGGCTGTTGAGCAGCGCCGTCTCCTCTCCACAGATATAGGCGCCACCTCCGAGATGGAGCGTGACGGTGAGCGAGAACCCGCTGCCAAGGATGTCATCACCGAGGTAGCCAGCCGATTCAGCCTCCTTGACGGCAGCCATGAGCCTGCGGGCAGCCTTCGGATATTCGCCCCTGATGTAGACGAAGGCATGGTCGACGCCGAGCGCGTAGCTCGAGACGATGATGCCTTCGAGCAACTGGTGGGGATCGCGCTCGGTGAGCTGACGGTCGTTGAAGGTGCCTGGCTCCGATTCGTCGCAGTTCACGACGAGGTATCGAGGGCTTGCATCCGCAAGGAATCCCCACTTGACGCCCGTCGGGAAACCTGCACCGCCGCGTCCGCGCATGTTGGAGGATTTGACCTCATCGATCACTTCCTGGGGCGCCATCGAGGTGAGCGCCTTGCGAAGCGCCTGATAGCCGCCAGTGTCTTCGTACCGGGCGATGGTGTTGCTGTCGCTCGGGTGGGCGTCCATGCGCGCGGTGAGGATCCGCTCGGTCATCGCCCCTCCTTCGCCGACCCGAAGGGTCCGAATGCGGGGACGGGACCGACCGCACCCTCGGCCTCCGTGGGGCCCCAATCGAAGGAGCGCTGCCCTCCGAAGAGATGCTGCATCTCGTCGGCGAGTACGACCTCGGGAGCAGTGTCCTTCAGCCACGCGATCAGCGCCTTGGCCTTGTCAGGAGTCACGCCTTCGACGAGCTCGTAGTTCACCTGCACAGCGGGAGCGCCGCCGCAGGCACCGATGCACTCGACATGCTCGACGGTGAAGGTGCCATCGTCGCCCGTGGCACCGTGCTGGACACCCGATGCGTCCTCGACCGCACCGAAGACCTGGTCACCGCCGAGGAGGTGGCATGAAATCGAGGTACAGACGGAAACGAGATACCGACCGACGCTCTCGCGTTTGAACATGGAGTAGAAGGATGCGACCGACTGCACCTGCGCAGGGGTGATCCCGGTGAGCTCTGCGACCTCCCGCATTGCCTCATCAGAGACGAACGCGTGCTCGATCGATGCGAGGTACAACAGTGGCATCACAGCCGACCGCTTTTCGGGGTACTGGCCGAGGACCTCCTTGGCACGCTCCTGGCCCACAGGGCTCCAATGGGCGATCGGATTGCTCATCGGTCAACGTCCCCAAGGACAGGATCGGCGGAGGCGAGCGTTGCAACCACATCAGCAACGAGGCTGTCCGTCATCATGGCAGGGAGGGCTTGAACGGCAGCGAATGAGGGAGCCCGCCAGTGCATCCGCCATGGACGCGCCCCGCCCTTCGATACGAGGTAGCAGCCGACCTCGCCCCGCGGACCCTCGACCGACTGGTATGCCGTACCTGCTGGGACCCGAATGCCCTCCGTGAAGAGTTTGAAGTGGTGGATGAGGGCTTCCATCGACTCGTCAATTCGCTTGCGAGGAGGCGGGGTCACCTTGGGATCCTGTACCCGATAGTCGCCGGTCGGCATTGTCTCGACGACCTGTTCGACGATCCGAAGGGACTCGCGGATCTCGGCGATGCGCACCTCATACCGGTCATGGACATCACCGTGCATCCCGGTCGGCACATCGAATTCGTACTGGTCGATACCGCAGTACGGCATTTCCTTGCGCAGATCCCACGTGATCCCCGAGGCCCTCGCCATCGGACCGGTCACGCCGTATTGCTTGCACTCCTCCGGAGTGATCACACCGACGCCAAGGGTCCGGTCGAGGAAGATGGGATTCTCGTTGAGCAGTTCCTCGTATTCGTCGACCCCTCCGTTGACTGCGGCAATGAGATTGGTGACGTCGTCCTCCCAGCCGTCGGGAAGGTCAGCCGCAACACCACCAGGGCGGATGTAGTTGTGGTTCATGCGGAGGCCTGTGGTCTTCTCGAAGAAGTCGAGGCACACCTCGCGCTCCCTCCAGCCGTAGATCATCATGGAGAGTGCGCCGATGTCCATCCCCATGGTCGCCGCCCACAGAAGATGGCTCGACACACGGTTCAGCTCGGTCATGAGGACCCTGATGGCATCAGCACGCGGGGGTAGGTCCACACCAAGGAGTTGTTCAACCGCAAGCGAATAGGCGAGTTCGTTGTGGAAGGGGGCGAGGTAATCCATTCTCGTCACGTTCGTTGAGCCCTGCGCATAGTTCAGGACCTCAGCGGTCTTCTCCATCCCGGTGTGCAGGTACCCGATGATCGGCTTCACGCGTCGGACGGTCTCGCCCTCGAGTTCCATCTGCAGGCGGAGGACACCGTGGGTGGATGGATGCTGTGGACCCATGTTGATGATCTGGCGTTCACCCGAGTCAACGACGGGAGTCGACTGATAGTCGTCATCGACGAGCGTGCCCTCCTGAACGGCAAGCGCAGGCTCCTGGTCCCGTGGAAGCAACTCCTGGGCACCCTCGTCCGTTGACATCGAGAACGGGAAACGTTCCTCGGTTCCCGAGACCCACACCTCGTGGAGGCGCAGACGTTCCTCTGCAGGGGTGACGATCTCGGCCTCGCCGGAATCCACCGATTCGACATCGTCGGTGGTTGCGTCGTTTCCGGTTGGGTTCGTCGTGTCGGTCACAGATCGACGCTCCCTGCCTTGAACTCGACCGGGATCGCACCGATCGAGTAGTCCTTGCGCAACGGATGGCCATCCCATTCATCAGGGAGGAGTATTCGCGTGAGATCGGGATGACCAGGAAACGCGATGCCGATGAGGTCATACGCTTCGCGTTCGTAGAAGTTCGCGCCTGCAAACACGTTGGTGAGGCTCGGGACCGTTGGGTCGTCGTACGGGACCCGGGTCGAGACGATCAACCGCTGCTTCGCTGACATGTCGATGAGATTGAGGGCAACCTCGAATCGTGGTGCCTCCGTGTAGTGGTCGACAGCCGCAAGGTCGATGAACGTGTCAAACCCGGTCGCCTTTGCGGCCTCTGCGAAGGCAACCCAGTCACCAACGGGTAGCGACACCGCGGTGTACGTGACCGAGCTCGAGGCATACGACCTGATCTCGACGGTGGCCGCCGGAAACGAAGCGATGAGTGCTTCGGTCGAGGAGTCCGGCTTGGCATCGGCGGGTGCTTCGTCACCGTGCTCGGGCTGGAACACGGTCGCATCGAAGTCGCTCATGTCAGAGCACCCCTGTCGAACGCTGGATCTCGCCACTCATGATCTTCTCCTGCAGGCTGAGGATGCCGTGCATGAGGGACTGTGGCCCTGGAGGGCATCCCGGAACGTACATGTCGACAGGGACGATCTGATCGACACCCTGAACGAGCGCGTAGTTGTTGAACATTCCGCCAGTCGATGCACATGCGCCCATCGAGAGGACCCACTTCGGCTCCGCCATCTGGTCGTAGACCTGCCGGAGGACAGGTGCCATCTTCTGAGAGACCCGTCCGGCAACGATCATCAGGTCTGCCTGGCGAGGGGACGCCCTGAAGACCTCCATCCCAAAGCGGGCAAGGTCGTTGTGCGCCGCACCGGTGCCCATCATCTCGATGGCACAACACGCAAGGCC
>JAQAZV010000135.1:0-6166 GCA_032127155.1 Acidimicrobiia bacterium
AGGATGGCTACGGCAGTCGACGTCATGGCTCCGAGGACGACGCCAAGTTTCGGCAGAAACATCCGGTCTGGCGCGCTCGCTGTGGGTGCGGAGGAGATCGACCGGGGTCGTTCGTGTGTGAGTGTGTGTCCCATGTCATCAATATCGGCAACCCTGGGGATCGGCACGAGAATGGTTCGTCCGGGTGACTAGGTAACTAGTCACCGATGGGGATGGACTCTCGCGATGTCCGATGGACGGGACCAGATGCGTAGCATCACCGTATGGAACTCAAGCGATATGCCGATCAACCCCCTTTCGCCTTTGGCGACATCGAGCTGCGAGAGCTCACGCCGGAGGCGTTCACGATGGCCTCATTCGCCGAGGTCGTGCTCCCCATCGGGATCGAGCGACCCGCACGGGAGAACAGCAAGGACCACCGCATCTACATCTGTTTCGCGGGCGAGATCGAGTTCACGGTGGGTGACGAGTCGATGCGGCTCGGTCGTGGGGACGTTCTCCACATCGACAAGGGCGAGATCTACGGCTTCCACAACGGTGGTTACGAGGAGGGGCGCTTGCTCCTTCTCCGCGTGCCCGGTGCCGCTCCGGCGGAGGGCGCGCAGCCCTAGACATTGGTTCGGGAAGGCTCGACGTTCAGGCGCCGAGCGGAACGACGTACCTGGCGACCATCACGAAGTGAATCCCCGTCGCCGTGACAACCATGATGTGGAACACCTCGTGGTACGAGAACACCCGCGGCCACAGGCGTGGCCTGTTGGTGATCAGGAGCACCATGCCGATGGTGTAGACGGCACCGCCCGCGAGCCCGAGCATCGAAGCAGTCCACCCGAGTTCCGTTACGAACTTCCAACCGATGAGGATTCCGAGCCAACCCATGGTCGCGCCAAGTGCCATCGAGAACCCTTGCGTGTCCCTCGGGAAGACCGCATGCTGGACCGCCCCCACCGCAACCGTTCCCCAGGCGATACCGAGTGCCAGCCATTGCAGCCAGCCATCGAGGGCGACGATGGCGACCGGTGTATAGGTCCCTGCAATCAGGACCAGGATCATCGAGTGGTCCAGGCGCTGCATGCGCTTCTTCCAGTGGAGGCTCCACGGGACCCCGTGGTACAGGGAGCTGGTGGTGTAGAGGGCGACCATGGCAAGGCCGAAGACGATGGCTCCGACGCGGTTTCCCCAGTTCGGTGCCTGCCAGACGAGGAATATCGTCCCGATGACGGCGGCGATCGCCGCCGCACCGTGGAGGAGCCCACGGACCGGGTTCTGCATCTTGCCGAGGGTCCACCGATGGATGTCCATCACGAGCAGGCTACTGGGCGGATTGGCAATTCCGGAGAATTCGTTTCTGATGCCTCGGTCGAGGTCCGTCGGAGAATTGGGTCGAACGACGCACGAGATTCCCGATGATTCGGTTCTAGGCTGGCCTGGTGGTCGCAGTTGCGACCGATCGGAGACGACCCGTGGGACCCAAGGAAGCGCTGCGCAAGCCGCTGTACCGACTGTATGAGGACCGCCTCCTGCGGCACCTCGATCGCAACGCCCTGCCGCGCCACATCGGCGTGATCCACGATGGTCACCGTCGATATGCCCGTGCCGAGGGCCTTCCCGACTACCAGGCCTCGTACCGGGTCGGCATGGCGAAGTTCGAGGAATTCCTCCAGTGGTCGGCGGAGCTTGAGATCCACGCAGTCACCTGTTGGTTGTTGTCGACAGAGAACCTCGCAAGACCTGCAGAGGAGCTGATCCCGTATTACGAGGTCCTGATCGAATTGTTCGAACGGATTCCCACAACGTCTGCTGGGCGCGACGTCAGGGTGAAGTTCATCGGATCGCTCGACCTGCTCCCCGGCGACCTGGTCGAGGCCGCCAAGAGGCTCGAGGAGCGATGTTCGGACGGCCCGAGGCGGGTCACGATCGCGCTTGCGTATGGAGGACGCCAGGAGATCGTCGATGCCGTCAAGGATCTCGTCGCGGACCTCGCGGATCAGGGGGTCGATGCCCATGAGGTCGCCCAGCACATCGACAGGGACGCCCTCTCGGCCCGCATGTATGCCTCGGATCTGCCGGATCCCGACATGGTGCTTCGCACATCGGGCGAGGCTCGGCTGTCTGGTTTCCTCCTGTGGCAGGCCGCCTACGCCGAGTACGCCTTCGTCGACGTCTACTGGCCAGCCTTCCGTCGAGTCGACTTCCTCAGAGCGCTTCGAGACTTCACACGACGAGAACGCCGCTACGGAAAATAGGCCTCGCTTCGCTCGGCGTACTTGGTACTTCGTACTCCGTGCTTGGAACCGAAGACGGTCCTCGATCTCAGCCGTTCGATACCAAGTACTGAGTACCAAGTACTGGTAGCGCAAGCTCCGCTCGTGCTACCTGCTTCTCAGCTCGAGCGGGATGTGGTCCTGGTCGTTGAAGGAGCGCAGGCTCGGGACGTGGGCGCCTGCGAGGGGGATCAACTTGACCCTGGCGATCGAGGCGTGGAAGAGCACGAGGCGCTCCCATTCCCACGGTGCGGGAGGGACGCCGAGGAGGTGGGTGAGACATACTGAATTCGTCCCGCCATGGGCGACGATGACGATCCGGCCGGGGTCTTCATCCACCTGCCACAGCTGTGGATCCCTGGGGTCGCGAGTCATCCCACGTTCGGCGAGGAGATCGTCGAGGGCCGTCGTTACCCGATTGTGGAACGTACGGAACGATTCACCGCCGGGAAGGCCTTCCCACCATTGATCCGGGCTTCGGTCCTTCGACTCCTTGAAGATCTCGATGACCTTCTCCTCGGTCACGCCCTCCCAGTCCGGCATCTTCACCTCGACGAGGTCATCGATGGTCATCGGATCGAGGCCTGTTGCCTCGGCGATCGGCGCGGCCGTCTGTTGGGCACGAATCGCAGGGGACACGATGAGTTCCTCCGCGGGCTTCCGATCGTTTGCGATACGGACGGCGGCGAGCTTCGCCTGCTCGTGCCCGAGTTCAGTGAGGGCGGGGTCGGTTTGGGAGAGGCCGTCGACAGCCCACTGTGGCTGTCCGTGCCTTATGAAGACGATGTCCATGCGGCAAGGGTAACGGTTGGCGGTCGTGGGCTTCTGCAGCCTGACCGGTGATGGCGGTACCGCCGGTGCGCCCCCGAGCGCTGAAACGTGCCCAGGACGAACCGAAGGCCGCCTTGCGGCGGCCTCGGTTCGGGCTTAGACGGGAGGTTAGGAAGGCATCCTGTCTGACTACCGTATCGACCGATGGCCACCATCACTTGAGAGGTTTGTGTGGGTTTTTCTGATGACCCGAAATCCGTCCTCATCGAGCACCTGAGGAACCACGCCGTCCGTACCGACGGCCCCTTCGTGCTGCGCTCGGGACGGACATCCGACTGGTACATCGACGCCAGGCAAACGACCTTCTCCGGTGATGGTGCCCTTGCTGTCGGTCGAGCGGTGCTCACCGAGGTGCCGACCGATGTCGTGGCAGTGGGGGGAATGACGATGGGGGCCGATCCCATTGCGGTCGCGACAGCGATCGCATCGGTCGGATCGGGTCGAGTATTGCGGTCGTTCTCCATCCGCAAGGAGGTGAAGGACCACGGTGTCGGAGGTAGGCTCGTGGGCCCGGTCGCAGGTGGCGATTCGGTGGTAGCCCTGGAGGACACGACGACCACAGGGTCTGCGCTGGCCGAAGCCATCGAGGCGCTGAGAGAGGAAGGTGTCGACGTCGTGAAGGCCATCGCACTCGTCGACCGATCCGACGGCGAGGCTGCAGTTCGCATCGCCGCGCTGGGTGTTCCGTACGTGGCCCTCGTGGTGCCCTCGGACTTCGGCTTGGGCTCCTGACGATGCGAACCTATCGATCACCCCTCCGCCTTTTTGCTTTTGGTCTCGTCGGAATCATCCTCATCGTTGCCGCCATCGATGTGATGTTCGGGCACTGGCTTTCGACAGCACCCGAGGACACGAACGGCACGCTCACCACACGCGGCCAGGCCCAACAGCGCGGGGACATCCTGTGGGGGGCGGCGTTGATCGGGGCAGGAACACTGCTGGTCGGCGGTTCCGTCGTCGAACTGGTGCGGCGCAAGTCGCTGGTCGTCGTGACCGCTGACGGCCTGGTCATGGCCATCGGGCTCCACGAGGCGGATGTGGTCACCCCGTGGAGTGCGGTCGAGGATGTGACGAGCGACACTGTTGTTGACCCCTATGACGGTGCGGTGAGGGAGGTCCTCGTCGTTGCCCTCAGTGACCGAACAGGTGTCCCAGCGGAGCCACTCGGGGCCACGTGGGATGGGGACACCCTTCTGATCGATGCCCACGATTGGACGAGAAGGGTCACCGATGTCGCCCTGAGCGCCCAGGGGGCTCTCGGCCACTACCGCAGGGTGGAGGAGATCAAGCAGATGGGCCCCCCTTCGGTCGAATGGGATTCTGAGGGGGACAACCCACAGGATCTGGCGTCCGATGCCCAGGTTGCCGCTGGCATGGGTGTCATCGCCTCGACAGCAGGGGGCGACGACTCCGCTGATGACACCGTTGCGCGGGGCGTGGATGAGGACCCGACGCCTGACATCGCAAACGAGGCTGGCGTCGTTCCGGCACCTGATCAGTCCGCCGAAGGCGTGGCGGATGGACAAGTGACCATTGATGAGGGACCGACGATCGACGGTGATGCGGGGTTCGGCGACACGCCGATCGATCCCGAGGTCTCCGAGGCACCGGTCGCGACGGCTGCGGTGACGGGGGCGGCATGGCCTTCCCATGACGATGCGGACACTCCCCACGAAGAGCAAGCGCCCGCCGAGTCCCGCGCTGAATCAGAGGCAGGGTCCAGTGACAACGAATCGATGGGGGGAAGCGAAGGCGACGTCGATGACAGCGGCGTCTTCACCGACCGTCAGGCGTCCGGGGATGACGACGACGCGGGAGACGAAGACGATCCGGGGGGAGCCACGAGTCCGCTGATCGTTGCTGCTGCGGAACCGGATCCCCAACAGGAGTACGAACCAGCAGCGCCACCGCAATCGACCGCAGGCGCATTCGGAGCTGCCCGGTTCGGCGCGCCGCGTCCGGCCCGGACCGAGCCTGCGAGCGGGGATGCGAGCCTGCAACGACCGGACGAGGATCCACCCGGAAGGGCGGAAGTCGATGGCGAACCAGGGCGAGGGGACGCACCGTGATCCTCGGAGCCCACGTGAACCCGAAGGACCCCCTCGGAGAGGCGGCAGCGCGAGACGCAGGGGTTGTTCAGGTCTTTCTCTCGAACCCACAGAGTTGGAAGGCGCCAATTCCGCGGGAGGACGCCGCTGTCCTTGCCGCCTCGGACGTCAAGATCTATGTGCACGCTCCCTATCTCATGAATCTCGCCTCCCCGAACAACCGGGTTCGGATTCCCTCTCGGAAGACCCTTGCGCAGACGGTCCATGCAGCTGCGGCCATCGGTGCCAGCGGCGTCATCGTGCACGGCGGATCCGTCGGAGATGACGAGGCGGTGGATGTCGGTTTCGAGCGGTGGAGGAAGGCCCTCGAGTCCTTCGACGTCGCGGTACCGATCCTTGTCGAGAACACAGCGGGCGCAGGGAACTCGGTGATGCAGGACATCGCGAACTACGGACCACTGTGGGATCAGATCGGCGGATTCGACGTCGGTGTCTGCCTCGACACCTGCCACACATGGGCGGCCGGGGCCGATCTCGCCAACGCTGTCGAACTGGTCACGGGTCTGGTCGGAGGCATTGCCCTCATCCACTGCAACGACTCGAAGGACGAGGCTGGGTCCAACCGCGACCGACACGAGAACATCGGCGATGGTCACGTTCCCGTCGAGCTGCTCGTCGAGGTGCTCCGAGCGGCCGGTGCGCCTGCCGTCCTCGAAACCCCTGGCGATGCCGAACGGCAGCGGGCAGATATCGCGATGTTGCGGGAACGTCTGTGAGGGTGCGGAGATGATCGTCGACCCACCGGATTGGTCATTCGTTGGCCCAGCAGGCCCCGAATTCTGGGGCGACCTCCAGCCTGCATATGGGACATGCGCCACGGGACGCCGCCAGTCACCCGTCGACGTGGGCCAGGCAGCCCCTGGCGGGCGCGGTGACCTCGCCCTGAGCTACCAGGACAACAGGCTCACGTTCGTTGACCTCCATTGGACGCTTCAGGTGCTCGCCGAGCCCGGTGGCCTGATG
>JAQAZV010000136.1:0-4184 GCA_032127155.1 Acidimicrobiia bacterium
CCCAGCTCGCCATGTTCCTGGTCCTCCCTGCGCTGGTCCACATCGCCCTCGGAGGATTCGCCAACAGCAGCGCAGTGATCATCTTCGGTGCCATCGTCGCTGTCGGCGCGATGTCCTTCGCAGACGTGCGCCGACCCGGTGTCTGGTTCGCGCTGTTCACCGCCATCGTGCTGATCATGGTTCCGCTCGATCCCGTACTGAGGGACCACGCGCCGTACGTCCCTCCGGGCGTCATCACCACGTTCTTCGCCGTGAACATCCTTTCGACGTCGCTCATGACCTTCCTGGCTCTCGCTGTCTACGTGCGGGCAAGGGACCGCCTGGAGGGGGAGCTTGCGGATGAGCGTGCCCGGTCCGATCAGATCCTCCACAATGTCCTCCCTGGCTCCATCGCCGATCGCCTGAAGGACGGTGAACAGCCCATCGCCGACCGCTTCGATCAGGTCGGAGTGCTCATGGCAGACATCATCGACTTCACGCCGCTGTCCGAACAGTTGTCAGCGGACGAACTGGTCGCCGGCCTGAACAGCCTGTTCGCTGCCTTCGACGTCGCTGCACGAGCGGTTGGTGTGGAGAAGGTGAAGACCATCGGGGATGCCTACATGGCCATCACGGGTGCCCCTGACGGTGAACCGAACGTCGCGGCGCTCGGACACCTCGCCCTTGCCATGCGCGAGGCCGCCACGTGCACGTCGATCGGTCGACGAAGCGGCATCACCCTTCGGATCGGGATCGATGCCGGCCCAATCGTGGCAGGCGTGATCGGCGAGTCGCGCTTCCTCTATGACGTGTACGGCGACGCCGTCAACACCGCCAGCCGTATGGAATCGACAGCGGCCCCGAACACCATCCAGGTGACCGAACGCGCCGCTGCCCTCATGGGTGATGCGTTCCGCTTCTCGCCGGTTCAGCCGGTCGAGATCAAGGGAAAGGGAATCGTCCTGACCCGTCATCTCGAGGCTCGCATCGAAGGCGACCCTCGCCGTCAGCGGCCATCCTGACCGTCAGCTCTCCCCGCCGGGCGCATGGGCGTCGAAACGGCCCGTGACGATGACATCGGCGACGACCTCGCCCAGGCACACCAGTGCGAGCAGGACGACGGTGATTGCGGGTCCTGCCCCGAGGATGCCGACGAGCAGGGCACAGGGGATCGCCCACAGTCGGTTCCACGCAACACGCGAACTCAGGCCTTCGCCCGCCCGGCGAACCGAGGCATGTTCGATCGTGGCGATGGCAGCGAAGGCGAGCGCGACGCCGGCAACCAGGAGCCAGCGATCAGGATCGTGGTAGTCGTGGTCGTGGTCAGCGGCAACGATCGCATGCTCGACCCCGACACCGACCATCGCAAGTCCGATCGCAAGGGGGAGGTGCGTGTAGATCCACACCGTGGGGCGCCAAGCCTTTGCGGCGCCCCGCCTTCGCACCACGAAACCATCGAGGTTGTCGAAATGGACCCACCAGATACCCGATGCGAGGAGGAGCCCCGCGATTCCGGCGATCGTTGTTGCAACCTGCCATTCGACATGTCCGAGACCCACCGTCACGGCCACGATCGTCTCGCCGAGGACCAGGATCGTGAAGAGACCGAACCGCTCCGGTAGGTGGGAGACATCGAGGGGAACCGATGCCTGCTCTTTTCGCATCACATATGGCGTCGCGACATCGATGGCAAGCGCAATAGCCCACAACCAGAATCGACCTGGTTCGGGAGCGAAGACGGAAACCACCCAGAGCGATGCCGCGATGCCGTGTCCGATCAGGTATCCCCGTACGAGGGTCCTCGCCTGTTCGACATGGCGATATACCCGGCTGTAGAGGATGAGAAGGATGATCCGTGCCGCCGCGTATGCGGCCGCGAACACGACCGTTGACCCCGATGGACCCGTCGCGACAGACGCCGCAAGCAACGCAAGCGTGACCATCTGGGTCGCGGCAAGGATCCGATAGACGAGGTCGTCCGTGTCGAACCGATCTGCATAGAACGTGTGGCTTGCCCACAACCACCACACCAGGGCGAAATAGGCGGCATAGGACGCCCACCCGGCCACGCTCGTATCGGACAACAGCCTGGTTCCAAGGACGGCAACCACGGCAACGAACACGAGGTCGTAGAACAGCTCCAGCCAGGTTGCGGTCCTGTCGCCCTCCTCCTCGACGGTCCGCAGACGCGGTGGACGGATCGCCGCCAGCCTCACAGAGGAACCTCGAGGCCCTGCCAGACGGCATCGGTCGAGGGGCGAAGGGCCCGAGCACGGACAAGCATCGCGTCGACGTCATCGTCCGTTCGCGTCGGGTCGTGGCTCGTCAGCAGCAGCTCGGGCGCCGCCGTGGCATCGGCGAGTGCCACTGCATCCTCGTAGGTGGAGTGTCCCCAGCCACGGTGCGGCTCTGTCTCCTCAGGGAGGTATTGGGCGTCATGGATGAGGACATCGATACCACCGAGGGCCGCAATGATCTGTGCGTCGGTTTCGGTTCCGGACTCGTGATCCGTGACGATGCCGACGCTGCGGTTCGGGCCATCGATCCGGAAGCCTCGGGCGCCCTGGGGATGGTGCACGGGGAATCCGGTGATCCGGCAACCGACGAGGTCGACGGGTTCGGTCATCTCGGCGAACCGCAGCGCCGAATCATCGGCGATCGACACCGGGAACAACGGAGGGGATATCGCCCTGGTCAGGATGGCGGCGGCATCGGCGGTCGCCCACACGCGAACATCGCACGCGCCCTTCCACAGCTCATCGAGCATCGTCAGACCCTGGATGTGATCCCAGTGGTAGTGGGACAGGAAGATGTCCACGGCCGGTCCGAGCTGGAGCCCGTAGTTGCGATAGGCGGCAAGGCCGGTCCCTGCATCGAAGAAGGCCACGGCGCGGTCACCTGAGAGCAAGGCAAACGAGGTGGTGTTTCCACCGTATCGCAGGTAGCGCTGACCCGACACGGGAATCGAGCCTCGCCCACCGAGGACCACCATGCGCGTGTCTTCCATCCCGACCTTCCCTCGACCGAAACGTGAGGCTAGCGGCCTACGAGCAGCGAACGCGAGCGGTCGGCAGTAGTCTCGATGCTTGTTACGAGAGACACCGGAGGAGCGTCGACGTGGCGAAACCAGTGATCCTCGCGGTCGATGACGACCCACAGGTGTTGGCGGCGGTCAGGCGGGACCTTCGCACCCACTATGCAGAGTCCTACCAGGTGGCAGCCGCGCCGTCAGGGGAAGAGGCGCTGCAGGCGGTGCGCGAACTCGCAGACGGCGGCAGAGTCGTCGCGGCCTTTGTCGTCGACCAGCGTATGCCCGGCATGACGGGCACAGAGTTCATGATCGAGGCCCAGAAGACGTTTCCTGAGGCCAAGCGAATCCTCCTGACGGCGTACGCCGACACCGAAGCCGCCATCCAGGCGATCAACGACGTCGGGCTCGACCACTACCTGCTCAAGCCATGGGCGCCGCCGGAGGAGAAGCTCTACCCCGTCCTCGATGACGTCCTCGATGACTGGACGGCACACGCACGGCGCCCGTTCGAAGGAACCACGGTCTATGGAACCACTTGGTCCCCGACGACCTACGAGGTGAAGGCGTTCCTCGCACGGAACGAGGTGCCGTACCAGTTCATCGACATCGACAGGGATCCCGACGCGGCAGCGACCTCGGTTCGCCTTGCAGAGGGCGCGACCGAACTTCCGGTGGTATCGCTCGAGGACGGAACCGTATTCATCAACCCCGACAAGGGAACGCTCGCTGCCGCCGTTGGCATCCACGCTGCCCCTGAGGCACCGTTCTACGACCTCGTGATCGTGGGTGGCGGCCCTGCCGGCCTCGCCGCAGCGGTGTATGGAGCGTCCGAGGGCTTGTCGACGGCGATGATCGAGCGCCAGGCTCCCGGCGGACAAGCAGGGACGAGTTCCAGGATCGAGAACTACCTCGGATTCCCCAAGGGAGTGAGTGGGGCGGACCTCGCACGACGTGCCATTGCACAGGCGACCAGGCTCGGGGCGGAGCTGGTCACAGCGGTCGAGGTCACGTCGGTCGAGGTCGAGGGCCCCCTCAAGCACGTCTACCTCTCTGATGGCTCGGAGCTCACCTGTCGCGCCCTGATCGTGGCGTCCGGTATGGCCGTGAGACGCCTTGACGTTCCCGGCTACGAACGCTTCGAGGGTGCTGGTGTGTACTACGGCGCCGCAGCCAC
>JAQAZV010000137.1:0-12761 GCA_032127155.1 Acidimicrobiia bacterium
GGGGTCGTTCTTCGACAGGATCAGGGGCATGTTCGGGCGCTGATCCCACGCCGGGATCGCGCCAGTCTCCAGAACCCTGGTCGCGATATTCCATCGAAACCGCTCAAGGAATCCGTCCGCGGTGCCGATACACCGGCCATGAAGTTGTTCAGGCGCACCACATCGGATGAGCGGCGGGCAGACCGCGAGTACGACGAGGCCGTGAACCATCGCATGAAGTCGGTTCTCGGTCGATCGACCGACTACGACGAGGCGGCAGTCGTTGAACAGCGGCTCCGCAACATGGTCTACGGAACCAACAAGCGCTGATTCCGCTCGCAACGCACATCGGGACCCCGCAGGGGGTCCATCCTGCGCGCCGTATCCGTGGACATTCCGCTGTCGTTCGAATCCAATCGGTGACGATCCGCCTATCAACAGGTACGATCGAACGGGCGACGAGGGAGGTATCCGTGGAACTGTCGACACGCGGCATCGAAACACATCGCTTCTCGACATCGTTGCGCGGATTCGACAAGGACGAAGTCGCGGACTTCCTCGCGGAGGTCGGTGCACACGTCCGACGACTCGACGAACAACTCGCGATCGCGAATTCTCGTGCGAATCGAGCACAGGAGGAGCTGGACTCGCTCCATGACGTTCTCGACCGACGACTTTCCGAAGCACAGGCCGCCCGCACGGCGATCGTCGAGAAGGCAGAGCGAGAAGCCGAAGCGATCATCGCGGCAGCAGCCCTCGGTGATGGTCCCGACACAGCCGGTGCAGCCCGCACCGCAGGGGCAATCATCCACGAAGCAGAGCTCAAGGCGACGATGCGTATCGAGGAGGCAGAGGCCGCGGTTGCCACCGCAAAGGCAGAAGCCGAAACAATCCTGAGGAATGCAGAGGCAACGGCTGCCCTTCGACTTGCGGAAGCCGACCGAGCCCTCGACGAGGCCCACGGAAGGGCCAAATCAGTTCGCATCGAAACGGAACGCAACCGCTCCGAGATCGAGGATCACCTCACAGAGGTTCGGAAGATCCTGATGGCGGCCCGCCTCGGCGGCACCGATGATCTCGAGGCTGCGAACGTGATCCTGACAAAGGGCACCGACGTGATCATCGACCTTCGAAGCGTCCCATCCCGCGTCATCGAACCGACACGCTGACCGCGGCAACCTCCAGGACCCAGCTGCGATTGCTCAGCCGATCAGACCCTTCGTCACGAAGCCGTATACGTCCTCTGAGAGCTGATCCTTGTCGAAACGCCCCGTCTCGTCGAACCAACGATCGATGGTGTTGAGTACCGACAGTATGTAGACAGCGGAGAGCCTTGCATCGCGTTCACGGTCGAATACCCCCTCGGCGATCCCACGTGCGATCACGTCGACGAAGACTGCCTCATACGTGTCCCTCGCATGGGAAACCCGAGCTTGGTCGAGGGGTTCGAGGAAGGATGTTTCTGACAGATAGGTCCGTGCCTCGGATCGGTGGTCGAGAACGACGTCGATGTGGCCACTCACGAGCAGCGACAACGTCGCGGAAGCTTCGAGCCTCGCTTCGACGGCTCGCCTGGCAGAGGCTGCGAAGAAGCCCGCTCCTCGTTCGATGACCGCGACGAGGAGTTCCTGCTTCCCCCCGACGTGCGCGTAGATCGACGAACCGAGGATCCCGAGGTCGTCCCCGAGGTCACGCATCGATGTGCCGTGGTATCCATGGGTGGCGAACCGCCTGCCTGCTCCCGCGATGATGTCATCCCTGGTGAGCCGGCTCATACGTCGTAGGTGATCTCGAGGTGCTCGGACACAGGGTGCGATTGGCAGGTCAGTATCTGCCCAGCGGCAACCTCATCGTCATTGAGACACCAATTGCGATCCATGCGAACCTCACCGACGACCACCTTCGCCCTGCAGGAAGCGCACGCCCCACTCCGACACGAAAAGGGGCCTTCGGGGCGTACGGAAAGGACATGATCGAGAATTGGCGCTCCGTCGGGATCAACGGTGACTCTCGACGTTCTGCCGTCGAGGGTGAACACGACCTCGGACCCTGAAACGTCGTCGGCAGCGACCACCGGAGGACCTTCACCTCCTGCGTAGAAGAGCTCGTCATGAACGGCTTCTGGCGCGACGCCGCGTCCCTCCAGCACTCCCCGTGCGGCCTCGACCATGCCGCGGGGGCCGCACAGGAACCACGCTCGAACGTCGCTCGGGTCGACGAGGACCTCGAAGAGACCCTCGAGTTTCCGGGCATCGATCCGCCCCTCGAACAGCGGCACGGCGAGCGACTCCCGACTGAGCACGTGGACCACCATCAGACGTTCGGGATACCGAC
Source organism: Acidimicrobiia bacterium (assembly GCA_032127155.1). Taxonomy (GTDB): domain Bacteria; phylum Actinomycetota; class Acidimicrobiia; order Spongiisociales; family UBA5794; genus SZUA-442. The sequence goes on from JAQAZV010000137.1 coordinate 2,314, forward strand.
CCTTGAGTGCGTCGACCTCGTCGAGGAACATCACGGAACGGCCGTCACGGTTGCCAAAGATCAGCGTGAACTGGCTGCCGGGTTCATCGCGGAGGGTCGAGGCGACGATCGACAGGATCGGTGTGATTCCGCTTCCGGCCGCGATGGCGACATAGTGAGCCTCCTTCGTCGGGTCGGTGGGGTGGGTGAACTCCCCTGTCGGTGGGGTCGCCTCGATCACGGTCCCTGGTGTCAACGACTCGTTGGCCCACGTGGAGAAGACGCCGCCCTCGAGGTGTTTGATACCGATCTGGAGCGGACCGTCGTCCGACGGTGAGCAAATCGAGTAGCTGCGGCGCACATCGTGCCCATCGATCGTGTGACGAAGGACGAGGTGCTGTCCAGGGATGTGTCGATACATCTCTCGCTTGTCCGCAGGAACATCCAGGGTGACCCTGACAGCGTCGGGGGTGAGTCGGTCCACGGCCGACACGGTGAGTGGGTGGAATTCGACGGATGCCATCACATCTCCTTGAAGTGATCGAATGGCTCACCACACGTCGTGCAGACCAGCAACCGTTTGCAGGCGGTGGAGCCGAACTCGGACACCACCTTCGACCGACCCGAACCACATTGGGGGCAGAGCACCTCGTCCGTGATGGTGAGCTCTGATCGTGGCGGTGCGATACCGAATCCTGCAAGCTTCCGTTTGCCCTCATCGCTCATCCACTCCGTGGTCCACGGTGGCATGAACGTCATCGATACCTCGGTGTCGTATCCGCCTTCGGCGAGTACAGCCCGGATGTCCTCCTTGATGACTTCCATTGCGGGACACCCCGAGTAGGTCGGAGTTATCTGGACCAGGACGCGGCCATCGTCGAGGAGATCGACGCCTCGGAGAATGCCGATGTCCTCGATCGTGAGCACCGGGATCTCAGGGTCGGTCACCCCAGCGAGGAGACGCCGCACGGCCTCGAGCGTTGCGGTTCGCGTCGTCACCATGTCGCACCTGGGTAGGAACGCTGCATCCACTGCAGCTCGGCGAGCAACGGACCGAGGTGCTCGGTATGAACCCCGGTGCGCCCGCCTGACGTTTGGAAGGGATCCGAACCTCGCATGAGCATTGCATCGTCAAGGACCGCATCAACAGTCACCGTCCACTCCCCCGCGAGGTCGGATGAGCGTGGAACGAGTCCATTCCTCGCAAGGCGGTCCTCAAGATCATCCGAGGTCACCAGCTCCGAGGTGTACCGCCACAAGCCTTCGATCGCCGCCTGCGCCCGCGCAGCGCTCTCAGCAGTGCCATCACCGAGTCTGACGATCCACGACGACGATCGCCTCAGGTGGTAGGTCGCCTCTTTGAGCCCCTTGGCCGCAATACCCGCAAGGTCCACATTGCCCGATGCCGACAGCCAGCGCCACAGGGGCACCTGATACGCATCGAAGAACAGCTGACGAACCATGATGAAGGCGAAATCGGTGTTTGGTTGCTCCACGAGCAGGGCGTTGGTGAACGAACGCTCCGGCCTCTGCATCGCGAAGTCATCCTCGGACCGGCCATCCCCCTCGATCGCACCGGCCAGCGTGTAGAGATGCCGTGCGATACCGAGGTGGTCGAGGCCAGTGTTGGCGATCGCAAGGTCCTCCTCGAGTTCTGGAGCGCTTGCGATGTACTCACCGAGGCGTTGGGCGATGATCAGGTTGTCGTCGCCCAACCTCACGAGATAGGTGCCGAGGTCGGTTTCCGTCGTGATGGTCTTCACAGCTGACCAACCTCGTCGGGGATCTCGTAGAACGTCGGGTGCCGATACGGCTTGTCCTCGAATGGCTCGAACATCGAGACCGCATCATCCGAGGCATGGATTTCGGAGGAACGTACGACCCAGACGCTGACACCCTCCGCTCGGCGGGTGTAGCCATCCCTGGCGTTCTGGATCGCCGTCTCCGCGTCGGGCGCGTGGACCGAACCGACGTGGGTGTGGTTGAGACCACGCTTGGCCCGAACGAACACCTCCCACAGTGGCCAACCATGGCTCCTCGAACCTTCACCCCGGACATCGGCTGGCGCCTCGCCGGGTGCCACGGGTACGTCGTAGCTCATGCGATCCTCCTCACGCGATCTGCTCGATGCGGTCGCGACGCTTGTCGGCGTGGGCTGAGGCGGCGTCCCTGACCCATTCGCCATCGTCCCAGGCCTTCACTTTGTGGGCGACGCGCTCACGGTTCAGTGGTCCGTTTCCCTTGATGGTTGCCCAGAACTCATCCCAGTCGATCTCACCGATCCGCCAATGGCCCGTCGCATCATCGAAGGTGAGTTCCGGATCGGGGATCGTGCACCCGAGGTAGTGGGCCTGGGGGACGGTCTGATCGATGAACATCTGGCGAAGGTCGTCGTTCGTGATTCGCTTGATCTTCCATTCCATCGACTGCTCGGTGTTCGGGGAATCGGCGTCGTGGGGACCGAACATCATCAGCGCAGGCCACCACCAACGATCGATGGCGTCCTGAGCCATCGCCTTCTGCTCGTCCGTTCCCGAGGTGAGGGCCATCATGATGGAGTAGCCCTGCCGTGCGTGGAAGCTCTCCTCCTTGCAGATCTTCACCATCGCACGCGAGTACGGCCCGTAGGAGGTTCGTTGCAGCACGATCTGGTTCACAATGGCCGCACCGTCGACGAGCCAGCCGATGGCTCCCATGTCCGCCCACGACAATGTCGGATAGTTGAAGATCGAGGAGTACTTCTGCTTGCCCTGATGGAGCAGATCCTGGAGCTCGTCGCGAGATACGCCGAGCGTCTCCGTCGCCGAATACAGATAGAGGCCGTGGCCCGCCTCATCCTGTACCTTGGCCATGAGGATTGCCTTGCGCAGCAGGGTTGGGGCCCTCGTGATCCAGTTGGCCTCGGGCTGCATGCCGATGACCTCGCTGTGGGCGTGCTGCGCCATCTGCCTGATCAACGTTGCCCGGTACCCCTCCGGCATCCAATCGCGAGGTTCGATCTTCTCGTCGGCGTCGATGATCGCCTGGAAGGCTTCGGCGGCTCCCGTCTCGTCCACGTGGCTCCTTGGTCGGTTCCCGGGCACACTAACAAACGAACGTTCGTTCGGCCACGGTCGGAACGAACGCGGTTGCCGACCCTGGGGACCCCGGCATCACGCTTCGATGCTCGCAGGGCGCTACGGAATCAGGATCTGGCGCAGGCGCCTGATCGCTATGAGACCGGCTGACACATCGAGGATGCCATCGCGACCGATCCACGCGTGCCATCGCTCCAGCCTGGGAACCACGCGATCGTGCATTTCGATGTACCCGTCCATCGATCCACTCGATTGTTCGAGGATGGCTGACACCACATCCCTTCTCATCAGCTGCAGATCATCGCGCAGCGATTCGATGGCGAGCCGGTCGAATGCCGTGGCCCCAGGGAGCAACCTGATCTGACGTTCGACCCAACCGATGTAGAACTCATCGCTGGCCCTCGTGTAGATCCCCGCAATGTCGAGCACGTCGCGATCGTGACGATGGGCAAGATCGACCATGTCGGTCCCTCGCCTGAGGGCGCGCTGGTATGCGTGACGGATTGCCATCTCCTCGGGCACGCCTCGTGCGGTGAGTTCGGTTGCCACCCGTTCGTAGGGTTCACGCCACGCGGACGTTCCGATGGTTGGGAGACCGGCGCCGAGGCGCTCGAAATCGTTGGCCGCCAGCTCGATCTCCTCTTCGATCGACCTATCGTGGTTCGGCTGGATCAGGTACCAACGCGACACGAGGGTCACCAGCGAGTCGACGTCGCGCATCATCAGGCGAGCGACCTCGGGATCGAGGGTCGGTGCCAGTGCCTCGACATCTGCCCAGCGCTGAGCCGCACCCGTCACCATTCGGGCGATGCGGTAGGCCCTCACGATCATGGCCGCCGACGAGCCGGACACGGTTCGCATCCGCGAGTAGTAGGTGCTCCCCTGAGAGTTGAGCACTTGGTTCGCAACGATCGTCGATACCAGCTCCCTGCGGAGGGGATGCTGGAGGATGTGATGCGAGAACCGCTCGACGATCGCACGTGGGAAGTAGCCCATCAGGTCGTCGATGAAGTGGTCGTCGTCCGGCAGGGTCGAAGCACGAAGATGTTCGGTCAGGCTCATCTTGGCGTAGGACAAGAGGACCGAAATCTCGGGTCTCGCCATCCCGCGGGCCTCACGCGCCCGCTGCATCATGTCCTCCCCCGTGGGAAGGGCTTCGATCGAACGTTGGAGAATCCCCTCGCGCTCGAGCCGATCCATGAGGTCGGAGTAGGCCTCGATCATGCGCGGCGACGTCGCAGCCTCCTGGGAGATGATCTGCGCCTGGAGGAAGTTGTCGTACAGGATGGCTTCGACGACGTCCCCTGACACCGCAGCAATGATCTCGTCCCGCTCGGCACGGTCGATCTCCCCTGCCTCCATCGCCATTCGCAGGAGGATCTTCAGGTTGACCTCGCGATCTGATGCATGGACCCCACCGGAATTGTCGATGAAGTCGGCGAAGATGCGACCACCAGCCGTGTCGAACTCGACTCGGCCACGTTGCGTGAATCCGAGGTTGCCCCCCTCGCCGACCACCCGGCAACGCAGATCGCGTGCATCGACCCTCACGCCGTCGTTGGCTCGATCCTGGACCGTTGCGTGCTCCTCCGCACCGGCCTTCACATAGGTGCCGATGCCGCCGTTCCAGAGCAGATCGACCGGCGCAGTGAGGATGAGGCGGATCAGCTCTTCAGGCGTCGCCGATTCGACTTCCGTGCCGAGTGCGGCCCGAACCTCGGGTGTGAGATCCACATTCTTTGCCGACCGCGGGAAGACACCCCCGCCATGCGAGATCAGCGAAGCGTCATAGTCCTCCCACGACGATCGGCCGACCCCTGCGAGCCGATTGCGCTCCTGCCACGACGCCTCCGCATCGGGCGAAGGATCGAGGAAGACATGCCGGTGGTCGAACGCACCGATCAGGCGCAGGCGCTTGGACAACAGCATCCCATTGCCGAACACGTCGCCGGACATGTCCCCGATACCTACTGCAGATATGACGTCTCGATCCACATCGACACCCAGATCGAGGAAGTGCCTCCGCACCGACTCCCATGCGCCGCGTGCGGTGATGCCGAGGGCCTTGTGGTCGTAGCCTGCAGAGCCTCCTGAGGCAAAGGCGTCGTCGAGCCAGAATCCATACTCGGATGCGATCTCGTTCGCGGTGTCGGAGAACGAAGCCGTCCCCTTGTCGGCGGCAACCACGAGGTACGGATCATCCCCGTCGTGCCTCACGACATCGGTGGGGGGTTCGATTCGGTCCCCGACACGGTTGTCCGTCACGTCGAGGAGGCCGCGGATGAATCGCGTGTAGGCGGTTCTCACCTCGTCATAGGTTGGTCCTGAGGGATCTTCGAAGCGCTTGACGACGAATCCGCCCTTTGCGCCGGTTGGCACGATCACGACGTTCTTGGTCATCTGGGCCTTCATGAGCCCGAGGACCTCTGTGCGGTAGTCCTCCCGGCGATCCGACCATCGGATGCCACCACGGGCCACCATCCCTCCCCTGAGGTGAATACCTTCGAAATCCCTCGAGTAGACGTAGATCTCGTGGAGCGGGATCGGAAGCGGGACTTCGGGAACCCTGGCGGAGCGGAACTTCAGCGCCAGCGCCGTTCTCCCCGGCTGGAGGAGGTTTGTCCGCTTCGTTGCAAGGACGAGCCCGAGGAAACCACGGATGATCCGATCCTCATCGAGCGAGGTCACGTCGTTGAGCCCCTCCTCGATATGGGCGACAGCTGCGGTCTCGATCGCCGTATCCCGTGCGCCGGTGAACCGGGCCTGGAACAGCCTTACGAGGGTCTCGGCAAGATCGGGGTTGGCAGCGAGGGCATCGTCCACATACCCGACGGAGAACGCCGGAGTTACCAGGCGCCAATAGTTCCGGTAGGCCCTCAGCACCATCAGCTCGTCGTGCGACAGGTCCGTGGCAACGAGCAATCGATTGAGGGAGTCCGATTCTGCCTCCCCGAGAAGGGCAGATTCGATCGACGCTGCCACCCGATCGCCGACCCGTTCGACGTCGAGCTGGACTCCGTCGCTGGTGAGGACCCCGAAATCATGGATGAATGTCCCCTGGTCGTTCTTCAGCCTCGTTGGGACCTCCTCGACGACGATGAGGCCGAGGTGCTCGAGAAGCGGCATCATGTCGGACAGGTTGAGCTTTCCGAAGGCCCTGTAGACGGTGACCCTGGTGAGCCGATCACGACCCTCTGTGAGCGGCGTGGCCTCGTTCTGGAGGCCGACCAGGAGTTCCGCCCCCGACCGTGCCAGCCGATCGAGGTTCAACACGTCCCCAGCGGCGATATCGAGCTCGGTTGAAGACTTGTAGTAACTCGGGAAGACTGTTGCCCAGCGCGCTCCGAGGACCGCAGCCTCGTGGTCTGTGACCCGTGTCGCCAACTCCTCGAGGATCCGATCGTCCCAGTTGCGCGCCATCGCGACCACGGTGCGGTCGAGATCGGCAATGTCGACGTCGAGCGGTGCACCCTCCTCGACCCAGACCGAGAAGTGGATACGCGCATCCCCGGATTCACCGAGCGCAAGCCGGTAGTCGATGGCGTGGCCACCAAAACGCCTGAGGAACAGTTCCTGGAGCTGCTTGCGCAGGTCGGCGTTGAACCGGTCCCTCGGCAGGGTGACGAGGACGGTCACATAGCGGTTGAGCGTGTCCCTTCGCACGAAGAGACGGATCGCGTTCGCCTCCTCGGTTTCCACGAGGTCACCGAGCATCTCGGACAGTGCGTCGACATCCATGGCGAAGAGATCGTCCTTCGGAAAGGATTCGAAGATCTGGACGATCGACTTGTAGTCATGCGACCCCTCGATGACGTCCTGGAGTTCGAGAACCTGCTGCAGCTTGCGGTGCAGCACCGGGATCTCTGCTGCTGGAGCCATATAGGCCTTCGAGGTGAAGAGCCCCAGGAGTCGCATCTCGGCCACCATCACACCGTTGTCGTCGAGGCGGCGAAGGCCGACGTAGTCCATGCGGGCATCGCGGTGGACGGTGGAGGCGCGGTTCGTCTTGGTGATCACCATGAGGCTGCCACCGCTGTACCGGTCCTGGAGATGGGGAGGGAGGTCGGCCAGGAGGATCGACGACGGCTCCGTGCCATTCATGCTCAGGATGCCGAGGCCGCTTTCGGGATCCGCGGTGACGGCAAGCCCGTCGGAGCTCTCCCCGATCCGATACTCGCGGTATCCGAGAAGGACATAGTTGTCGTCGAGCAGCCATTCGAGGAAGGCGACGGCTTCGGCGATCTCCTCATAGTCGTAGTTGTGAACGCTCTCCTTGGCCGCAGCTTCCATCTGGGCGACCGCCGCCCGCATCGGTTCGAAGTCCCTGACCGTCACCCAGACATCCCTGAGAACGTCGTGGATCGTCGTGACGAGTCCGTCGGCAACCGCTGGCTCGAGGACGCGATCGAGTTCGAAGTGCTGGACCGACTCCTTGTTGGTGCTCTCCCTGGCGCGTGTGATCCCAACGACGGTGCCGTCGTGATCGCGTGTCACACCAACAACCGGATGGAGGTGACGAACCGGCCGAGCTCCCGTGTTGACGACGGCTGCCGTGATCGAATCGACGAGGAACGGGCGGTCGTCCGTCACGATCTCGACGACGGTCCCCTCCGTCGTGTATCCGCAGGTTTCAAGTGTCGGGTGGAAGACGCGGACCTTGTTGACGTCGTTGGCACGACCGTCCATGAACGCAAGGAGATCAACGATTTCCGCGAGGAGCTCGCCTGCCGTCAGCTCGAGCGCTTCTGTGTCGGGGAGCCGCTTCAGATAGATCGGTACGAACGCGTCGAGAATCGAACGCCGTTCCGGTGGAGCTTCGGATGCGATGAGACGGAACAGTTTCTCGATCAGTACGGCTTCGGGCGCACTGGCACCCTCGTGACCCACCATGTCCGTGAGGCTAGACAGAGCGAGAGGGCCATGCAGCCCCTTTCACGCCTCCGGCGGGTGCGCAGACGACGCAGACCACCCCTAGCGTTCAACCATGACCTCCGTCATTGACGTGTTCCTGATGTGGGTTGCGGCGACGACAGCGATACTCGTCGCCACGATCCGCAGGCTTCTTCTCGGCCCCACGATGCCAACATGGACCTGGCGGACCGAACTGGCGGTCGCATCGGCGCGCTCGGTCATCGAGGTGGCCGCGCGTCATCGCGGGAGTGCCATCATCAACCGCTTCGGCCTGCGAATCACGACGCCGGTCCCCCTCGATCTCCGCAAGCGCGTCGACGTCCGCAGGGTGACCATCGGCGAGGTCGAAGCGGACCGGTACATCCCCGCGAACCAGTTTCACGCCAGCCGAAACCTGTTGTACTTCCACGGTGGCGGCTACGTGTTCGGCAACCCTGGTACTCATCGCCAATTCATCGCGCGTCTCACGGACGCCACCCAGGCGGCAGCTCTCGCTCCTCGATATCGGCTGGCCCCCGACCACCGCTACCCAGCGGCTGTCGATGATGCCCTTGCCTCGTATCGAACCCTGCTCGGTGCAGGCGCGCACGCTTCATCGATCGTCGTGGCCGGCGATTCTGCAGGAGGTGGCTTGGCCATGGCCCTCCTCGTCAGGCTCCGGGCAGAGGGACTCCCCATGCCCTCAGGGGCAATGCTCTTCTCCCCCTACCTGGATCTGGAGCACACCGGTTGGTCGATCCGTGCGAATGCGCGAACCGATTACCTGCCGCTCTCAGAATTGACCCGACCGAACGACTGGTATGCGTCGATCGATCAACTCCACCTTCCTGAGGTGTCCCCCATCCACGCCGACCTGACGGGGTTCCCGCCGCTGCTCGTGTTTGCGGGTGGAGCCGAGATGATCCTCGCTGACAGCCTTCGCCTGGCGGAGAACGCGGAGAAGGCGGGGACCGAGGTGGAGCTCATCATCGAACCGGAGATGATGCATGTGTGGCCGGCCATTGCGGACTGGGAACCGGCAACCGCACGAGCGCTCGCAGCCGCTGTCACGTGGATCGACCACCTCCCGCAACCTGACTGACCCGTCAACCGGGCGAGGGCGCGCCAGCTACGCTGCCCCCCATGACCGACGCGAACCGCGAGTCCTTCGAGGAGTTCCGGAAGTCGTTCTCCTACGGCACACGGAACAACCTCGACTTCAAGTTTCTCAAGTCGATGTCGGACGCAGACGCAGCTGACGTCTTCGAACGCATCCTTGCTGGCCTGAGCACGGCATACGACACCGGGGACATCGATCCTCTGATCCGCGCCGCTGTCGAGAGCCAGATCGCTGGCTACGCACCGAAACCGGGAACGGCTCCTGCCCACGCCTACGACGACGCACCGTTCTCACCAACACCCAAACCCGCCAACGGCTCGGTGATCGGCCTCGTCACCTCGAGCGGCCACTTCGTGGACGGCAACGACCCTGAACCATTCGGCATCCCGGAGATGTCGCAGGCGGAGGCAGTTGAGCGCATCGACCAGTTCCTGGTGGAGGCGCCTGTCCTCTCTGCCATCCCGTCACATGTCCCAAGCGACAAGCTCAGGGTGCGCCATGGCGGCTACAACATCGCGTCGACCCTCCTGGACCCGAATGTGTGCTTCCCCGTCGATCGACTCACCGACGCGGTCTCAGACGGTCGAATTGCCGGCGTCACCGACACCGTCTTCTCGTTCCCTGGTGCAACGGCGCAGGGGCGCCTCCGCAGGGAACTCCCTGCGTGGCTCGATCGGTTCTCGGAGGAGCAGGCGGACGCCTTCCTCCTCGTCCCCGTCTGACCGGTATGCCACGTGTCGGTCGGGCACGTTGCGAGGGCAATCGAGGAGTCGGGGACGCCCACGGTCGTGGTCATGGTGGAAGCATTCGGACATGTCGCGGAGCGGATGTCGCTCCCGAGGGTCGTGCTCACCCCGCATCCGATGGGGCGCCCATTCGGAGCCGCCGGTGACATCGAGACGCAACGCGAGGTTCTCGACGCCGCCCTCGACCTTCTCGATCGAGCGACCGACGGAGGCACGATCATCGATGCCGCAACGTCCTTCCGCCCAGGAGTCGCCGAACCCCGGGGGCGTCCAACGGCGCACTGAGGGGAACCGGCGCAACGGGTGGATCATCCCTCCCAGAGGGAGGCGAGTTCGTCCGTCACGTCTGTGGTCGACCGCGTCGTCCATGCCGAAGGGTCGTCTCGGTCATGCACTCCGTGCGCTGACGTCATCAGCGTATCCATCGCGGGATCGAGGAAGCGGCTCGCAAGTGCGTACGAATGGGCTCCGTTGGTCGAGTACCGGTGGTGGTAGAAGCGCTGGGGAACCGTCACGGCGAGGTGATCGCGGGCTCGTGTGAGTGCCACGTACATCAATCGACGTTCCTCCTCGAGGCCACCCGGCTCCGAGAGGGCCATGTCGGATGGCATATTCCCGTCTGCGGCGTGGATGATT
>JAQAZV010000138.1:0-7006 GCA_032127155.1 Acidimicrobiia bacterium
GGCGGCATTGCGCTCAACCAGCTGGCTGGCCAACGAGTGATACGTCCCGACCACGACGCGATAGGCACTTGGTCCGACCAGGCCATGGAGGCGTTCCCTGATGTCGGAGGCCCCCGATCGGGAGAAGGCGACCGCCAGCACCCGTTCCGGGGGAACGCCTCCAGCGATTGTCGAGGCGACGCGTTGACACAGGAACTCGGTCTTTCCCGTACCGGGACCGCCGACGACGATCTGAGGTCTTCCTGCCGGCGCAACCGCCGTATCCCACTGGTCGGGGTCGATTCGCCGTTCGGGGTTGGCGGGGTCCGTCCCCGCGCCGAGGTGGTCGGTGTTGTCGATGGCCTCGTTTGGCTCAACGATCCCCGCGTGTGGTGCATCGAAAGCCAGCTGGGCGGAGGTCGCGTCACCGCCACGATGCGGGGCGGCGTCAGACAATCGGGGCATCCTCCACGAGCCGCGGAATCGGCGGGTCATTCCATGCCGGGCACAGGTCGGCCTTGAAGTCACACCAGTCACACAGCGCAGATGTCCTGGCAGGCCAAACGTCGGTTCGGATCGCCTGGTCGATGGCCGACCACAATGCCTCGAGCTGGCGCTGCATCGCATCGAGCTGGCGGTCGTTGATGTCCATGGTGTACTCGGTCGGCCCATTGAGATACAACAGGCGGAGCCGGTCGGGCGTCACACCGCGAGTGACCCTGATCAGGAGGGCATAGATCTTCAGCGCGAAGAAGGCCTTCTGCGCGTAGTTCTCCGGAGGCGCCTTGCCCGTCTTGTAGTCGGTGATCACGAGGAGCTCGCGTGCGGCACCGTCGGCACCCACTTCGGTGACGCGCTCCATCCGGTCGAGGATTCCCCTGATCGTCATCGTCCCGACCTCGACCGTGAGATCCATCTCGAGTTCATCGGGTTCGAACGACGATGGATCCTCCATCCGGAAGTAGTCCGACAGGAGCTGGAGGCTCTCGATGCCCCATGTTCGTTCATCGTCGAGTGACGTGAAGAGGTCGGGAAACTCCTCTGGCTTGAGCTCGACCCACGCCTCACGGAAGAGGTCGTACAGGCGCTCGGGTGTCCGCTGGGATGCAGGCTCGGAGAACAGCCGTTCGAGGGCGAGGTGTGCGGTCGTTCCGCGGGCCTGGTACACCGTCGGCACCGTCGGGATGCGGTCGATGGATCGGAACTTGTAGAGCTGCGGACAGGTCTTGAAGTCGCTTGCCCTGCTGGGTGACAACGTGGCGAGGCGTGGATCCGGAAGGTCGGCGTCCTGCGTGCGCTGGGGAGGGAGAGGATTCTGTTGGCCAGTGGTCATGGTCATGACTGTACCGCGAGGGCATGACACGTTTGTGGCGACCCGTGTGCGTGCGGTACAGAGATCGCTATCCGCGGTTGTTCCGCGAAAACTGCCCTCAGGACGCGAAAACCAAGCAGCGATCTGGGTTGCACCCGACGCGCGAACAGCCCTAGGTTTGCGCTCGCTCGAAGGGTGAAAGTCCTGAGAGTTCGGCACGGCGGCTCCTCGGAGACGTCACCGGGAAACCGGGCCGAGCGACGCAGGGAAACCTGCGCCGCTTCACCAGCCGCCTCGGCGGAGGGTGACCGCCTCGAGAGGGAGCCCAGCCCTCGGAGGGCGAAACGGACGTCCACCCCAGGGTGGGCGACCACCCCGGGGGCTTCGGTCCCAGGGACACCGCACGCTGCGACTTCGGTCACAGGGTGTGGGCCCGATCACCGGGAAGGGTTTCGGCCCCGAACGAGGATGGGGCACACCGGAAGGAGTCGGGAAACTGGCGAGATCCGGACAGGAGTGGACATGATCCACTTCAGCGGAACCCCGAGAGGGCGAGGCCTTGGCCGAGCTTCCTCGGGGTTTCTGCGTATCAGGACCTGTGCCCGCCGCGGGCGTCGACCCTTACGATGAGCATCCCGGTTCGCTCGCAAGCGTCTGGACCCGTGTATCAGCATCCAGATCGGGGAAGCGGCCCGAGACATGGGTTGCATCGGTGCCGTCGATCGTGAATGTGGCGACGTCGATCGTTGGATCATCCACGATGGTGACCCTGGTTCCGAGGGCCGCCTCGACCTCGGTTCGCGTGGTACCGAGCCCTATGCCGTCGACCGTTCGGAGTCCAAGCTTGCGGACGTCCTCTGCATTGCCCGTGACGGGATCGAAGCCGTATGTCCAGCTGTGGAAGGTCGATGCGCCCTCAGGACCGCTGAAGAGCAGCACGAGGTTGTCCCATGCAACGAGACGTGTCGAACCGCCCTGGCACGAGGGGATTGGAATCGTGTTCTCGCCCTCGTCGGTGTCGGCACTCCAGCCGCCGATCTCGGCTGAGATTCCCTCGATCACCGCACTGGCATCGGCGCCGATGCGGAAGGGGCCGATGCCATCGGGTCTGAGAACGAGAAGGTTCGATGCGGGACTGCTCGTCGTCGTGTCGCTTTCGCGATCGGACGCGCTGCACCCCACCGCTGCCGTCGCCAGCAGGAAGGTAAGGCAGATCGCGATCGCGCGGGCGTGCATGAGACGAGGTTACCGAGACGGGGGATTGCCGTCGGTCGCGCCACAATCCCAGCACATGCGGCACCGGGGCCTCAGAATCGATGCTCGGATGACCCCGGATGGGCTTCGGAAGGGGTATCGGGAGCACTCCGCGAAAAGTGCGGCTGACACGCGAAAACCAAACAGCGTTTCGACTTGCGGTACCTGCACCGATGGGCGATTATTCACTCACTGCAGAGGGGGCAACCCCAACGCAGTCGCCACGGGGCAACTCGAGGCGGTGTCGGCGCAAGTCGACACAGCCCGGAAACGGGCACCTCCCTCTGGGGACACCTTCGGGTGGAAGGGGCGAAAGCCCGCCGAACGGCCTCGGTCGGTCGGAGCGAAGGGAGTGGTTGTGGGCTTCGGTCCATGATCAACCCTCACTTCGGTGAGGAGCGTGGCACCGGCCGCAAGGTCGGGGTCCGCAGAGAACCCCAAGGGGGCTCCGGCTTCCTTGGGGTTTCTCGCGTCCGAGGCCTCTGCACACGCCTCCGCTTGCTTCCAACGCGTGTGACCTCGTCGATGATCGCTTCGTCGATGCACCGAAGTGGCTATACTCACCACCATGGCTTGGCCCGAAGACGCGTTGTCCGAGAATGAGGTGATCATCACCTCGTTCCGCCCCCACTGGAAGCTGTTGTTCATTCCGTTCCTGTGGTTCGTCGGGTTGTCGATTGCGATGATCTTCGTCGTTGCCTATCTCAACTGGGCGCAGTGGGTCATCGTGGCGACCCTTGCCGTGTTCCTCATCGTCCTGGTGGTCAAACCACTGGTGTCGTGGTGGACGACCCGGTACGTCCTGACAACCGAGAGGCTGATCACCCGCTCTGGACTTCTCGCCAAGAGCGGGGTCGAGATCCCACTCGAGCGCATCACGAATGTGAACTTCAACCAGACCGTCATGGAACGCATGCTCGGCGCTGGTGACCTCCTCATCGAGTCCGCAGGTGCGCAGGGGCAGAGCAAGTTCCGTGACATCCCCCATCCCGACGCTTTCCAGACGGTCCTCTACAAGGCACGGGAGCAGCGGTCGCTGGAGATGACGGGAAATCACGGGGCCGTGGCGCCCTCCGCCCCCGACCACGCCGAGAAGATCCGCAAGCTGGCCGAGCTCCACGACGAGGGTCTCATCTCGGACGCCGAGTACGAGGCAAAACGCAAGGAACTCCTCGAAGGCATGTGACGGCTGGCCGGAGTCCTACGTCTCCTCGACGTCGAGCGGTGCCCGATTGAACGTAGCGACGATCTCGACGTGGTAGGTCTCGGGGAAGAGATCGACCGGTGTGGCATCAACGAACGTGTAGCCATGGTCGGCGAGCGTCCTCGTATCCCGTGCAAGCGATGCGGGGTCACATGCCACGTAGACGATCCTTCGCGGCATGGCAGAGGTCACCGCGTCCACGCCTCGCTCCCCAAGTCCCTTGCGAGGAGGATCCACGACAGCGACATCCCAATAGGCATCCAATGCTTCGATGTCGCCGGTGAATGAACCGGTGATGAGCCGATGCTCGACCCCTGCCCGAGACAGGTTGTCGCGTGCGTGGTCGATGGCATCTCGTGACGCATCAATCCCAAGGACCAGATCGGCATCACGACCAACGGTTGCACCGAAGAGTCCGACGCCGCAGTACCCATCGAGCATCGTGTCACCAGCTCGCAGGTCGGCGGCTGCCCTCACGAGACGAACGAGGGCTTCGGCACCGCCGGTGTTGTTCTGGAAGAAGCCGTCAGGAGGGATGGTGAACGTCATGTCGTCGACCACCTCGGACAGCGATGCATCCCCGATGACCGGTTCCACACCATTGTCATCCCTGACGAGGACGGGGATCCCCCACGAGCCGGCGTGTTCGGGCACGGCGCCCTCGATGATGGCGACCTGGGCTCCGGTGCGGGTTCCGGTGCGAAGGGTGATGCGGCTCACTCCCGTGAGGTCGCCCAGTCGGTGGTACACGGGTTGGAGCGAGTCGTGGAGGAGAAGACAGGCATCGATCGCGACCACGTCGTTCGAGCGCGATCGCATCAACCCGGGACGCCCGTCGATGACGTGGAAATCCATGCGGTTCCGATATCCGAGGTTCGGTCCAGCCACCACGGTCGGGTGAACGGCCGGTGTGGAGATCCTCCCGAGGTGTTCGAGTTGGGACACGACGGTAGAGCGCTTCCAATCACGCTGAAGTTCCTCTGGGGCGAATTGCCACTGACATCCCCCGCACTCGTTCGCATGGGGGCACGGCGGTTCCCTCCGTTCGGGTGCAGGTTCGATGATGCGCAGGAGCGTTGCCCGAGCCCATGAACCACGGTCCTCGACGATGGTGGCCTCGATCACCTCGCCCGGCATGGCACCCGCCACGAAGTGAGCCTTGCCGTCGCGTCGCGCGACGGCCTCGCCTCCGTGGGCGATGCCATGTGGGTGGAGCTCGACCATGGCCACAACCTACTGCTGTCGCCGTGCACACGAGGGCGCCGGTAGGCTCCCTGAGCGTTCGTCGGAGGTGTGGCGTGCCGCTCGCAGATGTCCTGCAGTTCCATCAGAATTGGTTCTATGTCGCGGTGGTCAGCTGCGGGATCGTCGGATTGTGGGGTCTCGCCCTTGCGATCATCAAGCGTGAACCGAATCGGGCCTTCATCGTCGCCAGGGCGATGGCCATCGGGGCGATGCTGATCCAGGTCGGCGCAGGGGTCTATCTCTACTCGAACGATGTGCGTCCAGGGAACTCGTTCCATGTCTTCTACGGCGTTGTGATCGTGATCACCCTCACGCTCGCCTACTTGTATCGCTCGACCATGGCAAAGCGGCCAGCGCTCACCTACGGGATCCTGCTGCTGTTCGTCATGGGCCTCGGCCTGCGTGCGTGGGCGAACGTCATGTGATCGGGTCCCGTCTCGACCACATGGGTGTCTAGTCTCGTCACGACACGAGGAAGGGGCAGTTGATGCTGCAGGACAAGCGATTGCTGATCACCGGCGTACTGACCGACGACTCCATCGCATGGCACACTGCTCGCGTTGCCCAGGAGCTCGGAGCGGAGGTGGTCCTCACGGGATTCGGGCGTGGCCTTTCCCTCACGACTCGGTCCGCCAAGCGGCTTCCGACGGAGGCGGATGTCATCGAACTGGACATCAATGACGCCGACCACATGCAGGCCCTCGTCGCCGACCTCGACGCACGGTGGGGCGGCATCGACGGCGCCCTCCATGCGATAGCTTTTGCTCCCGCTGACGCGTTGGGTGGAGCATTCCTCGAGACTCCGGCGGAATCCGCGAGTACGGCGTTCCTCACGTCGGCGTTCTCTTACAAGACGCTGGCTGTCGGGCTGCGGCCTCTCTTCGCCAAGGCAGGCGGTGGCGCGCTGGTCGGGCTCGACTTCGACAACTCACTGGCGTGGCCAGCGTATGACTGGATGGGCGTGTCGAAGTCGGCGCTGCAATCGGTCAACAGGTACCTCGCCCGATACCTCGGCAAGGAGAACATCAGGGTGAACCTGGTCTCGGCCGGGCCGCTCGGCACCGTCGCGGCAAAGTCCATCCCAGGCTTCACGCAGTTCGAGAACCTGTGGCAGGTTCGTGCCCCGCTCGGGTGGGACCCCAAGAACCCCGAACCCGTGGCGAAGATGGCGTGCGTCTTGTTGTCCGACTTCGCAGGATCGACGTCTGGCGAGATCGTCCATGTCGACGGGGGCTTCCACGCCGTGGCCGCAGGAGAGACCGAGGGCTTCTGATCGGGCGCGGGGCGCTGCGACGCCTCAGGCGGTCGGTATCGCGACGGTGAATGTCGCCCCACCACCGACCGTCGGTTCGAACCAGACCCTGCCATTCATCGCTTCGACGAGGCCCCTCACGATGGACAGACCGAGACCGGCACCGCCTTTCGATCGGGTGGCGTGGGGTTGGAGCTGGGTGAATCGTTCGAACATGCGATCGTGTTGTTCGTAGGGAATGCCTGGGCCATGATCGATGACCGAAAGATGCACCTCTCCCTTCGCAAGCGTCGTGGTGAGCGTGATGTCGGCATCACCGCCGTACTTGATCGCATTGTCCACGAGATTCGTGATCACCCGGGCGAGATGGTCAGGGTCTGCGAGCACCTTCCCGACGCCAACCGTCGGGGCATGGGTGAGGGCGTCCCCGCCAGGGAGCGACTCCAGGAGTTCGGAAATGAACGGCTCGAGGTCGATCTTCTCGGGACGCACAGGGAGGGAATCAGCTTCGATGCGTGACATGACGAGGAGGTCCTCGATGAGTGTCCGCAGACGGTTCGACTGCTTCGACGCCATTTCAACGAGCTGTTTGGCCCTCGGATCCTCTGGCATCAGCTCTGGACGTTGCAGCGTGGCGAGAGCTCCGATGATGCTGGTCAACGGCGTCCGCAGTTCGTGCGAGACGACCGACACGAAATCTGTCTTCAGCTCGGCGAGCTCGGCCATACGCTCTCCGGTGGTCCGAGCGGCCTCGTAACGG
>JAQAZV010000139.1:0-31201 GCA_032127155.1 Acidimicrobiia bacterium
CTGGGCGACGTCGAGGGGCGTGAGATCGAAATACCCGCCCCTGTCGAGCACCTTTGGTGTGCTCGACGAGTCCTCGAAGTAGAAGAACTCGATCTCGGGTGCGACGTAGAACGAATATCCGAGGTCGGCGGCGCGTTGCAGGTTGCGCCGAAGGACGAACCGGGGGTCACCGGGGAACGGCTCGCCGTCCGGGGTGACGATGTCGCAGAACATGCGCGCAACTCCGGCGTCACCATGCCGCCATGGAAGGATCTGAAAGGTGGAGGGGTCCGGCTTTGCCAGCATGTCCGCCTCGTGGCTCCTCGAGAATCCGTCGATCGAGGATCCATCGAACGAGATGCCCTCATCGAGTGCCAGCTCGAGCTCTGCCGGCGTGATCGCAAACGATTTCAGGAACCCTTGCACATCGGTGAACCACAGCCGAATGAAGCGAATGCCGCGCTGTTCGACGGTACTCAGGACGTACTCGGTTTGTCGTTCCACGGATGCCCTCCGATGGTCGGCATACCCCACCGCTGCGCGTGGCCCGCGCACGCTGTGGTCACTGCATCGTACGGTGTGCGGTGGGTTGACCGCTCAGCGGATCTCGTCATGTAACAGAGCGTTCACACTCCGGTTACCACGAGGAAACTCCGTCGCAGCATTCTGTCGACTGGCGCGCTGCTGGATCGTGCGCGACACGAACGACACCACCGCTGAAAGCGAGGAACGATGCCGTATAGAGCGGAGTACATCTGGATCGACGGCCGTAAGCCGACGCAGCTCCTGAGATCGAAGACGAAGATCGTGGCGGACGGGGAGGAACCACCAATCTGGGGCTTCGACGGTTCCTCGACCGAACAGGCACCGGGGGCCGCTTCTGACTGCGTTCTTCGCCCGGTGAAGGTTGTTCCCGACCCGATCAGGGGCGGCGATGACAAGCTGGTGATGTGTGAGGTGCTCAACACCGACATGACACCGCACGAGTCGAACACCAGGGTCAAGGCCATGGAAGCCCTCGAGGCCTACGGCGATCAGGAGCCGTGGTTCGGAATGGAGCAGGAGTACACGTTCTACAAGGACGGGCGGCCGCATGGTTGGCCGATCGGTGGGTTCCCTGCACCGCAGGGCGGCTACTACTGCGGTATCGGTGCAGATGAGATCTGGGGACGTGATGTCGTCGAGGACCACACATGGGCATGCATGGAAGCCGGTCTCGACATTTCTGGCACGAATGCGGAGGTCATGATCGGCCAGTGGGAGTTCCAGATCGGTCCGGTTGACACCGTCGAGGTCGGGGACCAATTGTGGCTCGCTCGCTGGTTGCTGTATCGCATCGCTGAGGACTACGACATCTCAGCCACCCTCAATCCGAAGCCGGTGAAGGGCGACTGGAACGGCGCAGGCATGCACACGAACTTCTCGACGAAGGCCATGCGGGAAGGTTGGGATCCGGTCATCGCCGCCTGTGAGGCGCTGGGCGAAGTCGCGGAAGAGCATGTCGCGAACTACGGTGCCGGGATCGAGGAGCGCCTCACCGGCCTCCACGAAACTGCCCCGTGGAGCGAGTACAGCTATGGCGTATCCAACCGCGGTGCGTCCGTTCGGATCCCGTGGCAGGTTGCCGTCGACAAGAAGGGCTACATCGAGGATCGGCGACCCAACGCGAACGCCGACCCGTACGTTGTGGCTGCCATGATCACGAACTCGATCTGCTCGCGAATCGGCGGCTGATCAGAGCGTTCGAGCGACAGAGGTGGCGGCTCCCGGAACCTATCCGGGGGTCGCCACCGGCGCGTCGGGATCACGATCACCGGTCACGGATTCAGGCGTGATGGGGCGTTCGCCATGGCGAAGGTCGTCGTCCCTTCGCTTCTCCTCAGCTTGGAGGTGGCGCATCAACCGTTCCCACTGCGGCGCCGTCGGCTCGGGTAGGCGGTACGCCGCAACGGTTGCCTCGGGAAGGTCCAGGCGATAGTCATGCCCGGTTGCACGAAACACTCCTGGAGTGGGGTTGGTGGCGTTGAATGTATCCACCACGGTCTGGAGTCCGGTGATGATCGGGAACCACACTTGATCCTGCGAGATGGTCGGGCGCCGAGGTGACTCCATGAGCCAATCAGGCTCGCGATAGAACATCGAAAGGTTCACCTTGGCAACCGGGTCGTTCCAATGGGTCAGCATGGTCACGCGTCGGCGCGATGAGGTCTCGAGATCGTCTGGAGCGTTGACCTCGACGACCACACCCAGGGGGGTTCGCCCCTCCTCAACGGTCTGTCGCCGCCACTTCGAGTAGAACGGCGTCCCCACCCACAATGCATGATCGACGCCGAGCGCGTCGAGTCCTTCGATGCCTGCGTCGATGAACGCGTCCTGACCAGCCCATGCACCCAGGCTCTCGCCATACACCACAACCGTGGGTCGACGATCATGGGGCCGATCGGCGAGCTCGCGTCGTATGGCCTCGAGCAGGAGGCGATGATGGTTCGCTCCGGCTTTCATGTTCTGGATTGCGAGTAGCGACGGGAGTCGAGCGTACTGAACGGCGACGGCCGCGCTGTCGCCGAGCATGGCGAAATCAGCGACCTCCATCGGAAGGGTGTTGACGTACCCTGTTCCGGCTGGGCACGACGCGATGAGGAGTTTGCGGTCGAATGCCCTCATACGGCGAAGCTCCTCCATTGCGATCTCGACACGTTCCACAGCCTCAGTGGCGGCGTCGAAGCCGACGAAGACCCTGATCGGTTCGTGAAGGGGAGTAACCCCCATGACAGAGGTGATGTCGGCGGCACGCGGAACGTTGGTGATGAACCGCCGACCCTGCCGACCCAGCCTCGACCAGGGAACCCTGGAGTCCGGACCCCCGGATCTATTGGTGGACGCCGGAGGATGGTCGTAGCCCGGATCGAGGACACGGTCGTACCGCGCCAAACCCGTCACAATGGATCCGGCAGCAACCCGGATGCCAAGGGCCCATACCCCGGCAGCCAGAACGGTTCCAGCGATTCGCGCGGGGCGATTGGGAACGCCAAGCCGTTGCTCGAGCGTTCGCGAGAGGGCACCGCCGGAACTGCGGTATCCGCTGATGAGGGCTCCCAGGATGCTCAGGACGCCAACGCCCTCGATGACCGCCCGCGTTGCGTTGGGGGTCGGGAGATCGTATTCCCCGCGAGCTGCATCCTGTTTGGCGACCGAGGACCGAATGCGCGAACCCGCCACGATTCCTGCGGCCACACCGACAGCGACTCCCGCAAGTGTCCTGCTCCTCGAGTGCTGGACAGCGGTGACCGTTGCGGCAGACGCCGCGCCCGCTCCGGCGACCTGTGCAATCGATCGCACGGGCGCACGCCATCGAGGTTCCTGATCGTGCCACGGAACGAGATACCTCGTCGCGATCCCCGCCGCGGCGCCAGCTGCAAGCACGGCCGTGTCGAGGCCGGTGTTCCCGGTCCGAGCGGCGATCGTGTAGCTACCGGATCCGATCATCCAGCCAACGGTTCCGCTCGCACCCGCCAGGAGCGCCTGATGGGTGGTGGATCGCGGCATGAGTGATGGCGAGAAGGACGCTGTGACAGCAGTGCCGCTGAGGGCGGCTCCGGCCCAGACGTTCGGTGCCAGCCACCAGACGCCGGAGTGTGGCTGACTCATGTCGTCAGGGGGTGAGCGACCGCACCGTGTCCAATTGGTCCTGGAACGCGGTCGTCGCTTCGTTGTATGCCGTGACGGCCCCGCGACGGGCAGTGCCGTCATCGGGGGCCTCGAAGCCAGCGATCACAGCGTCGGCGGCGACGACCAGGGCCTGTGATGACGTGATCGTGTCAGGCCAGGCCAATTGGAAGGCTTCGGGAACCGAGGTCGCGGAGACCTGATTGGCGAGTTCCTGCGCTCCATCCCTGACCTCGGTGAACCCTGCAGCCGCCTCGTCACCGGAGATCTCGCGAGCCTCCCACGCATCGTTCACATCGTTCAACGTGGTCTGTAGGTCCTGTGCGTCGGCGTCGAAGCGATCAACCTCGTTGAGGAAGGCGAGGATGTCGGTTGGCAGGGTTGATGACGTTGTCGAAGCTGGCTCGGTGGTGGTCGTCGTCGAGCTCGTCGACGTCGTTGATGCCGCCACGTCCGCCTCGGGAAGAACATTCACGAACACGTAGGTCAATCCGATCAGCGCGACAATGACAATCGGCAGTACCCAGCGTCCCGGTTTCGGATCCTCTTTGCTCACCCGCGGCAGCTTAGGACGAGCCGTTCGGGAAGGTCGGTAGCCGGGGGGTCATGAATACGGGGCAGGGCTCGGGCGTGGAGCGCCGGAGCACCCGACACGGCGCTAGCTTGGCGCCATGGATCTCGCGGGCCGCAATGCAATCGTGACGGGTGGCGCTGTCAGGGTTGGTCGCGCCATCACCCTCGCCCTCGCCGAATCCGGAGCCAACGTGTTCGTGCATTACAACCGCTCGTCAGGACCTGCCGAGGATGTCAAGGCGTCGGCCGAAGCGATGGGGCGAAAGGCAGCGATCGGCCCCGGTGACCTCGGTGATCCCACGACAGCCAAGACGATCGTGCGTGATGCCACGGAGGCACTTGGGACCATCTCGATCCTCGTCAACAGTGCATCTGGCTTCCCCGAGGACTCCATCGAGGACATCTCCGTTGACCGATGGCGTTCGACGGCGGATCTGACACTCGGGTCCCCCCTGTTCCTGACCCAGGCTTTCGCCGATGCCCTTCCAGACGATGAGCAGGGCGCGGTCGTGAACGTGACGGACGTCAAGACCGAGCGACCGTATCGCAAGCACTTGTCGTACCTCTTGGCAAAGGGCGGTGTCGATACGTTGACAAAGGCGGCGGCCCTGGCCCTCGCACCGAGGATCAGGGTCAACGCGGTGGCCCTCGGTGTCATCCTGCCGCCACCGGGCGAGGGGGACGCATATGTCGAGGCACTGGCCGCGGATCTCCCCCTCGAACGGGTTGGCGGAGCGGATGTCGTCGCCGAAACAGTCCTCTTCCTTGCGCGGAACGACTTCATCACCGGCGAGATCATTCGCCTCGACGGTGGAGCACACCTGTCGTAATCGGCTGCCGTGGCAGGAACCTGACGTCCTCCGGGTACTGTTCGGCCGATGGATCGCATTCACATCAAGGATCTCCTCGTGAGCGGCATCATCGGGATCAATCCTGATGAACGCGTCACCAAGCAGGACATTCTCGTCAACGTCACGATGTGGGCAGACACACGGGACGCTGCCACATCGGACGACATCGCCGATGCCGTCAACTACCGAACGGTCGCCAAGCGCATCATTGCCCATATCGAGGCAGGCGAACCCATGCTGGTCGAGCGACTCGTTCAGGAGATTGCCGATATCTGCCTCGACGACGAAAGGGTCGACAAGGTCGAGGTGACCGTGGAGAAGCCTGGTGCACTTCGGTTCGCCAGATCAGTGGGAATCTCGGTCATCCGTTCGCGCGTTGAACCCCGAACATAGGGAAACAGGGATCATGGACGAACCAACCGAGCACACCGATGTCATCATCCTGGCGGGATCGAACCTCGACAAGGAACGGTGCATGCCCGAAGCTGTCAGACAGCTTCGTCGGCATGACCACATCGTTGTTCGGGCTGTCAGTTCGTGCTACGAGAGCCCGTCGGTCGGTGGCCCACCGGACGCCCCCGACTTCCTCAATGCCGCAGTGCTCGTCTCGACAACGCTTGGACCTGAGGACCTCAGGGACGAGCTGCGGGCGCTGGAGGTCCAACTGGGACGAATCCGTACCGATGACCCGAATGAGCCCCGCACGATCGATCTCGACATCGCCTACTACGGAGATGTCGTGAAGGACTTTGGTGCGTGGTCGCTCCCGGATCCCGATGTTGAAACACAGCCCCACGTCGCTGTCCCTGTGGCAGACGTCGCGCCTCGCTGGGTCCACCCAGTTTCCGGCAAGACGGCAGCCGAGATCGCAGACGAGGTGGCCCCCACCCGATCGGAGGTAGCCTCCAACATGGCGATCAGATTCCCAACCCCCTACACGACGAGAGGCGTCGAGGACTTCGACGACACCGAAGGGGTGTACGCCCCACGACTCGAAGCGCTCATCCGTGACCAGCTCATCGAAATCGGTGAGGACCCCGAGCGCGAGGGCCTCCAACGCACCCCATTGCGCGTCGCGAAGGCGATGGACTTCCTCACGAGTGGTTACACGACATCGCTCGAGGAGGTGGTCAACGACGCGATCTTCGATGCCGAGGGCGCCTCGGAGATGGTCATCGTCCGCGACGTCGAGTACTACTCGATGTGCGAGCACCACATGCTCCCGTTCTTCGGCAAGGCAACGGTGGCGTATCTCCCGAAGGGGAAGATCATCGGCTTGTCGAAGATCGCCAGGATCGTCGATGTCTACGCGCGTCGGCTCCAGGTCCAGGAACGTCTGACGAACCAGGTAGCGGACGCCATGACCGAGATCCTCGATCCCCACGGTGTCGGTGTGATCATGGAGGGCAAGCACCTCTGCATGATGATGCGTGGCGTCCAGAAACAGGAGTCCAACATGGTCACGAGCGCCATGCGCGGAACCTTCGTGTCGGATGCCAGGACTCGCAGCGAGTTCGTCGACCTGAGCCGCTGATCGGACACGAGTCCGAGAAGCGGTTCGATCGTCCTGATGGGGCGGTTACCGTTGTGCGGTGCCCCAAGACACTCTCGGTCGCGTCCTTCGGGACTTGCGCATCTCCGTCACGGATCGATGTTCGTTCCGCTGCGTCTATTGCATGCCTCGCGAGGTCTACGACGACCACGAGTACCTCTCCCGTGGCGAGATACTCGACTACGACGAGCTTGCGCGGGTCGCTGCCGTAGCCGTCGGCCTCGGGGTCACCAAGATCCGCCTGACGGGGGGTGAACCGTTGCTGCGGCGACAACTCCCGGAACTCGTTGGCCGACTTTCCGCCATCGATGGGCTCGAGGATCTCGCCCTCACGACCAACGGCCAGTTCCTGGCATCCCAGGCAGAGGACCTTGCAGCAGCAGGGCTGATGCGCGTCACCGTCAGCCTCGACGGAATCGACGACGCTGTCGTGAAGCGGATGATCGACACGGACGTGTCCGTCTCAGCGATACTCGAAGGGATCGATGCGGCGATCGAGGCCGGTCTCGGCCCTGTCAAGATCAATACCGTCCTCAGAAGGGGCTGGAACGAGGATCAGATCGTTCCCCTCGTGTCCCACTTCCGCGGAACGGGGCACACCCTACGGTTCATCGAGTACATGGACGTAGGCACAACGAACAAGTGGACGTCCGACGAGGTCGTTCCATCGTCGGAGGTCGTGGATCGGATCAATGGCCTCTGGCCGATCGAACCAGTCGAACGTTCAACCGCAGCCGAGGTGGCCGCCACCTATCGGTTCACCGATGGCGCAGGACACGTTGGGTTCATCTCATCGGTGTCACAACCCTTCTGCCGGGACTGCACACGGGCGCGCCTGTCAGCTGAAGGATCGCTCTACACCTGCCTTTTCGCCACCGATGGCCTCGATCTGAAGGGTCCCATCAGGTCAGGTGCCTCCGACGCGGAGCTCGCTGCGATGATGCGGTCCGCCTGGGAGGCTCGCGAGGATCGCTACTCGGAACGGCGCGGTGCGGTACCGATCGCCGACCCGAAGATCGAGATGAGCTACATCGGCGGCTAGCGGGTCATACCCTGACGCTGGTCCGTCTGGTTTCCCGCCACACGAAGACGGAAACGGCCATCACGAGCATCACAACGGGAACGATCAGTTCTCGCACGCTCGCGAACAATGTCCCGATCAGGAACTCGATCAGGAGGACGGGAGCAACTGCGATCCGTGCCAGGCCCGGTGGCAGCACGACAGACGCGCCGCTGCTGACCATCGCCGACACCATCCCCATCTCCTTGCGTTTCGAAGCAAGCATGTCGTCGAAGTGGGCTTGATCGCCTTCTCGGATACCCGCGAAGACCGCCGGAGTCGAGGTCGCGGAATCTGCCTCCCCGAGGGTGGTGCTGATCTCGCCCCGACCTGATGTACCCGGAGGTTCGTCCCCACCGACGGTGGGTATGACGACCGAATCTGCCTTGGTGGTCGTGGTCGTCGCGAACGTCGTGGTCGTGGTCGTCGTGGTCGAAGGAGACTGGGTCGTGGATGTCGTGGATGTCGTGGATCGCGGAACGGTCGTTGTCGTCGACCGCGGCACTGTGGTCGTGCTGCTGGTATCCGGAGTCGAAGTACTCGTCGTGGTCGGCATCGTTGTTGTGGTCGATGTGGACGTCGTGGTGCTCGTTGTAGGGGACGTCATCGAGCCGAGCGCGTCTTGATAGAGGGCATCAATCTCAGCATGTGCGCCATCGTGATCTGCAAGGAGCTGGCCTTTCGCCTTGGCAACCTCTCCGGCTTGATCCGGGTTCAGCTCGCCGTAGGCATCGAGTCTGGCGATCGCGTCGTACCAGATGTCCTCGAGTGAGGTGTGCGCTCTGGCCCGCGCGGAGTCCAGCTGTGCCTTGTTGGAGGCTTCAATCGCTGCAATCGCATCGGCTGTGAACTGGTTGATGACGTTCTGATTGCTGCTCCATGCTGCGTCGACGATGCCCCACGGGAGGGATTCGGCTCCGGCGGGTGGTGCGGTGATCGTTGCAAGCGCGAGGACTCCAAAGAGATACCCGACTACGAGGCCTGTAGTGATCCTGCGCACGCCCGTGTATCGGCACTTCCGGTTGGATTCTTGAATTTCGGACACTCAAGCGGACCACCTCTCCTGCCGACAACGAAGGCAGGACGATCCCGGAGGACTACGTGAGAAGGATGCTCGCAAGCATCTTGATGGTGCTTGGTGTCGTCATAGCGCTCGTCCTTGTGCTGCTCCTCATCGCCTCGGCGGTAACCAGCGAAGGGGCTACCCAGATTGCACGCGATGGGAAGACCGCTCTTCAGTCTGAAGCTGCCCTCAGCTCGATTTCCTCTGTTCGTAACGCATCGATAAATGCCGTGCTGGTTGCCGAGGGGGCAGCCGTCGAGCCTGCCCTCCACGACCCGGAGTCGCTCGAGGCCGCAACGAACGTTCTGGCGAGTCATGTCAGTGAGTTCGTCTCGCGGGTGCGGCAACTCACTGATGAGCTCGATGGCGAGGAGCGGCAGATGGTCGTCCTGTCATCGGAGGCCTACTTTGCGATCGTCGAGGATCGGATCATCGTCCTCGAGGGCATCCTGAACGAGTTGGAGAGCGGCGGGATTCCGATCGTCGACGTCAGCATCGAGAGCGATGTGTACAACGCAGCGGTCGCCTCGCTCGTCCGAGTGCGAGATGACCGCACGGTGAATGTGCTCGTCGAGGCTGAGTACAGCGGTGTGGCTTCGGATGCTGTGCGGTTCCTGGTCGTGTTCGTGATTCCCGTGACGGGGATGTTCGTGCTGCGACGTTTGCTGCGTCGTCGACGTGAGCGTGAGTCGCTCGAGGCAGAGCTCGAGCGTCAGCACGCTGTCATTGCGTCGAAGGACGAGTTCGTCACCAACCTGTCGCACGAGCTGAAGACGCCGCTCACGGGTGTATACAGCACGGCGTTGGTACTTTCCGAGGCGGGGTTCGAGGACGCCGAGACGGCAGAAGAGCTAACCGGCCTGATCGTTCACGACGCAGGTGAACTGTCTCGCATGGTGGACGACCTGATCACGGCCGGTCAGGTCGAGACCAACAGCGTCGCTCTCACATTTGAGGAGATTGAGGTCGACCCTGAGGTCCAGACCGTGATCGACTCCTTCGAGCGAGCCGGAGTCTCGATCACCTTCACCCCGGGAAACCACTATGCGGAGGTGGACCGACTCCGCCTTCGCCAGGTGCTTCGCAATCTCGTATCGAACGCAGTGAAGCATGGCGGCAGCAACATCGAGGTCTTCTCGGAGCAGGGTGCAGGCATGGTGTCGATCTTCGTGATGGATGACGGCGACGGGATCCCTGATGACCATGTCAGGAGCCTCTTCGACCGATACCAGCACGAAGGCTCCGAGCCCCTCCTGCAGGGCAGCGTTGGACTCGGTCTGGCCGTCGGGCGAGCGTTGGCGGTGGGGATGGGTGGCAATCTGACGTACACGCGGACGAACGGTCTCACCTACTTCGTCCTGAAGCTCCCTTCGCACCGCGTGGGGCGACTCAATGAACGGGTGGAGGAGCAGTCGCTTGGCAGCGAGAGCGCAGCCCAGAGCGCCAGCGAGGTCGCGAAACTCTTCGCCCGCTGAGCAGATCGACACTCTTGTTCGGCCGCCGTCGGTCTGACATGTTCGGTGTGTGGAACCGGCCATTGTCGTCGCGATTGTCATGCTCGCCGTACTGACGGCGTCGCTCGCCGCCGATCTCGCCCTCGAAGGATGCGTCCGGTTCACCCACAGCAGGTACCGCATTTCTCAAACGGTCAGGAGGGTGGTGGTAGGCATCTTCGTGATCCTGGTCGTCTGGTCGATGAGACCCGCCACAGGAATGGCCGTCGTGCCGCCCCCCTCTGTGAGGATCGCCGGCGTCGAACCGCCCGTCCAAGCAGTCAATGATGTCGACCGCGTTGTGCGTCCGTCGGCGAAGGTTCCCTCCACCTACACCGTCGAACGAGGTGATTGCCTGTGGTGGATCGCCAAGCAGTTGGTGACACAGCGGTACGGCACGGTGCGGAGCACGGAGGTTTCGATTCTGTGGAGATCGATCTATGAGGCGAACCGCCAGGTCATTGGGGACGACCCTGACCTGATCATGCCTGGTCAAATCCTTGCCCTTCCAGGAGGTTGGTGATGGAAAGCGAAGAGCGAGAACAGATTCCGTGGTCGAGCCTCGTTGCTGAGCCCGATCGAGTGCTCGATCGACGGTGGCTGACGGCGGCAGTCCTCGTGGGTGTCGTTGCAATCGTGGGCGTGGCCTTCTCGCTGCGTGATCGTGGTCAACCTCGTGCGCTGTCCGATGCCGTTCTTGAGACCTCGGCGCCCTCGGTGGACGCGATCGAGCCATCGCCAGCCATGGTCGTGACCGAGGATCAGCTGACGGCAGATCCCGCGCTTGTGCACGGTCCCGACGACCTCCTCGTGATCGCGACACGGGCAGAGTGGTTCACGATGGATTTCTTCACGGTCGACGGATCGACCGAAACGCTGAGTTCGATACGGGCCGCTTTGACGCACGACCTGCGGGCTGTGCCGCTTCCCCACGACGAGCTTGGACCCCAGACCTTCGTGGAATGGGCGCGGACGGTACATATCGATCACGTCGGTGACGACGCGTATCAGGTCACGGTCGTGTTCCGAACGATCCGTGCGTCGGACAACGGTTTCGACCGGGATCCCGTCCGTGCTGTGTCATTCGAGGTGGCGACCTCGGAAGGGAAGATCGCCGTGGCACGGATGCCGACGCCGGTGGATGTCGATGCGACCATGACGGTCCCGATGCCCTGACGAGCCGCAGGAGGCTTGCGGCTGCCGCCTACTCTGCGATCCATGATCGACAATGTCGTGGTGCTCAGGGAAGCTTGGAAGTCCGTTCTCGCGGCCGTCGGGGTTGCTGCACAGGATGCGATCGTTGTCGGAGGACCACCGGCCACGGCCATCGGGG
Source organism: Acidimicrobiia bacterium (assembly GCA_032127155.1). Classification (GTDB taxonomy): domain Bacteria; phylum Actinomycetota; class Acidimicrobiia; order Spongiisociales; family UBA5794; genus SZUA-442. Next base: position 11,571 of record JAQAZV010000139.1, read on the forward strand.
AGGCCATTCCTGTGGGGCTCTCCGGTGACACGTCCTCACTCGTGACACTCGGCTCCGGCCCGGTCCTCCGCGCCGGGGCGACACCTGCTGCGACGACGCTCGAGGACGCTTCCATCGATGTGGCGATGCTGTTGGGGGCTTGGGGAACCTCGAGCGAGCTTGCTGAGGTGGTTGCAGAGGCGCGAAGGGTCCTGCGGCCGGGGGGCATGGCATGGCTCGGCCGATGGGACCTCGACGCCATCATGCGTTCGACGCCTGCAACCCATCGATCCGCACTGATGTACCGGTCCTACCCATCAGCGGCGTTCTCCGCCCCATGGAATACCGAGATGGGTGCTGCACTCGAACTCGCTGCCGTGAGGGCTCGGTTTCGTGGGGTTTCGGCAGCCGCGATCGATCTGCCCACTGCGGCGCTCGCTGATGCCGAAGGTTATGTCGACGCCGTGATGGATGGTTTGTGGCCGGGCGTCCATGCGCTGTCCGTGCACCAGCGGACGGAGCTCGCCCGTGACATTCGTCGGTCGCTGCGCGGTGCGATCTATCCCATGGTCGAGTATCAACCGTGGTACCTCGTCTCAGCGGTCAGGCCGGCGTGACAGGTCCGGCCGTACGGCTCAGAACGCGAGGTCGAGGGCGGACACGATGTCAGGTGTGATGGCTGTCCAGTCGACCGTCTCGTCGCCTGTCACCGTGACGAAGTCCGACGTCAGGAACAGGGACACGACACCCTCCAAAGCAAGGATGGCGCCCGCCCACTCGGGTACATCCCTTTCCGTTTGGGCGCTGAAGGTCGACGGACCACCGACGGGAACGCCGACGGTGAACTTGCGCGCTCGGGGATTCGGGGTGGTTTGGACCGTCACGGGCACGGGTGGTCTCCTTCGTTCGTCGGCGTACGGTAGCGGGAGCAAGCCATGATCATCGGGGCAGACGTCGGTGGCACGTTCACGGATCTGGTTGCCGTGGCCAACGGTGTGATCACGACGCACAAGGTCCCGACAAGTCCGGTTCAGTCCGATGCCGTTGCAGAGGGGGCTCGTCATCTGAGCGGTGGATCCACTGTGCGCGCTGTCGTCCACGGGACGACCGTGGCGACCAACGCATTGCTCGAACGGCGTGGGGCGAGGACCGCCCTCCTCACGGATGCCGGGTTCGAGGACGTCATCGAGATCGGGCGGCAGGATCGACCATCGCTGTACGACCCCTTTGCCGATCGTGCCATCGCTCTCGTGGCTCGCCGGGATCGGCTCGGTGTGACCGACCCGAATGATGTGCCGGAACTCGAAGGCATCGAGGCGGTTGCGATCGCGATGATCGATGCGCATAGGGATGCGCATGTCGAGCAGCTCCTGAGGCAACGGGTGGCGATGTCCCATTCCGCTATCCCCATTTCGATCTCATCGGAGGTTGCACCCGAGTTCCGAGAGTTCGAACGGATCTCGACAACGGTACTCAACGCCTATCTCACGCCGGTCACAGCGAAGTACTTGTCGCAGCTCGAGGACGAACTGAGTGCAGGGCGGCTCGTGTCCTCGGTGTCGGTCATGCGTTCATCCGGAGGCTTGATGTCGATATCCGATGCCGCCGCGTTCCCTGCAGCCGTTCTGCTGTCGGGTCCGGCGGGAGGTGTTATCGCCGCACGGGCCGTTGCGACGCAGCTGGGACACAATGTCGTGATCTCGTTCGACATGGGCGGCACGTCGACGGACGTGTGCTTTGTTGAGCATGGCATCATCGATGTCTCGTACGAGCGCTCCATCGACGGGTACGCATGCCGGCTCCCTTCGGTTGGTATCGAGACAGTCGGGGCCGGTGGCGGTTCCATAGCGTGGATCGACCCCGGAGGCTCACTGCGCGTCGGACCACAGAGCGCAGGCGCTGATCCAGGACCGGCCTGCTACGGCAGGGGCGGACGTGCCCCGACGGTGACCGATGCGAACGTCGTCCTCGGACGTATCGACCCTGCCGCGACCCTCGGTGGCTCGGTCGATGTCAACTACCAACTCGCCGTCGAAGCTGTTGGTCGGTTGGGGGATGAGCTTGGTCTCTCCACCACAGCCACGGCGCTTGGCGTATGTCGGATCGCGGAGGATGTGATGGCGGGCGCCGTCCGGTCGGTCTCCGTCGACCGGGGGGCCGACCCGGCCCGTGCGATGCTCCTGGCGTACGGGGGCGCCGGTGGCCTCCATGCCACCGCCGTTGCCCGTTCCCTCGGCATGGCGGGCGTGATCATCCCGGCGCACGCTGGAGTGTTCTCCGCGCTCGGCCTTCTTGCTGCTCCACCCCGTGCAGATGCCGTGGCTGCGGTCCACATCGTGGGAGTCGGCGATCTTCGCGCGGTACAGCACACTGCCTCAATGCTCGGGGCGGCGACGACCGCCGAGATCGTGGCCGCTGGACATGAACCGACACGAACCGACTGGTGGCTCGACGTCCGGTACGTCGGCCAGTCCCACGAGATCGCGGTTCCGTGGGACGGTGGCCTGGGTCCGGAGTTTCTCGTTGAACGGTTCGAGGATCTGCATCAACGACGGAACGGATTCGTGCGCAACGGCGACTCCATCGAGATCGTTGCTGTTCGATCCTCGACGTATGGTCCTGCGCCGGTCGCGCTGGAGTCGCTTGCCGACGCGTCGGAGACCCCTGATGCGGTCGCAGGGAGGAGGATCGTCGTCTCGGCATTGGTGGGTCCCGCGGAAGCAACGATCGTGCCGAGGACGACGCTCGGCATCGGGACCACGGTCGTGGGCCCAGCGGTCATCGAAGACGTCGATGCCACGACCTTCATCGACTTCGGAGAGCGCGCAACAGTCGCGTCCAACGGCGCGCTCGAGGTGACCTGGTGAGGCAGGACGTCGTTGCCATCGAGGTGGTCCGTAACCAGCTTGCTCGGATTGCAGAAGACATGGGCCTGGTCCTACGGAATACCTCATTCTCGCCGAACATCAAGGAGCGGCTCGACTGCTCGGCCGCGGTGTTCTCTCCCGCAGGTGAGATGCTTGCGCAGGCCGAGCACATTCCCGTCCATCTCGGATCGATGCCGGCATCAGTGCGCGCCGTGCTGGATCGGTTCGGTTCCGATCCCCGCCCTGGCCTCCAGTACGCGGTCAACGATCCATACGCAGGGGGAACCCACCTCAACGATCTCACGATCGTGCGTCCGGTCCATGTTCAATCCAAGCTCGTGGGATGGGTCGGCAACCGCGCGCACCACGCCGATGTCGGAGGTGAGGCGCCAGGTTCGATGCCTGCCCACGCCGTGGAGCTTTGGCAGGAGGGCATCATCGTGTCGCCGATGGTCGCCGTCATCGACGGACGGTGGGCGGAACCCTTCCTGGAACCCTTCCTTGCCGCCACTCGGACCCCTGTCGAGCGCAGGGGAGACCTGAGTGCGCAGCTTGGAGCGAATGAAGCTGGTGCAGCTCGCATGGCCGAACTCGTGGAGCGGGTCGGTGCCGGATCGTTCGCCACGCTCTGCGAAGCCCTGCTCGACTACGGAGAACGACGGATGCGCGCCGCCATCTCCGCCCTCCCAGACGGACAGTCGTCCTTCACCGACGTCATGGAATGGCGCGGCGACCTCATTTCGATCCGAGCCGTGGTAACCATCGATGGCGACAGACTCGTCGCCGACCTGACCGGGACGGACGACCAGGTCGCTGGCAACATCAACGCTGTCAGGGCAGTGACCCAGTCGTGCCTGTCATTCGCCGTCAGGGTCGCAACGGACCCGACGATCCCAGCGACCGGTGGGGCACACCGACCCCTCGAGTTGATCACCCGCAGGGGGTCACTTGTCGATGCCATCGCCCCGGCAGCCGTGGCCGCTGGGAATGTCGAGACATCGCAACGCATCGCCGACACGCTGTTGGGCGCATTGGCGGTGTTCGCCGGTGACCGCGTTCCGGCCGCCGGACAGGGAACGATGAACAATGTCCTCATCGGCAATGACCGATTTGCCTACTACGAGACGGTCGCAGGTGGGCAAGGGGCCAGGCCGGGTCGTGATGGCCAGTCCGGTATCCAAACCGGTATGACGAACACCAAGAACACACCCATCACGGCGATCTCGACGCACTACCCATTCGCCGTCACCCGGTATCGGCTCCGCAGTGGCAGCGGAGGGCGCGGAGCGTTTCGCGGTGGCGACGGCATCGAGAGGGAGATCCGGTTTGACGAGGATGCGACCGTGTCCTTGATGGGGGAGCGACGCCTCAGTCGCCCGTGGGGTCTCTCCGGCGGAGAGCCGGGACAGCCGGGAGAGGACTGGCTCATCCGGTCAGGGGGATCGAGGGAAGCGCTGTCCTCGAAATGCACCGTTGAGGTGGCGCCTGGCGACCGCCTACTCGTCCTCACGCCCGGAGGCGGCGGGTGGGGTCGACCGCAGGGCAGGTGACGGACAGGGGTGCACCTCTGGCGAGTAGCGTGCGCCCCATGAGTGTGATCGCCGATCTCATGAGGCTGCTGGGAGCAGATCGCGTCCTCCACCATCCGCTCGATCTCATCGTCTTCGCGAAGGATGCGGGAGTGACTTCAGGCACGGTGCTCGCTGCGGTGTTTCCCGAATCAACTGATGAGGTGGCTGCCATCGTCACGATCGCGACCAGCCAGGGCGTACCCATCGTTCCCCGCGGTGCGGGAACCGGGCTCGCAGGTGGTGCCGTCCCGCTCGATCCGGGGATCCTGATCGTCATGACCCGCATGAACGCAGTTCGAGGTGTCGACGAAGTGGGTCGGACCGCCTGGGTCGGTCCAGGGGTCGTGAATCTCGACCTTTCGAAACAGCTCGCACCCCTCGGCCTTCACTTTGCGCCTGACCCGTCCTCGCAACAGTCGTGCACGATCGGTGGCAACGTCGGCACGAATGCAGGAGGACCCCATTGCCTTGCCGATGGAACGACGGTCGCCCACATCCTCGCCGTACAGGTCGTGATCGCCAGTGGTGAGGTGATCATGGTCGGGGGCGAGATCCCTGATCCGCCAGGACTCGATCTTCGCGCGGTTGTCGTCGGATCCGAGGGGACGCTCGGCGTCGTCACCGATGTCCTGGTGAAGCTGACCGTCGATCCGCCGAGCACCGCAACGATGCTTGCCGCCTTCGACACCGTCGAAGACGCAGCCGCAACCGTTTCCGGGATCATTGCGGCCGGAGTCATCCCCGCGGCCCTCGAGATGATGGACAGGCTGATGGTTGTCGCCGTCGAGAACTTCGTTCACGCCGGATATCCGACGGATGCCTCGGCGGTCCTACTCATCGAGGTGACCGGCGTCGGAGCCGGTGTGACGCACGACGTTTCGGTTGTTTCGCGGATCGCAGAGGATCATGGCGTGACGACGCTGAGGGTCGCAGCAGACGAGAACGAACGAGCCTTGCTGTGGAAGGGCAGGAAGGCCGCGTTTGGGGCGGTCGCCCAGGCTGCGCCCGACTACTACCTCCACGACACGGTGGTGCCACGCACGAAACTCGTCCAGGTCCTCGGTGCGATCTATGACATCGCCGCGAGGTATGACCTGACGATGCTGAACGTCTTCCACGCGGGTGACGGAAACCTCCATCCCCTCGTTGCGTTCGATGCCCGTGTTCCCGGAATGCTCGACCGAGTGTCAGCTGCTGCTCGAGAGATGGTCGAGGTGTCGATCGAGGCCGGAGGATCTCTGTCAGGCGAGCACGGTATCGGGATCGAGAAACGTGACCTGATGGGGTTGGTGTTCGGGACACTCGACCTTGATGCACAGGCAAGGGTGAAGGAGGCCTTCGACCCGCAAGGAATCATGAATCCGGGGAAGATCCTGCCCTCCGGATCGCGATGCTTCGACGCTGTGGGAGCGAGGCTCTCGTGAGTGGGACGCTGGCCCGCTTCAGGGAGGATTTCTCGGCAATCGTCGACGCACCGATGACAACGTCTGATCCCGGCCCACTGTTCGTCCATCCTCGCTCGGTCGACCACGTCGTTGAGATCCTCCGTCGGGCAGCGTCCGATGGAGTATCTGTTCGGGTGGCAGGGTCCGCAGACCGTGTGGCACCGGACGGATCGAAGGTCGACGTGGCACTCGTCACGGACCGTCTCACGTCGGTGATCGCCCACGACGTTGCTGATCTCACGCTGGTGGTTGGCGCAGGGGCAACCCTCGCATCTGTCGACGATCTCCTGTCGTCGCACGGGCAGACGGCCCTCCTTCCCGAGTTTGGTGGACGGCGAACCATTGGCGGTGTCGTGTCGAAGGGCGAGTCGAGCTACCGGAGGCTCCGATACGGCCCCACGCGGGATCGAGTACTCGGCATCACGATGGTGACCGGGTACGGCGAGGTCGTGTCCGGCGGGGGCCGGCTGGTCAAGAACGTGACCGGATACGACCTGCCGCGACTTGTGACCGGTTCACATGGGGCTCTCGGGGTGATCGTGGATGTATGCGTGAAGCTGTGGCCACAACCGGAGACGCTGATGACGGTCAGCGTTCCCGACTGCGACGCCAGTCGCCGTTCCGTCCATCTGCCGTCCGCTGCCCTCGAAACCGAGGCTGGTGCTGCGGTGTACCTCGAGGGGTCCCCTGCGTCGGTCGATGCGGCTCGGTTGGCGCTGGGTGGCGAGGCAGCGGAGGGCCATCATTGGCCCGATCCGGTGACGTTGCCATTCTCGTTGTCGGTTCGCGTTCCACCGGCGACCTTGAACGGGTCGATTCGGACCCTACGATCGTTCGACGTCGAACGGTTCATCGCCCAGCACGGGGTGGGAATCATCGATGCTGGTTGGTCCTCCTTCGACGAGGCGACGCTTTCTGCGCTCCGTGGTGAGATCGCCAGGTTCGGGGGAGTCGTGGTGGTATCGCACTGGCCGGAGGAGGGGTGGCCGGACCGTTGGGGCATGGTCCCGGACGGCATCGAACTCCAACGAAGGCTGAAGCATCTCTTTGATCCCGCAGGTGTCGTGAACGTCGGGCTCCTCCCAGGGGGTATCTGATGCCCTGGGTCACCGAGAACCCGCCAGAAGGAGCGGATCTCGATGCCTGCGTTACGTGTGGCCTCTGCCTTCCGGTGTGCCCGACCTATCGCCTCACCGGGGACGAAACCGCCTCTCCGAGGGGTCGCCTCGTTGCGATCGGAGCCGTCGCGATCGGATCGATCGACGTCGATGAACGGTTCAGTGAGGTGACGTCGTTCTGTCTCCAGTGCCGGGCATGTGAGACTGCCTGCCCTTCGCTGGTTCCCTACGGGGAGATCATCGAGGCAGCGCGAGCCGAGGCCATCACCCAGGTCACACCCATGGGCAGCTGGTTGCGTAGACGAGTCCTTGGCCGGGTCCTCGCCACGCGTTGGATCCTTCGTTCGGTCACGCTTCTGGCTGCCGTACTCCAGCGTTTGGGGGTTTTGAGGATGCTCCCCGTGGTCGGCAACCTCACGACGGGACTCCGCCGCCTGGAGGTACCGCTGCCGTCCGCCGTTGGCGGGGCGTGGGGTGACCCTGACGGGGAGCCGGTCATCCTCTTCACTGGATGCGTCGCCGATACGTGGTTCCCTGCCATACATGCAGCAACGGTCGAGCTGCTCGTTCGTGCTGGCTATCGCGTGTCTGCTGTGTCGTCACAAACCTGCTGCGGAGCGCTTGCTGCCCACGCTGGCTTCGCCGCTGAAGCCGCGCGGTTCGCAGCAGTCAATGGGCGCGCCCTTGCGGGGGACGCGCTGGTCGCCGTGGACGTCGCCGGGTGCGGTGCCCACCTGAAGTCCTACGGACGGTTCGGACCAGAGCAAACCTCTGTTGCGGGGAGGACCCGAGACATCACGGAACTCGTCGCTTCGGCCATTGCGGAGGGGCGCCTGCCGATGCTTCCGCCTACCGGGGTTCCGGTAGCTGTTCAGGATCCCTGCCACCTCGAGCACGGCCAACGCATCATGTCGCAGCCCCGAGAAATCATCAGGGCGGCTGGGTATGTCGTCGTCGATGCCGATCCGTCTGGTCTGTGTTGTGGTGCAGCGGGCATCTACCAGCTCGATCACCCCGAAACCGGCGAGGAGCTCGGCAGGAGGAAGGCAGGAGCCGTTGCTTCAACGGGAGCGGTCCTCGTGGCGTCTGCCAACGCAGGCTGCGAAATGCAACTCCGCAGGTATCTCGCTGCAGACGTTCGCATCTACCACCCGGTCGAGATCTATGCAGAGGCCCTCAAGGCGCTGGGTTGACGCCGAGTCCCCAGACCGTTTGCGGATGATCAGACAGACCCCGATCGGATGCGCCAGCTAGAGCGGCCGTTCCCAGACTCCGTGGCCAGTGACCTCACAGCCAATCCTCCTGGCTGCCTGAACGAGCCAATCGGTGTCGGCGAGCCACATCGAGAACTCCTCGGAGCCTCGATTGTTCGCCGTGTCGACCAGTGCCCTCATGACGTCGTGCGCCTCGTCAGGTGTGGTGTCGAGGAGACCAATCGCGAACGTCGGTTCGATTGAGTCCGTGATGGCCCACGAGTTGCCCACCTCCCACAGGTTGGCGGCTCGTGCGGCCGCCTCGATGTCGATGTCCCTCAGCCGATGGAATCGCCAGCCGCTGCCGATGAGGCCGCGGAGTGCCCTTCCGACCTCGGACGTCGACCATGAGGAGCGTACGAGCGTCAGGTCCTGCACCTTCCCCGGCTTCGCCGTGAGCGGGGACGGATGGCGTCGACCACCGTTGCCTTCGGGATTGGGCGATCCTGCGCCGATACCTCTGGTCGCTCGCACCACCGACACGGCACGAGTGAAGCCCTTCTTCGAGATGTGGCGGATCGAAGGCAGATTGTCGTCGTCGATGAGGAGTCTGACGATCTGACCTCCCTGCGTCGTGGCCCATTGCATCAAAGCGTCGGCGAGGTCGCCCGCGATGCCCTGGCCCCGGTGGTCCGGTTCAACACGTGCGGCGTGCGACCACACCTCCCTGTCGGTCAGGAACACCGCCCGGGCCATCGCCACCGGTGCGTCGGCCTCGTCGACGGCAACCATCACGACGCCGTCGTCCTCGGTCAGCCAACTGGCGAGCATGCCTGGTACGTAGTCCCCCCAGGTGAACGTGTTCGTCGTGAACGAAACGATGGCTTCGACGTCGTCGAGGCGTGCGGCCCTGATCTTCATCGAGCGATACCGATCAGCGGTCGCATCAGTCGGTTGGTCGCTACCACTTCGCCAATTCGCGCGCTTCGTCGATGATGCCTGCCACGTCCGGCATCACCTGCTTTTCAAGCGAGGCCGCAAATGGGAATGCCGGGATGTCGGGGGCGGTGTACCTGCGGATGGGGGCATCGAGCCATTCGAACGACTTTTCAGCGATCTGGGCGGCGACCTCCGCACCGTATCCGAGGAAGCGATTGTCCTCATGGACGATCAGTACCTTCGAGGTGCGTTTCACCGCCTCCTCGATCGAGGGCCAATCGAGGGGTTTGAGCGACCGAAGGTCGAGAACTGTCACGCTGATGCCTTCCTCCGAGAGGGCATCAGCGGCTTCCACTGCGAAATGGGACATCGTGCCGTAGGCAATGATCGTGAGGTCGTCACCGTCCCTTCGCAGCGCTGCCTTGCCAAGGGGCACGACGTGGTGCCCCGCAGGTATCGGGCCTTTGGCGAGGCGGTACAGCTTCTTGGGCTCCAGATACATCACAGGGTCGGGATCCTCGATCGCCGCTCGCAGGAGACCAGCTGCGTCAGCTGGAGTCGACGGAACCACGATCTTCAGGCCAGGCACGTGCGCGTAGAACGCTTCGATGGATTGGCTGTGATACATCGCGCCGCGGATGCCACCGCCGTACGGGACACGAATCGTCATCGGAAGGGTCCATCGACCGTTCGATCGATAGTGCGTGCGCGCCAGTTCGGAGACGATCTGGTCGAAGCCGGGATGGATGAAGTCGGCGAACTGGATCTCGGCCATGGGACGAGCGCCTGCAGCGGCCATGCCGATCCCGAGACCGATGACGAGAGCCTCCGCGAGTGGTGTGTTGAAGGAACGGTCGGCTCCGAAGGTGTCGGTGAGACCTGCCGTCACCTTGAAGACACCGCCTTTGGGATCAGCGACATCCTCGCCGAACACAACCATGTCGTCGTGATCGGCCATCAGGTTGTGGAGTGTGCTGTTGATGGCTGTGATGAGGTTGCCCTCTTCGCCGTCCGACTCAGGTTCGATGGTCGTGACCGGAGTGACCGGGGTGATCGGGGCCGAGTACACATGACTGAGCGGATCCATCGGGTCCGCTGCAGACTCCGTGGCTTTCACGGCTTCTGCGATCTCGGATGTTGTCGCCGAGTCGATCTCCCTTTCGTCTGCCTCAGTGAGGATTCGCTGCTCGACGAGGTACTGCCTGAAGTTCGGGATCGGATCTTTCCTCCGCCAGAGCTCCACCTCCTCCCTGCTTCGATAGAGCTTGTCGTCGTCGTCAGACGTGTGTGCGTAGTACCGGTAGGTCTTCGCCTCGATGAGCGTTGGCCCGTCGCCTGCTCTCGCACGATCGACGGCGGCGGACATCGCCCCGTACACCTCGAGCACGTTGTTTCCGTCGACCACGACGCCAGGCATACCGTATCCCTGGGCTCGAGCTGCGACTTCGCCAGCGATCTCGGACGTTGACGGCACCGAGATGGCATACAGGTTGTTCTGGATCAGGAATATCAGCGGAAGTTTGTGGATGCCGGCGAAATTCATTGCCTCGTGCCAGTCGCCCTCGGACGTCGATCCCTCCCCGCCGTCGACGACCACGACGGCGTCGGACCCGCGTCGTTTGAGTTCGTAGGCCACGCCGCATGCCTGGGGATACTGGACACCGATGACCGATGACTGGGTGAAAATGTTGAGGTCGGGTTCTGACCAGTGGTTGGGCATCTGGCGTCCGCCCGAAGAGGGATCGATCTCCTTGGCAAAGACGCCGGCGAAGATGTCCTTTGGTGACATGCCGGCCGCGAGTGCAAAGGCGACGTCCCGGTAGTAGGGCATCGACCAGTCCTTGGAGGTATCGATCGCAAATGCCGCACCGACCTGTGTCGCCTCGTGGCCGGACACCGACACGACGAAGGGAACACGCCCCTGTCGGTTGAGTGCCCACATGCGCTCGTCGAGCTTGCGTGCGAGAACCATCAAGCGGTAGAGCTCGATGAGATCCTCATTGGTCAACCCAAGGGCCTCATGGTCCAGCACACTGTCAAGACTCAACGTCACGCTCTTGCTCCTTTGGCTCGTGCCTCCGCCAAGCGGGCGTCTGCGATCTGCTCCGCAGCTTCCTCGGTACCAGTTCCGAGTCGATCGGCAGTTTCGAAGATCTCGAGGACGTTGTCATGGATGCGATCGACCATGACGGCGGCCTTCTCCGGGGAGTATCCGCCGTGTTCCGCAGCGATGTTGATGATGCCCCCTGCGTTCACGACGAAGTCCGGAGCGTAGAGGATGCCGCGCATCGCGAGGGCATCGGCGTCCGAACGATTGAGGAGTTGGTTGTTCGCAGATCCGGCGATTGCACGGCATGCAAGCTCAGGGATCGTTGCTGGGTTCAGGTCCGCACCGAGCGCGCAAGGAGCGAAGATGTCGCAGTCGATGCGGTGGATCTCGTCGACAGGGATCACTTTGGCCCCGAACTCGGTTGCAGCCTGTTCGGCTGCGAGAGGATCGATATCCGCGACGATGAGATCGACGTCTTTGTTGGCGAGGCGCTCTGCGAGCGACATGCCGACCTTGCCAACGCCCTTGATCGCAACGCGACGCCCCGCCAACTCATCGGAACCCCACAGACGCTCCGCCACAGCATGCATGGCAGCGACCACGCCCCTCGCAGTTGCAGGAGATGGGTCACCTGATCCGCCGTGCTCCCGCGCAAGTCCGCTCACATGAAGGGTCTGTGTGGCGACCACCTCCATGTTGGCGACCGTGGTCCCTACGTCCTCTGCGGTGATGTAGCGACCGCCGAGACCTTCCACGAACCGTCCATATGCGAGGAAGAGATCATCAGTCCCGATCACCGCAGGGTCGCCAATGATGACTGCCTTGCCACCGCCGAGATCGAGACCTGCGCATGCCGCCTTGTAGGTCATTCCCTTCGAGAGCCGCAGCACATCGGTCAGCGCTGCCTGCTCATCGGGGTACGGGTAGAAGCGGGTGCCTCCGAGGCCAGGACCCAGGACGGTGCTGTGTATGGCGACGATCACATGGAGGCCGCTTGCGGCATCGTGGCCGAAGTGCACGGACTCGTGCCCCTCCGCGCCGATCGTTTCGAATACTCCCAAGTGGAAGCCTCTCTCCCCGACAACTGATCGCTCGCCAGCGGAATGCGAAGTCTAGCGACCGCGCCTCGTGTTACCCGGGGGACGGACCGGTGGGTAACCTCGGATCATGATCCGAACGGCATACCTGAGGGCCTACATTCCGTCGGACGAGGTCGGCGGCCTCCCTCCTCATCGACCCGAATCTGCTCGCAGGCGAATCGTTCAGACAGATGCCTTCATCTGGGACGAGCCCACGGCTGATGACGGCATCTTCACCGTATGGCAGGGCTCCCAGTACGTGTGTCCCAGAAATACACGCCTGCGCATGCTCGAAGGAGTGCTTGCCTTCACCAGGACCTATCCGTCGATGCCCCTCCTCTCCGAGGGGGAGCGACTTGCGTATGCCGCTGAGCTGTCCGATTTGAGGAAGGCGTCTGCACACGCTCGGGGGTACATCCTCTCCTCGGCTTGGCATGTCCCCCTCCGTTGGTTCACCGCATTTCACCGAATCGAGCGCGAGCTCTATGACAGGGGCAATGCGCCGTCCATCAGGTATCGGACGTCGATCGGTGAAGCGATCGATCGGGTGCACTGGGCCGCGGGAGTTCTCGAAGCGTCCGGCTTCGCCGAGCAGGTGGTCGAACGGGTGACTGACCTCGAGGAGTGGCTCAGCGCCTTCCATGCAGGGACGATGGTCGAATTGGATTATGACGATGTTGCCGCAACCTTTCACGAGGGTGACCTTCCGATCGATGAGTCTGCGGATGATGTCCGCTCGAGCCTTCTCGCGCTCGAACAAGGCGACTTTGCGGCGTCCGGCGAGGCATACCAACGGGTTGCGAGACGCTGGGCGGATGCCCAGTCGTACACGTACTCGAACTGACCGTTCGTTACGGCTTACGAGGTGGATCTCTGACGACGGGTCGGTGACTGCGATGATCACGTCAACGAGCGGTGCGGAGAGAGGTCTCCCGTCGCGATGGGATATCTACCCTCAGGTCGAGGAGGTGTCGTGCCAACGCCGAAAGTCATCGCCATGTTCGTCGCGTGGGTGCTGGCGTGCGTGATGATGGCGGTGGTGACAGCGATCATCGTGACGGAGATCCTGCGTGTGATCGGCATCGTCGACTCCGGCAGCAGTAGCTACTCCATTGCCATCAACCTGACCTTCGTCCTGATCTTTGTGGCACTTGTCGCCGTTCCGTTCGTCTTCCGACAGCGCTTCTCCCTCGATGCGAACGACGAGTCGTAGGCGGTCCCATGTCAGAGCTTCCGTCGCCGCCCATACTCGCAGGAGTGACGTTCCGCCATGCTGTTGAGTCCGATGTTCCAGCCATCCTCGCCCTCCAGGATGCGTGTTTCGCGGTCGATCACACCTTCCGGGAGGCCGAGTCCGAGATCCTCGACCGATTCGATGACCCCGGGATCGAACCGTCGCTGGACTCACTCCTCGCTGTTACTGCGAGCGGTGACGTCATCGCAAGTATCTGGAGCATCCTGTCCACGTCTGCGGCGACGATGTGGCGTGCGTTCGGCGAGATGCACATCCATCCCGATCATCGAGTTGAGCCGATACTGACGTTTGCCCAGAGGTGGTGGGAGGCTCGATCGAGGCAGCGGCTCGCGGTCATCGACGATGACCTCGACAAGGTGTTGTGGATGTCGGTCTATGAACATGAGGTCGAGCGCATAGCCTTTCTCGAAGCGCGCGGCTACACGATCACCCGCTACTACGACGAGCTCATCCGCGACCTGTCCCAACCGATCGTGCCATGTCCTTTACCGAACGGTGTCATCGTTGTCCCCGCCCAGGAGGCAGGTTCCGGTGATGATCTCCTCGTCCACAATGCCGCGTTCCGCGACCACTGGGGTAGTCAGCCGTTCACCCAGGAACGATGGGACCACTTCAAGAACGAGTTCTACCTCCCTGGATCCTCGTGGGTCGCGTACGACGGCGACATCCCCGTCGGTCACGTCATGTGCGCCAAGTGGCCGCACGATTTCGAGGACAGGGGATTCCCGCATTCCTGGATTCTCAGTCTCGGTGTCGTCAGGAGCCACCGAAGGATCGGGCTCGCGTCGGCGCTCATCACGTTGGCGCTGGAGGACTTCGCTGCAGACGGCATGGCGAGCGCCCTCCTCGACGTCGATTCGGCCAATGAGACCGGCGCGTATGGTCTGTATGAGAGCCTGGGATTCGTACGCGACCGGCGCTCGGTCGCGTTGCTCATGCCCGCCTGACCAACCGACGAGTCGTTGTCAGATCACGTCATCGTCGTCGTGGCGAGAGCCGATATCGATCCAGATCATCAGCATGAGGATGGCGGTCACGATCCCGACCCAGCTGAGGGGAGTTCCTGCGGCAAATAGCATGGCGGCGAGAACGATTGCCGCAGCCGTGCGAAGGCCCCTGCGCACCCTGCGTCGAGGAACCGGGTGATCGAAGCGTTCTCCGTCCTCGACGATCTCGTCTTCCCATCGGTCGGTTGGTTCCCAGTTGGTCATCGCCAAGGGAAGGTACCGCCGCTGTCGGCTTGCTCCAACGAGGCGACTCCTCCGTAGCTCCGATCGGAATTGCACGAGAACAGCGACAGCGCCGGTACAGTTCCTTCTACCGCACCGGGTGGAGGCAGGCGTTTTGTCGCATCCCCGGTGGTCAACGGCTTGCATTCTCACGGTTGGACCGCCTCTTCGGCCGAGCTCGCCCCTTCGCGGGAGTGGGTGAGACACACATCCAACACGGAGAGTCGAGTACCTCGATGACAACCACGTTCGCCCATTTGGGCCTTCCTCAACCGATCGCTGATGCGCTCGCCAAGCAGGGGCTGACCGCGCCCTTCCCGATACAAGAAGCAACGATTCCCGATGCCCTCGCAGGACGTGACGTCTGTGGCATGGCCCCGACGGGGTCCGGAAAGACCCTTGCATTCGGGCTCCCCATGCTGGCTCGGGTCGAGACGGCGTCGCCGCGTCGGCCTCGTGCCCTGATCCTGTCACCGACGCGTGAGCTCGCTGCACAGATCCGGAAGGATCTCGCACCGTACGGCAAGGCTGTGCACGCACAGGTGTTTGCGGTGTACGGCGGTGTCCGCTACCCGGCGCAGCGTGAGTGGCTCGATCGCGGTGTCGAGATACTGGTCGCAACGCCCGGCAGGCTCGAGGATCTCATCGATCAGAAGTTCGTCGATCTCTCGGATGTCTCGATCGTCGCCGTTGATGAGGCCGATCGCATGGCAGACATGGGATTTCTGCCTGCCGTTCGCCGCATCCTCAACCAGACAGCGAAGGACCGTCAGACGCTGCTGTTCTCTGCAACCCTCGACGGCGACGTTGCGGTCCTCATCCGTGAGTACCAGAACGACCCTGTTCGCCATGACGCAGCCCCCGTGGCATCGTCGAGCGGGGAAATCCGTCACCACTTCTGGGGTGTGGAGCGGACCGACAAGGTCGAAACGACTGCGGAGCTCGTCACCGGCGTCGGCCGATCGATTGTCTTCACGCGGACCCGCCACGGCGCTGATCGCCTTGCCAAGCAGTTGTCGCGGCTCGGCGTCGATGCGATCGCCATCCACGGTGGCCGTACCCAGGGTCAAAGGAACAAGGCACTCGCACGCCTCTCCTCGGGAGAAGATGTCACGCTCATCGCCACGGATGTTGCCGCACGCGGGATCCACGTCGACGATGTCGCGTGTGTCGTGCACTACGACCCGCCGAACGATCACAAGGACTACGTGCATCGTTCCGGTCGGACCGCCAGGGCGGGAGCCACAGGATCGGTCGTGAGCCTGGTCCAGGACTCTGAACGGCGGTCGGTTGGTCGCATGCAGCGTGACCTCGGGATGTCGTCCCCTGTCGTGCGCCCTGACATCGAAGCCGTGGCGAGCCACGCAGGTGTTGATCGGGACCGGCGGGCCCGCAAGGCTCCGATCCGCGCCGAGCGCGAAACGGACGACACCCGGGACAGGAAACCCGAGGCATCCCGCAGCGAGAGCCAGCCACGTCGCGGCAAGCGAACGCCGCCGCGCACCCAGGCCTCCCTCGAGGAGATGGTTCGTACCGGCACGGCGGGCGGCGATGGCTCGAAGACACTCCACGTGGGGAATCTCGCATGGCGGGTCAGGGAAGCTGACCTGATCGAGCACTTCAGCCGGTACGGCACCGTTCACAACGCCGTGGTTCCGACCGATCGTTCGGGCCGCTCGAAGGGCTATGCCCTCGTTGACATGCACGTCGATGACGCGCACAAGGCCGTGAAGGGCCTCCAGGGTGCATCGATCGGTGGCCGGTCGATCAAGGTCAAGGTCTCGCAACCCCCAACGCAGAGACGCCGGACCCGCTAGGGCCCGGCGTCCGCTTCGGACTGGGTCGACCTAGTAGCGACCGCCTCCGCCTGATGGGCGACGCGGCTTCTCCTGGGCCTCGTTGACCTTCAGTGGACGACCGCCATAGTCCTGACCGTCGAGGTCCTGGATGGCCTTGTCTGCTCCGGCGTCATCCAGCTGGATGAATCCGAATCCACGTGAGCGACCGGTGTCCCGGTCGCGGATGAGGGCGACGTCTTCGACTTCGCCAAACGGGGTGAACAGCTCACGGAGGTCTTCCTCCGTCGTGCTCCAGGGGAAATTCCCCACATACAGCTTCTTCATGCATCTCTCCGCATCGGTGGAACGCTCGGCAGCCGTGTTTTCACGTTCCACCTCACGAACCTCTGTGTTCAGCACCGGCTTCGTAGCAGGCGCACCCGTGAAGCCTAGAGGTTTGTGGGCGACGTGTGGCGATCCATCCGATTTCCGCTGGGGAGGTTGGGTCGCAGGTGCGTCGACGAGCGGTCGGTCCGGGGCGACGAGGCGTCGGACGTCCTGTGGTGGTCAGGGGCGGGATCGAACCGCCGACCCCCGGTTTTTCAGACCGGTGCTCTACCAGCTGAGCTACCTGACCAGTTCCGTGAACCAAGGCGCTCGGGTCGGTGACCCGAGCGTGTTGGAAACTGGCGGGAGCGACGGGATTTGAACCCGCGACCTCCGGCTTGACAGGCCGGCGTGAACTCCAGACTTCACCACGCCCCCGCGTTGTGCCCCCAGGGGAATTCGAATCCCCGTTGCCGCCTTGAAAGGGCGGAGTCCTAGGCCGCTGGACGATGGGGGCAAGGCGCCCGCATTGTACAGAGCCGGACTGGCTACGTGCCGGGCAGTATACGGGTACAACCACCCTGTCGGCCATCTGATGTGGCCCTCGTGAGGACAGGAGTAGGGTGACGTCCATGACCACATCTGACACGCCCGCCGAGGTCGTCGAGCTACCGAGGCGCGACCTGTATTCGACGCTCGTACGCGTCGTATCCGGCGGCATAGGGGAGGGCATCGATCGCCTCATGGCGGTCTCTGCCGAGCTCGACACCGACGATGTGGAGTCCAGCGGAGGAATGGTCGGTCCCGTGACGGCCGATCCGACGATGATGGCGCTGATCGGCTGGGCCTCGGAGCTTCCGGATACGATTCGCGCCCTCGGTGAATCGACCTACCGAATGGCGTACCCCGTGTTCAGGGTCACCGGCGTCGCCGTTGACACCGCCGCGTATGTTGCCGAGACCACGGGCCTTGCGTCGTTCGTGGCAGGCGTCACCGAACCGTTCCGATCCGCCGTCACAGAGGAACGCCAACGACTTGCCGACATCGGCACTGCCGAATACCTCAGGGGCAGGAAGCTCGCGACGTTCGCGTTCGAGCAGTCCATCGACGGAATCGTCGGACTCCTGAGCGAGTCCGAGGAGCTCGGCGAGCTTGTGAGGGAACAGACCCTTGGTGTCACAGGATCAGCCGTCCAGGAGATTCGCGAGACCAGCGCTGCCGCGGACGGCCTGACGGAGGGTTTGTTCAGGAGGCTGATGCGAAGACCTGACCGTGCCGTCCCCCCTTCACCACCCACGCTCGCCCCCGATCATGGCTGACAAGGATCCCCACGTCCTCGACGGGCATGCTGCCGGCTTCGTGTCCAGGCTCTTCGCGTTCGCCATGGACATTGTCGTTGTGGCCGGTGTGGTCGCGATCGGTGGGTGGATCGCAGTCCTCGTCGACAACATCATCGGACAACTGGGTTTCACCACGCGGGTCTCACTCGGCACGATCTACGTGTTCTGTATTCCCTTCATCATCGGCCTGTACTTCGTGATGTTCTGGTCGCTCACCGGGAGGACGATCGGCAAATGGATGATGGGACTCAGGGTCGTCGCGCTCAACGGACACCCGCCCACGATATGGCACAGCACCGTTCGTGCCTTCGGATATGCCGTCTCCGCGATCGTGTTCTGGCTCGGGTTCTTCTGGGTGATCATCGATGACAATCGCAAGGCCTGGCACGACCACATGGCGCGAACCTGGGTGGTGTACGACTACTCACGCCGACAGTCCGGGGAGGCCTATCAGCGTTTCCTCGAGGACAACACGTCGACCTGACCGCTCACACCTTGCCGAGGGTGCGGATGTCGGGAGCCCCGAGTCGTGCAGCATCCGCTGTGAGATCGTCAGGCATCATCTGTGACTCCTTCTCGGCATTCACCCTCGCTTCGTAGTGCTCGAGCTCGCGTGCGACGGTGGCGTCGTCCCAGCCGAGAAGGTCGGACATGATCGAAGCGACGAACGGTGCACCGGCCACACCTCGGTCGCGGCATTCGATGGACAGGCGGGTTCTGCGCGTCAGGACATCGTCGAGGTGCAGGGCAGCCTCGCGTTCCACGGCGAACCTCACCTCGGCTCCGAGGTAGCGACCTGAGGGAATGCGCTCGGCGAGGCGAGGATCTGATGCTGCGAGGTCGAGGACATCGGTCGTTTCGGATCCATATCGCGACAGCAACCGATGGACCTCGTCCACCTCCACCCCGTATCTCTCTGCGACGTCTGCTGCCGACGACTTCAAGGAGCGGTAGCCCTCCGCACCCACCAGCCTGACCTCTTCGGTGCGTGTCGCGGGGATATCGAGGTCGATCGCCTCGAACGCACGGTCAATCGTGTCCTGGGCCATCACCCGATACGTGGTGTATTTCCCGCCGGCGATGGTGACAAGCCCTGGCGCGGGAAGCGTGATGCTGTGCTCCCTGGAGAGCTTCGCTGTCGACTCGGCATCACCCGTCACCAGGGGACGCAGCCCTGCATAGACGCCCACGATGTCTTCGTGGGTGATGGTGCGCTCGACGACCAAATTCGCCTGCCCGAGGACGTAGTCGATGTCGGTGCGGCTCGCGGCAGGGTGGGCAAGCCCCAACGCCCATGGTGTGTCGGTGGTGCCAATGATCCAGATGTCCCCGAACGGGATGAGGAACAACACACTCGTCGGCGTCTTTGTTATGAATCCGACCTGACTTGCTATCACGGATCTCGGCACCACGATGTGGATTCCCTTCGATGCCGTCACATCGGTCCTGAGGTCGCCAGCG
>JAQAZV010000140.1:0-4484 GCA_032127155.1 Acidimicrobiia bacterium
TCGCCCTGAAGTGCCAGGACGCCAATCCTCATGATCCGCGGAGTTGCATCAACTCGGAATCGGGAAGGGTGTCGATGTTGATCCCCACCATGGCTTCGCCGAGGTTCTTCGATACCTTGGCGATCTTTTCGGGATCGTTGAAGAACGTTGTTGCCTCCACGATCGCCGCTGCACGTTCGGCGGGGTCGCCGGACTTGAAGATTCCAGAGCCCACGAAGACACCGTCGCATCCCAACTTCATCATGAGGGCGGCATCCGAGGGTGTCGCGATCCCACCTGCGGCGAAGTTCACAACCGGCAATCGACCCGATGCACCGACCTCCTTCACGAGGTCATACGGGGCCCTCAGCTCCTTGGCCGCGTTCATGATCTCATCGGGACCCAGAGTGGTGAGCCAGCGGATCTGCGTATTCATCACCCGCATGTGCCTGACGGCTTCGATCACATTCCCTGTTCCGGGCTCGCCCTTCGTTCGAATCATGGCCGCTCCCTCGCCGATGCGTCGGAGTGCCTCACCGAGGTCCTTGGCGCCGCACACGAATGGCACGGTGAATCGATGCTTGTCGATGTGATTGTCGTCAACCGGGGACAGCACCTCTGATTCGTCGATGTAGTCGACACCGAGGGACTGGAGCACCTCGGCCTCGACGAAGTGACCAATGCGGGACTTCGCCATGACCGGAATCGAGACGGATGAGATGATCTCCTCGACCTTTGCGGGATCGGCCATTCTGGCCACACCGCCGTGCGCTCGGATGTCGGCGGGAACCCGCTCGAGGGCCATGACCGCGCACGCACCGGCGGCCTCCGCTATCCGGGCCTGGTCAGCGGACACGACGTCCATGATGACGCCGCCTTTGAGCATCTCGGCGAGACCTCGCTTGACCGTGTCAGTGCCGAGTTGGGGTGTTGGTGTCGACATGGGACGTCCTTTTCGTGTCAGCTACTGATTCTACCGATCCGCAGGTCCGTCGTCAGCGGTGGAGTGCGATTGCCTCGGCGTAGACCTCGAGGTATCGCTCGACGATGACCTCGCCGTCGTACTGCAACGATCTCTCCCTGGCGGCTGCGGACAACGCGGCCGTGCGAGTCGGGTCCATCAGCAGATCCACGATTCTCTGCGATAGGCCCGTCGAATCACCCGGCTTCACGAGCTCACCGGCATCACCCAGAACCGCAGCGAATGCCGGTATGGCGGACGCCACGACAGCGCACGCGGACGCCATGGCTTCGAGGACGACGATCCCGAAGGATTCACCCCCGAGGTTTGGTGCAGTTGCGACGCTCGCACCTCCCAGGAGTTGACGCTTCGCATGCTCATCCACCCTTCCGTGGAATGTGACACCTCGTATCTCATCCGTGCGTTCCGCTCCAACGACATCGAGCGTCGCACCCGGAACCTGCTCGAGAACAGAGGGCCAGGCATCGAGAAGGACATCGAGTCCCTTGCGCGGATCATCTCGCCCGACGAATACGACCGAACCGGGGGTCTTCGGCATGCCGCCATACGCATCGACATCGATTGCATTCGGAACGACACGGACATTGTCGATCGCAGAGATTGCTGACCGCGCAACGTCGCTCACCGCTGTGAGGACATCGAGGCGGCCCGCCACGACCCTGGCAAGGGGTCCGCCAACCCGCAACGCGGTACGCGCCCACGGTGCTGCGTCTGCATGAAACGTGCCAACGGACGGAATCGTGCGGATTCGTGTCGCTGCGAGTGAGACCACCGGCATGAATGGCTCATGGATATGGATGACGTCGCACCCTTCCACTGCGGTCCTGACCCGTCCCGCCACCCTGGGATCAACGGCGATCGGTGCGGCCGAGCGATTGGCCTTGACCACGATCGAACCGCCGACGAGCACGGCCCCCGGCGGTCCTTCCTTCCCCGGTCCGACGATCGTCGTGCGATGCCCGAGTGCCTCGAGCCACCCGGCTATGCGGATGACCTGGTCCTGAACCCCTCCCGGCCGGTCGAGATCGTACGGGCAGATGAGGCCGACCCTCATCGTGCATCCCCGGAGCCGAGGGACGCATCGGATGGCCAGTTCGGCTGGAACAGGTGCCACTGCGAGGGCGCCACGCGAATGATGTCCTCGAGCACTCGAGCGAACCGTTGGATCCCAACGGCCACCCGTTCCTCCCTCGTGGGAAGGTCGGGGATTTCAACGGGATCGTGCACGACGATTCGATGCCCGCGTCCTTCCTTGAAGTAGACCCCGACGGGAATCAGGTCGGCGCCTGTGAGGTCCGCAAGTGCGATCGCGCCGACAGGCATCGTGGTGCGCTCACCGAAGAACTCCACCTCGACACCCCTTCCTGTCACGTCGCGGTCTGCGACCAGAGCGATGGCCTTCCCCTGTTTGAGGAGCGTGATGAGCTTGCGTGTACGGTTCGGGTCCGATGTGAGGATGATGTCGATCCCGAAGTGTCGACGCACGTCGATGAACCAGTCCGTGATCCGCTGGTTCGACAGGTGCTCGGCCACCGCGACGACCGGTGACCCGATCTCATCGGCCACGAGACCCGCGACCTCCCAATTGCCGATGTGCGGCAGGGCGAATATCCGGCCACGTCCTCTTTCCATCGACGCGTACACCGGATCGAAGTGGATCCGCTCCGTCCTTGCGGTGATGACGTCCTGGCGACGCGGGCGGAACCAGAAGGTCTCGGCCCAGTAGCGACCGTAGGAGCGATACATATCATCGACCGCTTCGTCGATGTCGGCTGCCGTTGCTTGTGGTCCCAGGACCCTCGCCATATGCGATGCGAGAAGGGGGTACTTTCCTGAGCGTCTCCGAGCGGCCCAACCGCCGCCACGCTCACCGATGAACCTGACCCACGCCTCCGGGAGCAGGCCGAAGATGCCGGCCGCGATCCTGAACGGAATATACGCGACGAGGTCCCTCACGCTTCGAGCTGCTGCCACGTCCTGCGAATGCGCTGAAGGACCGTGAACCCGGTGAGGACGACGAAGACCCACAGCAACGGCTGCATGATGTCGAGGCCGAGGCCGACCAGCGCCGTACCGATGACGATGAGGATCATCCGTTCGGCTCTTCCCATCCACCCACCTTTTCCGTCGAGGTTCGCCTGCTCGGCTTTCGCCCTCACATAGGGGACGAGGAGGGAGAATGCGAGGGCGACGATGCAGAGGATGAGCGACACCGGCTCGTCCCTGAGGTAGACCGCGAGCCCGACCCACACGGCAATCTCACCGAAGCGATCCGACATCGTATCGAGGAAGGCGCCACGTTCGGACGCCGTGCCCAGTTTTCGTGCGAGGGGCCCGTCGAGGGCGTCGAGGGCTACTCCGAAGCCCGCCGTCAAGGCACCCCAGAAGAGGATGCCTGAGGCGATGAGAACGGACCCGATCACCGTCGTCAGGAGGCCGAGCACAGTGACGGCCGCTGGCGTGAAACCGATCTTGGCGAGGCCCGCCGCTACCGGTTCGAGGATCGGAGCTGCCTTCTTGCGTCCTTTGAGGTCGATCACAGTGGCTCCTTGTGGCCGGAAAGGTACCACAGACCGTACGCCCACCACCGCCCACTAGTATCGGAACATCCTGGGATGCCCTCCTTGGCGACCCGAGGTGTGCTGCTTCTCGAACGAAAGGGCCTGGACGGATGGGTGAACGGAATGCGAAGCTCGATCTGGGAAGTGGCGTCACCGAGTTGGAGGTGCATCAACCAACGATCGGCCAGCCCGGTATTGACATACTGAAGCTCCGTCCACAAACCGGCCACGTCACCTTCGATCCCGGATTCGGGAACACAGCGGCGGCCCGCTCGACCATCACCTACATCAACGGTGCCGAAGGAGTGCTGCTCTATCGCGGCTACCGCATCGAGGACCTCGCACGGCAGTGCACGTTCCTCGAGGTTGCCTATCTGCTGCTCTACGGCAAGCTGCCCAATGAGGCCGAGCTCCACCAGTGGGAACACGACATCACCCACCACGCCCTCCTCAATGAGGAGATGCGATCGTTCTTCGACGCCTTCCCGAGGCGGGCCCACCCGATGGCCGTCCTCGCGTCAGCGACGAATGCCATCTCCACGTTCTACGACGTCTACCGGCGACCGACTCGTGCCTCTGAGATCGACGCGGGTGCCCGCACCCTGATCGCCAAGCTCCCGACGGTCGCGGCTTGGGCATACAAGAAGTCCATTGGCGAGCCGTATGTGTACCCGGAGGTGCAGTACGACTATGTCGAGAACTTCCTCCGCATGATGTTCACGACCCCTATCGACGACTACGTGACCGATCCCGCGGTCGTCAGGGCATTGAACGTCCTCCTGATCCTGCATGCCGATCACGAGATGAATTGCTCAACGTCCACGGTGCGCGGGGTCGGTTCGAGCCGGGCGAACATGTTCACGAGTGTCGCCGCAGGGATGGGTGCGCTGTGGGGGCCACTGCATGGTGGCGCCAACCAGGCCGTGATAGAGATGCTGCAGGCGATCCATGATGATCCGGAC
>JAQAZV010000141.1:0-3817 GCA_032127155.1 Acidimicrobiia bacterium
TCGCCACGTGATGGCAGACGAAATGGAGGAGGTCGTCGACGTCGGTGGCAGGGCAGCCGAGATCGGGAGGCGATTCGGCGATCGGGACCTGACAGCGCTCGCTGCACAGACCCAGGCTCGGGCACTGCTTCGGCTTTCGAGGACTGCCGATGGCCTCCGACTGCTCGATGAAGTCATGGTTGCGGCAACGGGATCGCAACTCTCCCCGATGGTGACCGGCCTCGTCTACTGCAGCGTCCTCGAGGGCTGTTACGAGACCCACGCCATCAAACGGGCAGCGGTGTGGACCGAAGCGCTCACCGAGTGGTGTGGCGAACAGCCCGACCTCGTCGCATTCAACGACCAGTGCCTTGCGCATCGCTCCGAGATCTTGCGTCTCCAGGGGGCGTGGATCGAGGCCATGGAGGAAGCAGAACGTGCGGTCGGGGCCGGCGCCCGGTTCCAGATCGCCGCCCAAGCGCACTACCAACTCGGCGAGATCCAGCGTATGCGTGGGGATCTCGCAGCCGCAGAGGCGACCTATCAGAAGGTGAGCATCGACGGCGGTGATCCCATGCCAGGTATGGCACTGCTCAAGCTCAACCAGGGTCACCACGACGCGGCACTCGCATCCATCTCGGAGGCCCTCGGCGAGGCGACCGATCCCTTCGTGCGGATCCAGCTGCTGCCAGCAACGGTGGAGATCTCTATCGCCGCGGGCGACCTCCCCAGAGCCACCACCGCTGCTCGCGAACTCGGAGAGGCTGCTGAATCCACCGGCACGGAGGCGCATCTCGCGTGGGCCGCGCACGCCGAGGGCAGGTTGGCCCTCGCGGAGGACCGCGTCACCCAAGCCATGGCACGGCTCAAGGTGGCCAGGAGATGGTGGCAGGACCTCTCGATGCCGTACGAGCTTGCCCGCGCCAGGGTCGACCTCGGGCGGGCGCACCTCGCTCGAGGTGACACCGATGCCGCCGATCTCGAGATCGCTGCGGCACGGACGGCCTTCGTCGAGCTTGGCGCAAGACCGGACGCAGCGATCGTTGACGCGCTCATGCATCGTGCCAGAGCCGAGTGGCCTGCTGGCTTGACCGATCGGGAGGCAGAGGTGCTTCGCATGCTCGCTTCCGGAGCCACGAACCGGTCGATCGCCGCCGACCTCGTCCTGAGCGAGCGCACCGTCGACCGCCATGTGTCGAACATCTTCACCAAGATCGATGTGTCGTCACGGTCCGCGGCAACGGCGTGGGCCTTCAGGCACGGCATCGCCTGACGCCGCTCACAACGGCCGATGGGTAGTCCTACCCACTTCCGTCACAGCGAAAGATGGGTGATTTGGGCGATGCGGGCAGCGAGCGGTTCCCATACGGTGGCATCACGCCACACGGAGGAGAACCACCATGCCCGACACCTACGACACGATCATCATTGGAGGCGGCCAGACCGGTCTCACCGTCGGCTACGAACTCAAACAGCGGGGCATCGACTTCGTGATCCTGGATGCGAACGGACGCGTGGGGGATGCATGGCGGAAACGCTGGGACTCGTTGCTGCTGTTCACCCCTGCCCGATACAACGGCCTCCCCGGCATGCCGTTCCCCGCGAAAGGTGACACGTTCGTCACCAAGGATGAGCTCGCGGCGTACCTGGAGCGTTATGCCGAGGTGAACGACCTCCCTGTTCGGTCCAACACGAGGGTGTCACGCCTCAGCCACGACGGCGACACCTATGTGGTGGAGGCTGGCGGGCGTGAGCTGCGGTCGACCAACATCGTCGTGGCGATGGCGAACTATCAGATACCCCACGTCCCGGACTTCGCCCCCGACCTCGACCCAGGCATCCTCCAGATGCACTCTGCGCAGTACCAGCGACCTTCCCAACTCGCCGACGGACCGGTCCTCGTGGTCGGTCTCGGCAACTCCGGCGCCGATATCGGCCTCGAGCTTGCGCACGACCGCGAGACGTTCATCGCAGGGACACCAGGACCCGTCATCCCATTCCGCATCGAGCCGTGGCTCGGTCGCAATGTCGGCGTGCGATTCGTCAGGTTCATGGCGGTCAAGGTGCTCAACACCGGCACATTCATCGGACGCAAGGCACGGCCGAAGATGATGCAGCACACCGGGGGTCCCATCGTGCGGGTGAAGCCGAGGGACCTCGTCGAGGCAGGTGCCCACCGTGTCGGGCGGGTCACAGGGGTGCAAGATGGCCTGCCGCTCCTCGACGACGGCACCGTGGTGGACGTCGCCAATGTCGTGTGGTGCACAGGCTTCCGTCAGGGGTTCGACTGGATCGACCTGCCGGTCTTCGACGACGCCGGTCATCCGAGCCACGAGCGCGGCATCGTCGCCAGCCAACCCGGCTTCTATTTCTGTGGCCTGTTCTTCCTCCACGCCCTGTGGTCCGAAACCCTCTCCGGCATGCCGACCGACGCCCGGTACATCGCCGACAGCCTTGCGACACGCCAGCAGGGGGCCATGGCCGTGTGACGTTTCGATCCAGCTTCGATCTGGAACATTGTGGTAGTTTCGACCGCAGTCGGACCTGGGGGTCACTGTGAAGGCACGCATCCTTGTTCTTCTGATCGTCGTGGGGGTGGTCGCGGCGTCGTGCTCGTCGGGTGACGCAGACGACACGACGACAACGTCCACCACCGCCGCGGCGACGACCATGACCCAGGCTGCCACGACAACCACTGCGGCACCCACCACAACGACGACTGCGGCACCAGAGACAACCACCACCACGGCCGCTCCCGCGGGTTTCGAAGTGGCGGAGACCCCGGTATTCGCCGAGCTCCAGCCCTACTCGGCCGGCGGGGCGGAGCTGTTCCCTGCCGGTTCGGTGCAGGCGCACTGGTACCAGTGGGACGGGCTGTACGTCGTGCTCTATCGGGGCTTCGACGCCGCCGATGGCACACCGATCTGTGCTGGCAACTCTGCCCAGGAGGCCGCAGGGTTCAACTACATCTCAGACTCACCACACAACGGCACCGTCGATGAGATCTGCGACGGTGTGCCAAAGGTCGCCGAGCCGCCATCCGGTGCGTTCTCATGCGGACCGCTTTTGTACATGGTGACGGAGATCCCCACTGACGTCGTTGCGAACCTCTGGGGAACGCTCGAGATCGTGGTGGGTGGAGCAGCTGACGGCCAAACCTCGGCCGCCCAGGGCAACATCGCTGCGACACCCGATTTCCAGCCTGGTCTCGACGCCTACATCCTTCCTGCCACGCCCGTGGACGGTGGAGGACCCATCACCTGCGGCTGACTTCCCGGAGTAGTTGTCCTCCGCGACCTGCCACGATGGATACATCATCGTTGAGGTGTGATGCATGCCGGTGCGTGTCGTGGAACGGCAGGCGAGACCTGAATCCGACTGGGATGAACTCTGGCGCCCAGGGTCGTGGTTTCGGCTCCCCCAGTGGCCCCAACAGCCGGGCATCCATCTCGCTGCGATCATCGCCCTCGTCCTGTATGCGAACGTCGTCGTCAACGTGCTGCTGGATCCGCCTTGGTACGTGCCGTTCAACCTCACCCTTCTCGCCGTTGTGCTCCTCATCGCACGGCGGGCAGGTACGCCATGGGTGGCGATGGGGATGCGCGCCGATCGACTCCAGAGGGGCGCGCTCGTAGGGATCGTCTTTGGATCGGTGATCATCGCTACGATCGCCGTGGCCGTGGCGGTTCCGGCTGCGAGGGATGCGTTCCGGGATGAACGCATCGTTGAAGGGTCCATCGGCCTTTCCCTGTACCACGCTCTCTTCCGCGTTCCCCTGGGCACCGCGCTCTATGAGGAGGTCCTGTTCCGAGGTGTCATCTTCGGGATGCTCGCCCGC
>JAQAZV010000142.1:0-2847 GCA_032127155.1 Acidimicrobiia bacterium
GCCACAGGCGTGGACGATGGGCCTGCCCCGAACCCGGCGAGGTGACCGAAGCGCCCCCTCTGTCTCGTCGCACGCTCCTCGACATCTCCCCCGCCGTGCGGCGAGGGAGAGGAAACGGTGATGAGCATTGCCCACCCACCTCCTCCTTCCCCTGCGAAGCGGGGAAAGTGGCCGAGCCGAAGGCGAGGACGATGGGGGCTGCTTCGAGGCGAGACAGGAGTGAGCTCAGCCATCCCTGATATCCTTACGTCATTCGGAGAGGTGGCCGAGTGGTCGAAGGCGCTCGCCTGCTAAGCGAGTAGGGGGTGTAAGCCTCCTCGAGGGTTCAAATCCCTCTCTCTCCGCGTGACAGAACGGCACCCAAGAGGTGCCGTTCTCGCGTCGATTCAAGCGCACCACTCGGGACTCGAGACTCGAGACCAACTCAAAACTCACAACTCAAAACTCAAGACTCAATCTTCACTCTCCCACGCGCTGCCAGCTCTCGATGTTCCAGGTGACGGTGGACGCGGAACCGTTGGGCACGATGCCGGTCACGACGTCGGACCAGTAGGCAACATGGATCGCCCGGTTGAAGAGCGGGATGATCGGAAGTTCGGTGGCGAGGATGTCCTCTGCTTCGGCGATGAGCTCGTCGAATCGCTCGGGATCGACCGTGGTGTGGGCTTCGGCGACGATCTCGGTGAACCGATCGGCCGACTCACCGCCGTCCCATCGGCCGTAGTTCCCAGTGGGCGGCTCAACGGCCGGGTTGAAGTGATCGAGCAGTGCCAGCTGGTTCTGGGGACCACCATCGCTGATCCACGCCCACATGCCGAGATCGAAGGCACCCGTCTCGAGGGTCTCGCCGAAGAACAGGACCGAATCGAGGTAGATGGGTTCGTAGTCGACGCCGATGGCATCGAAGGAGGTCGTGAGGGCGTCCCCGATGCGAATGCGGTAGTCACCGTTTCCCGTCGTCGTCAGCCTTGCCTGGATCGACGCCTCGGAGTCGCCCTGAACCCCGTCGATGAGGTTGCCCGCGGCCGAAGGGTCGTACGAATACTGTTCCCACGGGGAGGTTCCAACCGGGATGAGCATCCCGGGCACTCCCGGGTACCACGGGACACCGGTCTCTGCGAGGATCGCTGGGCGGTCGAGCGACATCGCGACAGCCTCTCGATAGTCGGCAGTTCCATTCTCAGACCCTGGATTGACGTCATCCCTGGCACCGGCGAACTCGAACGTGATGTGCTCGATGACAGGGGACGGTGCGGTCGTGAGGACCGCCCCATCGGGCTCAGCCCCCTCGATCGTCCTCAGGTCAGCGTCCCACGGGTTGACCAAGGCAACGTCGAGGGCTCTCAGGACGAAGTCCGGTGCAGGTGATTGTGGCTCGTCGCCGACGTCGGTGATCACGACGGCGTCGAGGTACGGGAGGGCCCTGCCATCATCGTCGGTCTTCCAATACTGCTCGTTGCGCTCGAACCTGACCGCCCCGAACGGATCGAACTCCGCAACGACGAAGGGGCCGCCTGATGGCCAATCGGAACCGTCGGTTCCCTCGATGAGGTCAACTCCCTCGAGCGCATGCCTGGGGAGGATGATCCACAGTGCGTCCTCGAAGGCAAGCGTCGGCTCGGAGAACGTGATGTACGCCAGACGGTCGACAGAGTCTGTGGCGAGCACCGTGCCCATCACCTCCGGCACGTTCGCAATACCAGAAAGCGCCATGTCGCGCATTGCTTCAGCAGTGAATGCGACGTCCTCGCCGGTCATGGGTTCGCCGTCGCTCCACACGAGACCCTGGCGCACTTCATATCGGACGGTCATCGTTCCGTCGTCGTTGACCTCGATGTTGCCCGAGTCCGAAGGAAGGGTGGTCACGGACTCCGGCGTCCGCTCCCAGGTTTCCGGGGCAATGTCATAGACGAGCGCCCACACCAGGTTTCCGGCAAGCCGCTCATTGAAGGCATTGGGCGAGAACGGATTCAACGTTCCAACGGACGTCTCCATGCCGATCGTGACCTCACCCCCGAATCCGTCAGGTGGGATGGTCGAGGACGTTGACGAGGTCGAGGACGCGGCATCGGTGATGGTCGGCGAGGACCCCGCACCGGCCTCCGTCGTCGATGTCTCGTCGCTGTTCGAGGTGCAAGCGACGGCTATAAGAACCAGGGCGAGTGCAGGGAGGATCCGTCGGCGCATCTGCGAAACGATACCGTCTCGACTGGCGCCCGTTTGAAGGTGGAGTAGGCTAGGACCCGAGACAGGGCACGTCCTGTTTTCGAAACACCTCTGATGGAGGAAATCTATGAAAAGAGCCAAATGGCTATTGGTACTCGTCGTGTTCGCGATGATCGTCGCTGCGTGTAGCAGCGACAGCTCAGACGACACAACGACGACCACCGCCGGCGACGGCGGCGGCGACGACATGACAAACGAGTACACCGACGTCGATGTATCGGGTACCGAGGTTTCGGTATTTGCAGCACCGACCGGTGACGAGGGTGCGTCCATCCAGGCGACCTTCGATGTCTACAACGAAGCAACGGGTGGCACGGTCACCTATGAGGGTTCGGATGACTTCGAAGCCCAGCTGCGTATTCGCGTCGACGGCGGCAACCCGCCAGACATCGCGATCACACCGCAGCCAGGTTCGATCTGCGTCTTCGCCGATGCTGGCGAGATCGTGGCACTCGAGGACATGGGCATGGACATCGCAGCACTCGAGGCTGCGCATGGTTCGTACTTCATGAACCTCGGCGTCTGCGCCGACGGCAAGCACTACTCGATCCCGACGAACGCCAACTACAAGTCGATCGTCTGGTACAACAAGCCAGCGTTCGAAGCAGCTGGCTACGCGAT
>JAQAZV010000143.1:0-3613 GCA_032127155.1 Acidimicrobiia bacterium
CGGCACGGGCACCCCTCACCTCCGTGATCATCGTCTTCGAGTTGACCGGCAACTATGAACTGGTGCTCCCGTTGATGCTCGGGGCAGCTCTATCTGTCTACCTCGGCGATCGCTTCCAGATGGAAGGCAGCTACATCACGAAGCTCCGCCGGGATGGGATCGAGCTTCCGACCAATGAGGACATCGATCTCCTCGACATCGTGGATGTCAGCGAAGTCATGCAGGAGGTCGACGGCGTGCTGCACCCCTGGCAGTCACTTGCCGACGCTGCGGAGTTCTTCGATCTGAGCACGCACCACGGCGCTCCAGTCGTGAACGACCTCGACGAACTCGTTGGCGTTCTGTCCCTGTCCGACATCGCGAAGGCGGGCGGTCCGAGCCATGCGGTGACCGTCGCCGATGCCATGACGACCAACCCGATCACGATTGCGCCAGAGGCCCCGGTGTCGATGGCACTGTCGAGGATGGCGGGCATGGGCGTCGGTCGCCTCCCGGTGATCGGGGGGAGTCGCCAGCGCGAGGTCATCGGCATGTTCCGGAGGGAGTCGGTCGTGCGGGCGTACGAACACGCACTCAGCATGACGAAGGGCCGCGAGCTGCACCGGGAACGACAGAGGATTCGTTCACAGCCCGGAGCTGACTTCTTCGTCGTCGAGGTGAACGAGGAGTCGCCGGTCGCCAACCGGCTCATCGCTGAGGTTCAGTGGCCGTCGGACGCCGTCCTGGTGAGCATCCAGCGAGCAACGTCGATCCTCGTTCCCCACGGGGACACGATGCTGAGGATTGGCGACGTGCTCACTGCTTTCGGGACACCCGAGGCGAGGGGCGAACTCGAGGGAATCGTCGTTCGGGCACACATCGAGCCCACAGACTCGATGGATTAGCGCGTCGTGACCCGCGACCTGCGATACCGTTGTCACCTGTGACAGATCGACCCACCATCGTGCCCGTGGTGCTGTCGGGTGGCGCCGGAACCCGCCTGTGGCCGGCGTCGCGCGAGCAGCAACCAAAGCAGCTCCTCCCCCTGATCGAGCGTCGATCCATGATCCATGCAACCATCGACAGGGTTCGCGCCCTCGATGGGGTATCGGCTCCGATCGTCGTCACCAACATCGGGCACGCCGTCCCCGTGGCCCGTGCACTCGTGGATGCCGGCATCACCGATGCAACGACCATCCTCGAGCCCGTAGGTCGCAACACCGCCCCTGCCGTTGCTGCGGCAGCACTCGAAGTGTTGTCACGAGGAGAGGACGCGATCCTCCTCGTTCTTCCCGCAGACCATGCCATCGCCGACCTCGCGGCCTTCGCTGAGGCGATCGATGTGGCAGCAGCCGCTGCGGACGAGGGGTACCTGGTGACCTTCGGGATCACCCCCACGAGCCCCGAGACCGGCTACGGCTACATCCGCGCCGGAGACCCCCTCATTGGGGACATCCGGCGAATCGCGGAGTTCAGGGAGAAGCCGGACGAGAGCACGGCACGCGAGTATGTGGCATCCGGTGCCTACTCATGGAACTCGGGCATGTTCATCTTCAGGGCCAAGCGCTATCTCGACGAACTCGAGGACTTCCGACCAGACATCACAGCCGCAACCACAGCTGCCTTCGACGCTGCGATACGGTCTGGCGGGACGTTGACGCTCGACCCTGCTGCCTTTGCGGCATCCCCGTCGGACAGTGTCGACTTTGCCGTGATGGAGCACACCGACAGCGGTGCCGTCCTGCCGGTCGACCCTGGGTGGAGCGATGTCGGTTCCTGGTCGTCGCTGTGGGACATCGGGGAGAGGGACGGCAACGCAAATGTCATTCGAGGGGATGTGGTTGCTGTCGGAACCACGGGTTCGTACGTCAAAGCATCCGAGCGTCTGGTCGCTGTCGTTGGCATGACCGACGTCGTGATCGTCGACACTCCGGACGCCTTGCTCGTGACCACGAAGGACGGAAGCCAACAGGTCAAAGCGGTCGTCGAGCGTCTCCGACTCGATGGGCGTAGAGAGCTCGAATCGAACGGGACCGAGTACGAGTCCTGGGGCACGGCAAGGCTGATCGGCAGGACTCCCGGTCACCGCACACATGTGGTTGCTGTGGATCCGGGTGCAACCATTCCGCCGGAGGTCCACGATTCCCTGAGCGAGTTCTGGCAGGTGATGAGTGGAACGGCCGACGTCACGATCGGTGATGATCAGTCACGCTCGGAAGCGGGGACGTCCGTCCACGTACCTGCAGGAAAGAGGTGTTCCATCGGAAATCCCTCGACAGAGCCACTCATGCTGATCCGCATCCGTGTCGATAGCGTTATCGAGGAGGACGAACGCGCGTCATTCATCGCGAAGGAGGGCCCAACGGCATGACTTCCATCATCATCGCAGCGATCGCCGCCTTCGTGATTGTCGGTGTGGTTCTCGGTCGACAGACCGCCCAACGCAAGAAGGAAGCGATCGCCTCGCTCAAGGAAGAGAAGGAACTGATCAGCTCGGTCAGCATCATCGACATCGCCAATGAGGAGATCGATGAACTCGGGCTGAGGAGCATCGACGGCGGGGCTGACCTCGCGCCAGATGTCATCCTCCGAGTGTGGAAGGATGCCCCGCCCGATCTGCGGGAGCTTCCCCACACCGAGCTTCGGTTCGTGACCGAGGAGGACATCGAACCCGCAGACGCACCCATCGACAAGGTCCACCTCGAGAGCTCAAACCTCGACAGCTGACCCCCTCACCCGTTCTTGCGTAACTGAGTTCCATCCAGGGTGGAACTCAGTTACGCAAGAACGGGAAACTGCGCACGGAGGACCTGGGTAGACCAGTCGGCGGTGGGGTGGATCTACGATCGGGGCATGATGCGCACGGTTGCCGTCTTCGGAGCATCCCAGTCCGTCCCTGGCGACGGCCACTACGAGGAAGGTGTCCGCTGTGGTCGGTTGCTTGCCGAGTGCGGCTTTCGGGTGGCCACTGGTGGGTACTTCGGCCTGATGGAGGCGGTATCACGAGGGGCTGCTGAGGCGGGCGGGCGCGTCCTCGGGGTCACCGCGCCAACGATCTTTCCCGGTCGGTCATCTGCAAACGCGTGGCTCGATGAGGAATCGCCCTCCGTCTCCCTGGTCGATCGGATCAGGGAGTTGGCCGAAGGCACGGACGCCTCGATCGCCCTATGGGGAAGCCTCGGAACCGCAACAGAGCTTCTCGTTGCGTGGAATCTCTCCTACGTTGCGCCATTCTCTGATGTGCCGCGCAAGCCGATCGTCGCTGTCGGAGAACCCTGGGCCACCCTCATACCGCTCCTCGAGGATCGCCTGGGGACGACAGCAGGGCTCGTCACCCTGACGGCCGATGTGGACGAAGCAGCGGCCGTGCTGCGATCGCGTCTCGGCTGAGCCCCAAATCCTCCGTCACGATGCTCGGCGCTGCGACACGACCGCGATCATCCCGATTCCGAGGAACGCCACGCCCACGACACCAAGGATCCAGGTGCGAAATGCCAGGGATGCAACGAGCGAGTCGTAGAGGTTCGTCCCGAGGACCAGGTAGGCGGCGTTCTCCACAGCGGTATTCGCAGATGCGCGTGCAAGGGGAATGATCGCTGCCGTGGCGATGGCTCCGAGAACCAGCGCCGACCCG
>JAQAZV010000144.1:0-24225 GCA_032127155.1 Acidimicrobiia bacterium
AAGTCCTACCTCGACTACGGGACCTTCCAACCGATCCAGATCGCCTCCATCATCGCCCTCAACGAGCACGACGAATACATCGATGTGGTGGTGGATGAGTACCGCGAACGGAGGGACACCCTGGTCGGAGGGCTTCAGAAGGCCGGCTGGAGTATCGAGGCACCAACGGCCACCATGTTCGTGTGGGCGCGGATCCCCGAACCCATGCGATCCATGGGTTCCCTCGCGTTTGCCCTCGACCTTCTCGACAGAGCCCAGGTCGCCGTCAGCCCAGGTATCGGTTTCGGCCCGTCAGGGGACGAACATGTTCGTTTTGCCCTGGTGGAGAACCAGCAGCGAATAGCCCAGGCCGTCAGGAACATCAGGCGATACCTCAGCGAACGCACGACCGACCTCCCCCCTGCGTGAAACGTCTGCGAACCCGCAGGGGTCAGAGTCTGGCCGCGTCCCCAACGGGCATATCGAGCGAGTGAGGCTGAACCTATGACCTATGCCGTTCTCTTCCCTGGCCAGGGCAGCCAGACCGTCGGCATGTGTGCCGACGTTCGATCTGCCAGGGATGATCTGTTCAGTGAAGCGTCGGACGTCCTCGGCTGGGATCTCGACGCACTCATCGAGGACGGTCCTGACGACCTGCTGACGGCGACCGAGAACGCCCAACCGGCCTTGTTCGTGACCTCGTATGCGCTGTGGGATGAGTTCTCGTCCCTCGTCGACGGCGGCCCGGTCGCGATGGCTGGGCATTCCCTCGGCGAATACACGGCGCTCGCAGCGGCTGGCGCCATCGGCTTCGGAGACGGAGTCGCCCTCGTTGCCGAGCGAGGACGGGCGATGGCCGAGGCGGCTGCCTCTCATCCTTCCGGCATGGCGGCGTTGATCGGCGCCGATGCCGAAGTAGCGGAGTCGGTCGCTGAGGCCCGAAGGGCCGATGGAGGGATGTTGTTCGTCGCGAACATCAATGCGCCGGGTCAGGTCGTGGTCGCCGGAGGTACGGACGACCTTGCCTGGCTCGAAGCGAATGCACGTGACCTCGGCATCAGGCGCGCTGTCGTCCTCAAGGTTGCTGGCGGTTTCCACTCACCCTTCATGGCATCGGCACGGGAGCGCCTGACTACCGCGCTGGACGAGACGGTGTTCCACCAAGCGGCAGCGACCGTCTTCGCAAACGCAACGGCACAGGAAACGACGGATCCGGCAGCGAGCCTTGCCGCGCAATTGACCTTGCCGGTTCGCTTCTCCGAAACGCTCGAGAACATGGCGGAGGCAGGCGTCGACACCTTCATCCACATCGGACCGGGTGATGTGACCGCTGGCCTTGCGCGGCGCACATTGCCCGAGGCAGAAGTGTTGACGGTGTCGACCCTTCTCGAGGCACGCGTCGTCGCCGAGTCGCTGTCCGTACAATGACGGCCGCACGGGGAGGTGCCACATGATGAACTCAACGTTCACTGGTTGGGGCAAATGCGTCCCACAAGCGGTGCTCACGAACGACGACCTCGCCACCGTCGTCGAAACCAGCGACGAGTGGATCACGTCACGCTCTGGCATCAAGGAGAGACGGATCTCCCATGTCTCGAACTCCGACATGGCGACCCTCGCCGCCAAACGCGCTCTCGCGGCGGCAGGCAGGGACGCCTCCGAGGTCGATTACATCATCCTTGCGACGTGTACCCCTGACAGGCAGATCCCGTCCACAGCGTGTTACGTCCAAACGAAGCTCGGAGCCGACAATGCTGCAGCGGCTGATATCAACGCCGGGTGCTCTGGGTTCATCTATGGCCTCTCGATGGCCCACGGACTGATCGCAACCGAACAAGCCTCCACCATCCTCGTGATCGGGTCCGAACGTATCTCGTCGTATCTCAACCTCGAGGAGCGAACGACCTCGGTGCTCTTCGGTGACGGCGCAGGTGCTGTCGTCGTCGAGGCGACCACGGACGATGTCGGACTTCGGTCGATCGAGCTCGGCGCTGATGGTGGCGGTGCGGAAGCCCTGACAGCGACGGGCCTCGGCACGGACTTCATCGGCACGGAAGCACGTCTTGCCATCGTCATGGATGGTGCAGAGATCTTCAAGAACGCTGTCGTCAGGATGGGGGAGGGAACGGTGAGTGCGGCCGAGAAGGCAGGGTGGACCCTCGATGAGATCGACCTCGTGATCCCGCACCAGGCGAACATCAGGATCATCGACGCAATTCGTCGCCGTATCGGTGCACCCGAGGACAAGGTGTATGTCAACATCCACCGATATGGAAACACGTCCGCCGCAACGATTCCCATCGCCCTGTCAGAGGCGATCGACGACGGGAGGGTCAAGCCGGGCTCAAAGCTCATCTTCGTGGCCTTCGGCGCCGGTCTCACATGGGGTGCCGCAGGGTTCGAGTGGGGTGACAGGGTGGACCCGATCGCAACGATCGACGATGAACTCCCCGAGCCGACGGAGACAGCGCTCGCGATGGTGAAGGCGAAGCAGGGGATCTTCGAATGACATCCGACGTCGCGATCGTCACAGGAGCCTCCAGGGGCATAGGTCGTGCCATCGCCATCGAGCTCGCCTCACGAGGAATCGCCGTTGCCGTGAACTATGCAGCGAATGCTGACAAGGCAGGGGACGTCGTTGCCGCCATTGAGGCGTCGGGAGGAAGGGCCCTCGCGATCAAGGCAGATGTTTCCGATGCTGCATCCGTCGCCGAGATGTTCTCCGTGGTCGGCGAGGCGTTCGGCCCTGTCACCGTACTCGTCAACAATGCTGGCATCACGGACGATGGTCTGATCCTGCGTATGGACGAGGAACAATGGGACAGGGTCATCCAAACGAACCTCACCTCTGTGTACCTATGCACGAAACAGGCTCTCAGAT
The DNA here is from genome assembly GCA_032127155.1 of Acidimicrobiia bacterium. GTDB lineage: Bacteria > Actinomycetota > Acidimicrobiia > Spongiisociales > UBA5794 > SZUA-442. The sequence goes on from JAQAZV010000144.1 coordinate 2,861, forward strand.
CGATGATCAGAGCCAAGCGTGGTCGCATCGTCAACATCAGCTCGGTGTCCGGCGTTTCCGGTAATGCCGGCCAGGCGAACTATGCGGCGTCGAAAGCTGGCATCATCGGGTTCACAAAGTCGGTTGCGAAGGAAGTGGGGTCACGCGGCATCACGGTGAACGCGGTCGCACCGGGATTCATCAACACCGAAATGACCGATGCGCTCGGTGACGCGGTCACCGAGCGTGCAGTTGGGCAGATCACTCTCGGCAGGCTTGGCAGGCCGGAGGAAGTGGCGTCAGTCGTTGGCTATCTTGTCTCGGACGGCGCATCGTATATCACGGGTCAGGCCATCGTCGTCGACGGTGGCCTCGCCCTCTGACAGGGGAGGCGAAAGCCATGGAACGCGCAGAAATCGAATCGAAGATGTCGGAACTCCTCGTGGACGAGCTCGGTCTCGACGCCGACAAGATCACCATGGATTCCCGCTTCGAGGAGGACCTCGAGGTCGATTCGCTCGGTGTCGTAGAACTCCTCATGGCCCTCGAGGACAACTTCGGTGTCCAGATCCCCGATGAAGAGGCCGAGCAGCTGTCCACGGTTGGCCAGGCTGTCGATCTCGTCGCCGCAAAGCTGAACGCGTAGGTACCCCATGTCGGAACGTCGTGTTGTCGTCACCGGTCTCGGCTCGGTAACGAGTCTTGGGATCGGAGTGGAACCATTCTGGAAGAACATCCTCGATGGTCGCAGCGGGATCTCGCTCATCGAGCGCGTCGACGTGTCCGACATCACCACGAAGATCGCAGCCGAGATCAAGGACTTCGACATCGAGGCATACATGTCCCGGCGGGAAGCCAGACGACTCGATCGCAGCTCGCAGTACTTCTGGGTGGCCACCCAACAGGCCCTCGCCGACGCCGGTATCTCGTACGACGAGGACGACCCAGAGGCGTACCGTGCAGGTGTTCTCGCTGGCACGGGTATCGGGGGAGTGGAGACATTCGAGGCCCAGTTCGAGGTCCTCAAGGAGCGAGGACCAAGCCGGATGTCCCCGACAGGCATCGCCATGATCATCTCGAACATGGCAGGAGGTGTTGCATCGATCGACTTCCACCTCTACGGGCCGAACTCCACGGTCGTGACCGCATGCGCAGCCTCGGCGAATGCCATCGGCGACGCCGCCGAGGTGATCAAGCGTGGTGCTGCCGATGTCATGGTCGCGGGTGGAGGCGAAGCGAGTATCACGCGATTCGCTGTCGGCGGCTTCGCGCAGGCAAGGGCCCTCAGCACGAACAACGCTGATCCCGAGGGAGCATCCCGCCCGTTCGATCTCGAGCGCGATGGATTCGTGATGGGCGAGGGCGCGGCGGTGCTCGTCCTCGAGGAACTCGAGCATGCCAAGGCCAGGGGGGCCAATATCCATGGCGAGGTGATCGGCTACGGGATGTCAGCGGACGGGTACCACATCACGCTGCCACGCCCCGGTGGGGCTGGTGCTGCCAGGGCAATGCAGGCGGCACTCGAAGATGCTGGCATGGACCCCGGTGATCTCGACTACATCAACGCCCACGGGACGTCGACGCCTGCCAATGACACGACGGAAACCTCCGCGATCAAGCTGGCCCTTGGGGACGCCGCATACTCGATTCCCGTGTCATCGACGAAATCGATGACAGGACATCTCCTCGGCGCAGCAGGCGCCATCGAGTCGCTTGCATGTTTGCTCGCCATCCGCGACGGGATCCTGCCTCCGACCATCAATCTCGAGCATCCAGATCCGACCTGCGACCTCGACTATGTGCCCAACGAAGCACGATCCGTTCCGATTCGGACCGCGATGACGAACAGCTTCGGATTCGGTGGACACAACGTCTCGCTGATCTTCTCGGCCTACGAGGACTGATCGGACCCAGGGTCGCCATCGGGTTCCTCAGCCTCACATCCAACGGTCGGGGGTTCCCTGCCATCGGCAACCGATGCGTTGTATTCATCGAAGGAGCGGGTCACGAGCGCTGCCACCAGGCCGACACCGACCAGTGCGCCGACACCAAGGATGACGGCCGCGCTGACCTCGATGGCGACGCACGATCCCGGCAGGCAGATCGTCTCGACGACGCTTGACCCGATCAATGCACCTGCCATCGCTCCGACGAAGACCGTCATCGTGATCGCTGGACGCACGTTCATCCTGGCTGCGACCACACCGAACGCGACGCCTCCGATTCCGCCGATGATCGTCCCCGCTGTTCCCGCGAGCATCCACCCGGTGAATGCGCCGAACGCTGCTGTCACGACCGTCGAGGCGATGTCACTTGGACGCATCGGACCCTCGGGTCCTTCTCCGCACCGGTTCCGGGAGGACCGGTGCGATCACGGTTGTCGTCTTCTTTGAAGCGGGGTGCCACGCGGCGGCCGCGACGGCGCCGGTCCCGATCGCGATCAGGGCACCGCCGATGAGAGCCGTCGAGATGGCGGCGCCGATGCCGATGATGGGCACCGCCAGCCGCATGATCCACAGCCCGAGCTTCGATCCGCGTCCGTAGAGCATCGACGCGATGAGCATCGTGAACGCGAGGAGCCAGGCGGCCGGTCCTGCACCCGACCAGATGGTGCAGAGGCCCACGAAGAGGGGAGCCGCAGGTCCCGCCGAGAGGAGGAAGACAACCGTCGGTCCGGGTGCATCCGCGACCTCGTGGTGGCGGATCCACAGCCGCAGCCACGGTCCGAAGAGTCCGACGAGAGCGACGGCGCCAAGAGCATCCGTCGCCCATGTGAGGGTCGATACCTCGATCGAGGCGAGTCCCATCGCCAGGATGACCGTTCCCACGAGCGTCCAACGGGCCCACGGCGCTCTGGCGAGAACGAGACCAGCGAGGCCGGTCAGTCCGGCGACCATGAGTCCGAAGGAAATGAGCGCCGCCGACGATGACGGAACCGAACCTTCGACCGTCAGGATGGCGAGTGCACCGAGGGCGGTCGCACCAAAGGCGGCCGAGGCGATGAGAAGGTGGATCCGAGGCACCATCGGTGCCTGATCACTGATTCGGTCGGGAGTCCACCGAGCCAGGGATGCGTTGGAACCCGACGAGGGCGTTGTAGCGATGGATCCCTGGCGGGAGGGTGGAGAAGTCGAACTCGAAGGTGTCTCCCTGGGCGAGGAGCGGTGACTCGAATTCGCCGTCCGTCGAACGGATCAGGTACTCACGGTCATCCTCGTTCACCCATTGGACCGTCTGAACGACCGCGAGGTCGATGTCGAGGTTTGCAGGGCGGAAGACGCCATTGCTCAGCCGCACGACGGCGACACCTTCCGGAGGTGCCTCGGTGGTTGTCGTCGTGGTCGGGGGCTTGGCATTGGCCAGTGTTTCATCGGAGGGGGAGCTCGATGCCCACGCACCGGCGACAAGCAGTGCGACGAAGATGATCGCAACGAGCACGGTGCTCCTGATGATGTTGCGTCTGCCCACGACCGTCCTCTTCCTCCGGGTCCGGGCAGTGTACTGCCTTTGCGCGATTTCGCTTGGGCTGGACGTTCGTCCATGCGGCGCTCAGTCGACGGGAGCGTCCCACCGATCGCTTTCGATCCAGTCGCGGGCGCCTGTGAGGGTGAGGGTGATGACCGAGGCGTGGGTCGGGGGATCCTCGAAGAGGTCAGACATCTCCCTGCCCGTCATCGCCAACCTCGCAGCCTGGACCGGGTCCTGATGGCTCACAATTCCGATCGTCGTGGCGCCGTTCCCCACGGCTTCTGTGATGACCTCACAGACTCGTTGCGCAACGGAATCGAGCGTCTCGGTCTGCTCCGCGTCGGTCACGGTGCCCGCGAGGTAGCGCTCGAGCTGACCAGCGAACAGGACAGGGATGTCGTCCCACCGGTGTCCGGTCCACGCAGGGAACTGTCGGGTCTCGACCAGGCGTTCGTCGACGATGGGGATGAGCCCCTGTGGCCGAGCAATCGCGGTCGCCGTCTGACGGGCGCGAGCGAGTGGGCTCGAAATGACGGCGTCGAGCCGGCTGCTCGACAGCCATCCACCGGCAGCCGCGGCCTGCAGGACACCGCGTGGTGACAGGTTGAAGCCAGGAAGATTGGCGTAGACGACGTGGTTGGGGTTCACCACTTCTCCGTGCCTGATGAGATGAACCGTCGGCATCGCGCAAGAATACGGGCGCCGCTCCCCTCGGCAGGCGACGACGTCGCGACATCCCCTTTGGTGGTCGTGTCGTCGCTGACGAGGCTTCCTCGAGGACCGAGTCCGGATCAAGATCGACGTGGGTCATCGGGGGACAGCGCTCAAGAACGTCTGTAGCGGCACCGATCCCTCTGGGTATACTGATCCGAAGGAACCGCCCGTCCGGAAATTGCGGGAAACGACATGCCACTCAACGAGCACGAGCAGAAGATCCTCGATGAAATCGAGCGACAGCTCTACGAGGACGATCCCAAGCTCGCCGAACTCGTCGCCAAGTCCGTTCGGAACGGGAGAGATCGCTGGAAGATGCGGCTTGCCGCCGTGCTGTTCCTTGCAGGTGGGGTGATCATGTTCGCTTCCTTCACGGTTTCGTGGGCGGTGGCGGGCGCTGGTTTCGTGTTGATGGTTGCTTCGGCAGGGTGGATGGCGCTGACCGCCCGTGCACATCGGGGTCCGTCCCCGGGCGCGAGTGACATCATCGATCGTCTCCAGAAACGTTGGAGACGAGAGGGCTAAGATGACCACTTCTCGTCCCGTACGACGGTAGGGCTGGGCGGCGAGATCGTAAGTATTGAGCGGGCAGCTTCGCCACGCCGGCTCGTGGAGATGCAGAGGGAGAAGGGTCTTGGAGGGTTTCACCGCCGCACAGGCGTGTCAGTTGACTTCGTGCACGCCACACCAGCTTCGCTACTGGGACAAGGTCGGCCTCGTAACGCCGTCGATACAGACGACCGACGGCCGACCCGGTCGACGGCGTATCTACAGCTTCAGGGATCTTGTCGGCCTTCGCGTCGTCAAGAGTCTCCTCGACAACGGCCTCTCGATCCAGCGTGTCCGTCGGGCGTGGGACTATCTCCGGCGAACTGGTGACATGGATGACCACCTCGCCGAGGTTCGGCTCGTCACCGACGGCCAGTCGATCTTCGCCGTTGCCCACGATGACGCCGAGCTGCTTGATGCCCTGCGTCAGGGTCAGCTTGCATTCTTCGTTCGAATCGATGAAATCGCCCAGGATGTCGAGGACGACGTGACGAAGTTCGAACTCGACCGAGAGACCTTCAGGGACATGTTGCGTCGCGTCGAGGATGACGTCAGGACCGAGTACGACGCATCGACGGGGTGACCTCGACTCAGCGTCGAGACCACCTCCGCGTGAAGCCCCGCCAACGCGCAAGGAGTCGGGAAGGCCTGTAGGCGGCCACCAGTCGTTCCCCCCTCGAATACCGCGTTGTGAGGTGCTGCTCAGCCCGCAGTCTGGCATTCGTGGCCTGATCGATCACCGCCGTCGTGGATGAAGCCTCTCCATAGAGAGACGCGCCGTAGGTGGTGGCCAGGGCCTCGAAGCTCGGGTCGATGGACAGCGCTGTCTCGAGCGGTGTACTCGCCGGATCGATGATCTCCCTGAGGTCGATCAGCCGGTCAACGATGTCCTCCCAGGCTGCAGACACATCGCCGGACTCCAACCTCTTGGCATATCGGCGCCTGCGGGCCCACTTCACAAAGGGAGCGGCGACGAGGAGGACGATCAGGATCGCCGTCGAAGCAAGTGCAACCGGTAGCCATGACGGGAGGTTCATCCCCGAGTTCGCGCTGTCGCTCCCTCCTCCGGAGCCCACGAACGGATTGTCGCGCTCAGGGTTCGGCTGGAATCGGCCGTCCGGGCCGATCCCGCCGCCCTCGGTGTCGACGAACGTCGGATTCGGGATGTCGTCGACATAGTCCGCAGGAGAAAACCCGAGGGCAAGCTCGAGGCTGTCGTCCGCGGTGGGTGCAGAATATCCGCTGCGGGGCGTGGGATCGAAGGCCATCCATCCGAAGTTCGGGATCCACAGCTCCACCCAGCTATGGGCATTCTTGTCGTACACCTGCACGGTCGTGTCATTGAGCGCGGTCCCTGGCGTGAACCCGAGGACGACCCTGCTCGGGACATCGACGGCACGAGCGAGCAGCGCCATCGCCGTTGCGAACTGCTCGCAGTACCCGTTGCGAACATAGGGATTGTCCTCGTCAGTGAGCCATGCGAGGACATCCGAGGTCGTGTTCTCCGATGGCACCCTGCTGTTGTAGGTGAACCTGTTGGTATCCCTGAACCAACTCTCGAGGGCAATGGCCTTCTCGAAATTGGTGTCGAGGTTGTCGACGATGTCTTCTGCGTATCGCTCGAACGCCCTGCCCCCGAGTTCATCCAATGGGTACTCGAGCCAGAACTCCTCATTGGCGAGCTCCCTGTCCGAAGGAGGGGGAGCGGACGAAGGTACCTCCTGCCCATCGGCGACAGCTGCCATGAACATCGGACTCAGCTCTCCGTCCGCGGTGCGGGCAAGCGCGGCGATCGTGGATCCGTCGTACCTGGGAAGGTCGGAGCGGATCGCATAGGTCATGCCGTCGTAGGTGCGATCGCCCGGCAAGATCAGTGAACCATCGAGCTTCCTCACACGGATGGACTTCTGGTCATCCTCGGACTCTGCGATCACAGCGTTCGGGGTGTCAGGAGCTGGCATCCACGGCTGCGCAAGATTGTCGATCCTGATGCTCGTGGTCACCTCGACGGTCTCTCCTTGATAAGCCTGATCAGGGTCGATCCACGGTTCCTCGTCGATGGGGAAGATCTGGACCCGGTCCGTCGACCATCGTCCGTTCCGGTACAGGTCGAGCGTCACCGTCCTGAAGCGAACCGTGGATGGATCTGCCCCCTCGATCTCTGCCCGGAACACGGGATTGTTCGTCGCCGTGTTGAGTCCAGACCTGATCGAGGTATACGGGTTGTAGGCGACAGATCCGGAGTACTCGTCGGAGAAGCCCGCTGGTGTTCGCCAGGACACGTATCCGTCCGTCGGTATGCGATCCCCGGTGGCGGCAACGGCTGAGACGGCAATCGCAACGGTTGCAACCACCAGCAGCGTGATCGCAAGTGACGGCCGCGAACTCGGCTTCGATGTGGCATCGACACGTTGGAGTCTGCCCGAACCCCCGTCGCGTTCGTCCAGCCTGATCGCGAGCAGGGCCATCGCCACGACCCCGACAAAGATCGCGAGCTCGACGATGCTTTCGGGTCTCCGATCGATGATGACGAATTGGAGGGCGACGATCAGCGGAGTGAGGACAGCCACGAAGGGTCGATTGTTGAGCAGGCCGGCAACCAGGAGGAAGCCGAGAGTCCAGAACAGCACGCCGATCAGCATCACGAGTCCCGGCAGCGGACGTACGGGTTCGACGCCGTATCGGATGAGCTCGAGCGCACGAGACAGTTCGGACCACACCACGTTGACCGTCGACCGTGTCGGGAGGATCAGCCACAGCGTGTTCGGAGCCACGAGGAGGCCGACGGTCAGGATGAATCCGACGATGTTCGCGCCGATGACGACGATTGCCCTGGCCCGGTAGGCGATTGCCGTCCAGGTGATGCCAGCACCGAGCAACGTCGCGACGAGGATGGCGATTTGCCACGGTGTTCCCGACGTCGAAGGACGCAGGAGGGAGCTCAATTCCCAGAAGGCGAGTGCGATGGCTGCGGTGCCTGCTATCCAGCTGTAGCGGTAGACCATCCGTGCTCCATTGTGTTTCTCCATGACTCGGCCCACGAACCCTGGGGTGTCGTCCTGACCACGAGGCCACCGAGGCGCGCAAACCCCACAACGGCACCGTCATCGCCAGCAGATACCGAAAGGACGACCGTTCGGTAGAAGTCCTGGCCGAGGAGTTGGAAGGCAGCGAGGTCGGCGTCGTCAGGTTCGCCTGTGACCATCACCAGGACACCTCCCGCCATCCCGGACCGCCGGAGCCTTCCGATCAGGTGCCGGAGGTCGAGGGAGCGAGCAGGCCTGATGATGGCCAGTTCCTCCATGGCTGCGTGGTAGGCGTCGGCGTTCCCGACCACCGCCCCGTTTCCGCTGCCTGCCCACATCGTTGGTGTGTAGCCGGAACGGAAGAGGTGCTTCAGGACGGATGCGGCGCCCCGCACCGCCTGCTCGAACGACTCGGCAGACGCGTGCGGTTCGACGCGAGGGTCGAGGATGATGAAGGCCCTCGACTGCCATGGCATCTCGAGCTGCTTGATCATCAGTTCGTCCCTCCTGGCGGAGGACGGCCAGTGGACCTTGCGCAGGTCGTCACCCTGGTGGTACTCGCGAAGGGTGAAGAAATCCTCGCCACCGCTGTGCCAGAACGCTGCTCGGGAGGTGTTGATGGTTTGATCCTGGCCGCGACCGGTTGGGACGCCCTCGAGATCCTCGACCCGTGGGAACACCACGAGTCTGCCCGAACCACCGAAGTGCGATGTCGATTCGACGAACCCCATGGGGTCCCCGATACTCACTTTCGCCGGACCCACCTTGTAGACACCCCTGGGCCTGCAGAGCACCTCGTACCGGCCTGCCATCGAATCGCCGCTGGCGATGCGGTCCGCGACGAAGCGCGCGGCCCCGAGGCCATGGACACGGTCCTCAAGGGCGACGCGATAGACCCTCCGTCGTGACTCGACCCTGAGATCGACGATTGCCCGTTCACCGTCGTGGAGCTGCTCGGGATTGATCGTTCGCTGGAGCATCAATCTCGGCGTCGCGAGCCTGACGTACAACGATCCTCCGACGACTGCCACAGCAAGGAAGACTGCGATGGCCAACAGAAGATCCTCGCCGAATGCCGTCCACAGTACGGCGAGGGCCAGGGCGGCACCGATGGCAGCCCAACCCCGTGTCGTCGGCATCAGGGAGTGACCCTGGTACCAGGAACGGGGACCGAGGAGACGACCTCCTCGAGCACATCGCTGACGGTGACCCCTCGCATCTGGGCTTCGGGCCGCACGATGAGGCGATGGTTCAGGACGGGATTGATGATCGCCTTGACATCGTCCGGGCTTGCGTAGTCACGACCCGCCGCAGCTGCGATCGCTCGCGACGCCCGCTGGAGGAAGAGGGTCGCCCTCGGTGACGCTCCAAGCAGGATGTCGGGATGGATGCGGGTTGCCTCCGCAACATCGATGAGGTAGCCGCGGAGTACGTCAGCGACATGGACCTGCCGGGCGATTGAGGACATCCGCACGATGTCTTCAGCGTGGACAACGGCTTTGAGGTCGTTGAAGCTGGAGGTGGACCCATGTGTCTGGAGCATCTCGAGCTCCTTGGAGCGTTCCGGGTACCCCATCGTGAGGCGCACCATGAATCGGTCGAGCTGCGCCTCTGGCAACGGGTAGGTGCCCTCGTGTTCGATGGGGTTCTGGGTTGCGATCACGATGAACGGTTCGGCAAGCGCATGGGTCTCACCGTCGATCGTCACCTGACGCTCTTCCATGGCCTCCAGGAGTGCTGCCTGGGTCTTCGGGCTTGCCCGGTTGATCTCGTCCCCGAGGACCACATTGCCGAACACGGGCCCTGGGCGGAATGTGAAGGTGTTGCGCTCCCTGTCCCACACCGAAACGCCTGTGACGTCGGTGGGGAGGAGGTCCGGGGTGAACTGGATGCGCTGGAACGAACAGTCGATTGATCGCGCCAAGGCTTTCGCGAGCAGTGTCTTCCCGACTCCGGGGACATCCTCGATCAGGACATGACCTTCAGCAACGAGGCTCGATACCACGAGTTCGATGGTTGGGCGCTTTCCTTGGATGGCGCGCTCGATGTTGGCGGTCACAGCCTCGAACTGTGTGCCAAACCACGCGAGATCCTCGTGCGACAGGGACACGTTGCCTCCTCTCATGTCCGGCTGCTGCATGCGCACGATACCCGTCTGGGAGGGTTTCGGCTACGGATCCCCACCGACGCGGGGTCGGCCAACCCAGCGAATGACACCCGACGAAGTAGGGTCGGCATGATGCTGACGTTCCGTGACGTGCTCGCCGTAGCGATCAGGCCCTGGCTCTGGGCGACCGCGGTTGGTGCTGTGTTTGCCTTTGCGAGGCGCGGGTGGTGGCGTATCCCGCCATTCCTGCCCCTTCCCGACCCCGATGTCGTCGCTTGGCGTGTGACTACTGCGTATGGACAATCGGATATGACCCTTGTGGAAGGGGACCTTGTCTCATATCTTCAGTGGAGGAGACGGGTTCGATAAGAACGGACCCGAGGGGAGGCAGAGGTGAACGCGCGGTCCCTACAGGAGGACCTGCTGAGTATCCCCGGCGTCGAAGGCGCCGAGGTCGAAGGATCAGCCGACAAACCGGCCGGTCTGCGTATCCGCATCGCGGAGGGAGCAGATCAGCGGGCGGTTGGCGGTGCGATCAGGCGGGTACTCACAGCTCACGGTCTCGGAACTGACACGCGCCTCCCCGGTGAGTCGAGCGGCGAGTCCGATGCATCCCCCGTATCGCCGGTGCCGTCGGCTTCCGACGATGCGATGGGATCATCCGGAGCCCCGGAGTCGATGTCATCCGATGTTCGGGACGCCACTGCTGCTCCTGAGGGTTCGGCTGCGGTTGCCGTCGTCGATGAGGAGGAGGCTGCCGCCGTCATCGATCTGACGGGCGATGCAGGCCCGATCGAGGACGAGGCCATCGCTGCACCCGACGGTGCAGTTGACGCCGTTGAACAGCCAGGCGAGCAGTCCGCAGAAACGGCCATGGACGAGCCCGAAGAGGATTCGCTCCTTCCGCGAGATGTGCAGTCGCTGACCGGGACACCTGACGTCTCTGATCGCCGCGCCGACCCGGTCGGTGCAGTCACGCCTCAGGGAGGGGGCGCGAGCGTTGGCGTTTCACGCCTTGCGAGTGTCGCCGTCGAGGAAGGGCGTGACGGCATCACCGTCACGGTCACAGCCAGCGACGGGTCGGCCCTTCGGCAAGCGGCGGGATCATCCGAAGGTGGCGTGGAGGCCGCCGTGGTCAGGGCGACCGCGAAGCTTGCCATGCCGAGTGCACCGGACGCAGCTGTCATTGAAATCGAGGACAGGCGCGTTGAGGGTGTTGATATCGTGATGATCGTCCTCGACGTCGATGGTCGCATGGCAGCCGGATCGGCGGTCGTTGGTGCGGGGCGGGCGTTTGCCCTCGCACGAGCGACATGGTCCGCCCTCAGCATGTGATGTGATGGGTCTGCCGGTGCGGGACACGTCTGCGTGCCCAACCTGTCACGACGAACCTCAGCCGGTCGGCGCGATCAGCTCCACGACGACGTCGGTGTAGTCACCGTCATCGAACGACTCGGATTCGGGCGTGATCGGGATCGACGGTGTCACGGACCCTCCGGAGTCTCCTGAGAGGCCGAACGCTTCGCGGTACTCGGCCACCTTGTGAACCACGTCGCGGACGATCACCCTGGCGTGATCCTCACCGCCATCGCGGAGTATCGAGAGATCGATGTCATCCGTCGAGATGACCGTTGCGCCCGAGCCTCGAAGATCAGCAATCATGATCTCCTGCATCATCTTGTCAGGAGACAATGCATTGAGGGTGGCGAGGACGACGGCGTCAACACCCCCGGATCGGGCGATCTCGACCAGCGCCCGGTAGCCGGGCCTGTCCGAAGGGGATGAGGCGTGATGATGATCCTGACAGACGGCAACAAGGTCGTTGCCGGAATCGGTTGCCCAGCGACGAATACGCTCGCTCTGGGCGAACGCTGTGTCTGCCTGGGTCCTTCCAGGCGTCTCTCGAACATATCCGGCGATTCTCACGAAGCCTTCCCGGTCGATTGGAGTATCCCATCGGTGCGGTGGCCGGTCAATCACCGCTGTCGCGTGGCGTCGGGTTGCAGGGACGTTCGGGTCCATCCGTACTCGCCCTTGCTACGATTTCCGCCGTGGCGAGAACGCTCGTGCTCAACGCCAGCAACGAACCGCTGTCGGTCGTGCCGACACGGCGGGGGGTGATCCTCGTCCTTCGCGGCACGGCGGATCCCGTCGCGCTCCTCGATCAGGTGTGGCATTCCGGGTCGAGCGTCTTCGATGTTCCTTCGGTCGTGCGGCTGAGGCGATACGTCTCGGTGCCCTACGTCCGCGCGATGCCGCTGACGCGAAGGGCGATCTTCCTCAGGGATGACAATGCGTGCCAATACTGTGGCGATTCGGCAGAGAACGTCGACCATGTGATCCCGCGGGTTCAGGGGGGCACGCATCGCTGGGACAACGTGGTCGCGGCCTGCCGCAGGTGCAACACCCGCAAAGGCGGGAGGACCCCAGATCAGGCAGGGCTGCGACTACGGCGTCGCCCCTCGACGCCGGGACGTTTCGACTGGGTGCGGGTGGCAGCGGGAGGCGTTCCGCACGACACATGGCAGCCATACCTCGGAAGGGACCTTGCTACCTCGGCGTGAGGGGAGGGGATGGCGCGTCCACCAACGTCGAAATTGGCTACCTGAGCACCATGACCGATACGGGTGATCGGCGAACGACCTTCGCACTCGTGGATCCCAGGAGGCCCCCGAAGGACGATCCCCCTCGGGACCCGACGACGATTACATCGATCCCGCGCGCCTCGGCCATGTCAAGGATGCCATCCTCGACATCGTCACCCTCCACAACCTTGGCCTTCGCTGTTCCTCCGCGGAGCCGGATCGCCTCGACGATCGGTTTGCACAACTCTGCCCTCTTGTCCCCGAGGTATCGATCGACCATGGCGTCGTCGCCGGGGTAGCTTCGTTCGAAGGTGGCGGGACCCGTAGGGGAGCCGACATACTCGGCATCCGAATCCACGGCCACGGGGGGCTGATCCCCGTATTGGGCACGCAACTCGGGAACCAGTCGCCTGGGTATCCGAACGACGGTCACCACGACGGTCGAGCCGTCTTCGCCTGCGAGCGCACATGCAAAGTCCGCCGCACGGTCGATATCCATCGCCCCATCCGTAGCTACGAGTACGTTCATCGAGCCTCCCGACTGCTGATTCCCAAAGGGTAAACGGAAAAGCCTCGCTCCGCTCGCGGTAGCAGGTCGCAGGGCTGGGTCGCTGGGGGGGGTAATGGTGTGGTTCGGGCGGGGTGGGGCGGGGGAGTGGGTCGAATGAGTTGACAAGTGGGATGAAGTGGGCCATAGTGGGCCGCCGTGGGAGATGTCGGTGATGATGGAGACTTCGACACATGTTCCTTGGGGAATACAGCCATTCATTGGACGAGAAGGGTCGCGTGGTGATGCCTTCGAAGTTCCGCGCCGAACTTGCGACGGGCTGTGTTCTCACGAAGGGTCAGGAGCGCTGTCTCTATGTCTTCCCGGAAGACCGGTGGGAACACGAGGCGTCACGTGTTCTGAAGCTGCCACGGACAGATCGGCGGGCCAGGAACTTTTCACGCTCGTTCTTCGCCTCGGCGTCGGACCAGATGCTCGACCGCTCCGGTCGGTGTCAGGTTCCCGAGCCGCTCCGGGTGTATGCCGGGCTCGCGAAGGACGTCACGGTGGTTGGCGTTGCCGACCACATCGAGATCTGGGACACGGAAACATGGCACGGAGTAGCTGCTGAGGCAGACGACTACTACGCCGCGATCGAGGAGGTGCTTTCGGAGGACGGCATATGACGACAGTGACACGAAACGGTTCACGCAGGGCTGGCTCATGGTCAGTCCCCCGGATGCCAATTGGGAGGCCCCTTACTCCGCCCGCTTCCATGTTGGCGCCAGCGCTCCGGGGGACTGACCATGGATCAGCCCTCTCCGAACCAGTCGTATCACGAGCCCGTGATGGTGCGCGAAACGATCGACTTCCTCGAGCCTGCGGCTCTGGGGTGGATCGTCGACGGAACCTTTGGTGGGGGAGGTCATAGCCGTGCACTCCTTGGTCGCTTTCCACACCTTCGTATTGTCGGCGTCGACCGCGACCCGGATGCTGTCAGCCAGGCGCCGGAGGATCCCAGGCTCCACGTCGTCTCGGGCAACTACCGCGATCTCGACTCCATCCTCGGCCACGGCGGATTCCCGAGCACGGTCGAGGGAATTCTTCTCGACCTCGGCGTCTCGTCCCACCAACTCGATGTTCCGTCGCGCGGCTTCAGTTACCACGCGGAGGGTCCGCTCGACATGCGCATGGGTCCCGACGCTCGCCGCACAGCATCGGAGATCGTCAACGATGCCAGCCTCGGTGAACTCGTTCGGATCCTCCGACGGTTCGGCGAGGAACGATACGCCAGCCGTATTGCTGCAGCCATCGTCGCTCATCGGCCCATCTCCACAACGACCGAACTCGCTGAGTGCGTTGCTCAGGCGGTTCCGGCAGCAGCCAGGCGGGGTAAGCATCCCGCTCGCAAGACCTTCCAGGCCATCCGTATCGCCGTCAACGACGAGCTGGCCGACATCGAGGTTGCCATTCGATCCGGTATCGAGCATCTCGGACCCGGTGGGCGGTTCGTCGTCATGGCATATCACTCACTCGAGGACCGCATCGTGAAGCGTGCATTCGTCCAGGCCGCCACAACCTGCAGGTGCGAGCCCGGTCTCCCCGTGTGCGTCTGCGGAGCGTCTCCCGAGCTCGAACTGGTGACGAAGAAGGCCCTCCGACCGACAGCCGCCGAGATTGCCATCAACCCGAGAGCGCGCAGCGCCGTCATGCGCGTCGCGGAAAGGATTGCATCGTGACGACACAGACCCTCAGGGTGAGCAGACGCGCCAGGCGATCGGCGAACCGGTCCCTGTTGATCGGCCCGCGGTTGATACCCCTCGCGTTCTACACGCTCCTCGTGATCGGCCTGTTCTTCGCCATGATCTACCTCAGGATCGCCCTGGACCGAACCGCCTTCGAGCTCGACAGCATCGAACGGGCGATCACGCACGAAGAGAGTAGGCAACTCGATCTTCGCCTCACGATCGCCGAGCTCCAGGATCCCGTGAGGATTGCCACCGAAGCCGAGCGCATCGGGATGACGACACCCAACGAGCGAATTCCGATCGTCATCTCCTCTGCACGGGGTATCGCACCGCCGATCGAGCAGGAATCACCGGTCAGTGCCCTCCCTGGCAGGCGCCCATGATCCGAACGCACGACTGAGAACGGAGCATCGACATGCGGAACTGGCCGAACGCTGGCGGCTGGATCTCGGAACGACACGGGGCCCGGAAGGGATGCCTGTGAAACCCCGGATCTGGGCTCGTGGTGACTTGCGTCTGCTCGTGGTGGGAACCGTGCTCGTGCTCGCATGGGCCGGCATCGGCTACCGGCTCTTCGATCTCCAGGGCACGCAGGCCGTCGCCCTTGCGAATGTCGGATTTGACCAGCGCATCAGGGAAGAAGCGATCGACGCTCGGCGGGGAACCATTTTCGACCGCGATGGCATTGAGCTCGCCTTGACCATTGACGGATGGAACGTCGTCGTCGACCCCTCCATGCTCGATGATCCTGCAGCGGTTGCTGCCCTCCTGGCGCCCTTTGCCGATGCGCCGTGGGCAGAACTCGAGGAGACATTGATCTCCGGGCAGCTCGATGGAAGGCGCTATGCCGAGATCGCCATGCGCGTCGACACGGAACGCAAGGATGAGATCGAGGCGGTTGTCGACGAACATGACATCGCGGGGGTGTTCTATCGCCAGCAGCCCCTCCGCGTGTACCCGGCGCGAAATGTCGCAGCGCAGGCCATCGGATTGACCCGGTTCGACGATGGTGCCGGCATCGAGGGTCTCGAGAAGACCTTCGACTCGGAGCTCGAGGGCGAACCGGGGCGACTCATCGTCGAGCGTGATCCCCAGGGACGTGTGATACCCCAGGGCCAGGTACTCCTCGAGCCTGCCACCCCCGGATCGGACGTGCTCACCACGATCGACAGGGAGGTGCAGTTCGCCGCCGAGCAGGGCCTCCGAAAGGCCATACAGACGACAGGTGCCCGTGGTGGCTCGGTCGTTGCCATTGAGATCGATACGGGTGAGATCCTCGCCATGGCGAGCTGGCCCGGCCTCGATCTGAACGATCGTGAACAGGTTACGCCAGAAGTTCTCAGGAACCGAGCCGTGGCCGATATCTACGAACCGGGCTCCACGCTCAAGGCCGTGACCGTCGCCGCTGCCATCGAGGAGCAGATCGTGACTCCGTCGACGCCGATCGACACACCCAAGAGCATCGTGATCGGGGACTTCGAGTACGAGGACCATGGAACCAATCCGGCGTGGATGCCCGTTGCTGATGTGGTGAAACGTTCCTCGAACGTTGGGACGATCGAGATCCAACGGAGGCTCGGAGACGATTTGCACTATCAGTATCTGACGGCATTCGGCCTTGGGGCGCCATCAGGCCTCGATGTCGCAGGGGAACGCCACGGGCAGCTCAACCCCACCAACCAGTGGACCCAGACCAGCGGGTCGTCGATCGCCATCGGATATGCGATCGGGACGACGCCCCTCCAGATGGCCGCTGTGTATGCCGCGATCGCCAACGATGGTGTGTGGATCGAGCCCCACCTCGTAAGGGAGGTGATCAGACCGGATGGACTGCGGATCGTCACGAAGCCCCGAACGCGTGTCGTGGTGTCCCCTGAGACCGCTGCGACGATGCGCGGGATGCTCGGGAGGGTGATCGAGGAGGACGACGGAACGGGCCACAGGGCGTGGATGTCCGACTACACGGCCGCCGGCAAGACGGGTACGAGCCAGAAGTTCGATGTCGAACAAGGTCGATATTCGGAGGACACCATGGCTTCATTCATCGGGATGGCACCACTCGACGATCCGCGAATCGTTGTCGTGGTGGTTCTCGACGCACCGCACGGCATGCTCGACGACGGCACCGATCTGTCGCTCGGTGGGGCCTCCGCTGCTCCGGTGTTCGCAGAGGTCACCCAGAACGCACTCCACCAGCTCGGTGTCGCCCCGGATAGGAAGTGATCGCAGTGTCGGCAACCGTGAGGGATGTCGCCACGCTCCTGGGTGATCCACTCGGTGCAGCACCGACCGACACCCCCGTGACGGATGTGACCCACGATTCGCGCGACGTGCGTCCGGGGTCGGTGTTCGTCGCGATCAGGGGCAGCTCCCATGACGGCCACGACCACATTGATGCGGCGGTTGCAGCGGGAGCTGTCGCCGTGATGGGGGACCACGCGGTCGGGGCCGGCATCCCCGAGTTCGTCATTCCCGATCCCAGGGCTGCCATGGCACTCGTCGCACGGCTCGTCCACAACAACCCCGACGCCGACCTCTCGATCGTCGGCGTGACGGGGACCAATGGGAAGACGACGGTTGCCCATCTTTGCGAGGCTGTATGGACATTCGCAGGGGTGCGATGCGGGATCGTGGGGACGCTTGGTGCCAGGTACGGTGGCACTCCTGTCCCCCTGTCTCGCACAACTCCGGAGTCGTCGGATCTCCAGCGCCTCCTTGGCACTATGCGTGATGCCGGTGTGACCTCCGTGGCAATGGAGGTCTCATCGCATGCGCTTGCCCTGCATCGGGCCGATGCCATCACGTTCGCCGCGGTCGGATTCACCAATCTCACGCAGGATCATCTCGACTTCCACGGTGACATGGATGCGTACCTGGCTGCCAAGGTGTCATTGTTCGAACCCTCGCGGGCCGATGTCGCAGTGATCAACGTCGATTCCCCTGCGGGAAGGCACGTTGCCGAAGTGACCGATCTGCCTGTCATACGTGTTGGCTCGTCACTCGACGCTGTGATCTCGGCTTCCGATGTGTGGACGACGCCGACCGGGAGCGAATTCATCCTCCATACACCCGGCGGCGACAGCGCTGTGTCCTTCCCGCTCACCGGCACCTTCAACATCGACAACGCGCTTGTGGCAGCCGGGCTGCTCCTCGAGACGGGTCTCGACGTCGAGACGGTGGCCGTCGGCCTGTCACGCATTTCCCCGGTCGCAGGACGGATGGAGGTGATCGTGCACGAGGGGCCCTTCACCGTGATCGTCGACTACGCCCACACCCCCGATGCCATTGCCACGGTGCTGTCTGCCGTGCGTGCAACGACCGACGGCAGGGTCATTGCCATCGTCGGGGCCGGTGGTGATCGAGACCGCGCAAAGCGCAGGCCCATGGGGATCGCAGCGGCACGCCACGCAGACCTCGTGGTGGTGACCACGGACAACCCGCGATCGGAGGATCCCGCATCCATCGCATCAGACGTAGCGGCAGGAGCGTCCGAGATGTCATCCGCGCACGTGACGACGATCCTCGACCGGAGGGACGCGATCGAGCATGCCATAGAGGTGGCTCTTCCGGGGGACGTCATCATGATCCTCGGAAAAGGCCATGAACCCGGTCAGGAAATCGCCGGTGTGGTGGCACCCTTCGACGACCGACTCGTCGCACGCGCCGCCCTCACGGAGTCCGGCTGGACGGTGACATGACCGATTCCGGAGTCAACCTGGCATGGGATCTCGCATTCGTCGCGCACGGCATCACCGGCAGACTCGTCGGGGATGGGTCTGCCATGGTGTCCAGGGTTTCGACGGACAGCAGGGAACCGATGGAGGGCGCCCTGTTCGTGGCGATCCGAGGCGACCGATTCGACGGCCACGACTACGCGGAGACCGCCATCGCGGCAGGAGCCACTGCAGTCGTCGTCGATGGCACATCGGAAAGCATGGCAACGCCACGAATAGAGGTGGCGAACACCGGTGAAGCCCTCTTGCGGTTGGCAGCCATGCGCCGCGAGGAGCTCGAGCTGCCGGTCGTCGCCATCACCGGGTCCACAGGGAAGACGTCGACCAAGGACCTGATCGCAGCAGGGATCCCTGGTTCGTGGGCCTCCCCGAAGTCGTACAACAACGAGATCGGCGTTCCTCTCACCGTGTTGGCCACACCTGCATCGGCAACAGCGCTCGTCATCGAGGTCGGCTCCCGGGGGCCCGGCCACATACGTTGGCTCGCCGATGCGATCCGGCCGGATGTTTCCGTGATCACGAACCTCGGTGTGGTCCATCTCGAGACCTTCGGCTCCGAGAGTGGGCTCGCCGATGCCAAATTCGAACTCGTCGAAATGCTTGGAAAGGGTGGCATCGCCGTCCTTCCCCGGAGTGAGGCTCGCCTCCATCGTGACGGCGACCATGCAACGCTCTCGTTCGGCGATGAAGGGTCCGACGTCGCCATCGTCGATGTTTCCCTCGATGCTGACGGGTACCCGACGGTCACCCTCGACGCTGCAGGACGGCGAAGGGATCTCCGGCTCGCGGTTGCGGGTGCCCATCAGGCGTCCAATGCGGCCGCAGCCGTAGCCGTGGCTCTTGGGCTCGGACTCGACCTCGACACGTTCATCAGTGGCATGGCAGGAGCGACGGGCTCGGCGTGGAGGATGGACGTCCACCGGGGTCGCTTCACGGTCGTCAATGATGCGTACAACGCCAACCCCCAGTCAGTGGCCTCGGCGCTGAGCACGGTGGCAGCGATGGCAGGCGGGTCGAAGATCGCGGTCCTCGGTCCGATGGCAGAGCTCGGACCTGTCTGTGAGGAACGTCATCGGGCAATGGGCGAGGTGGCACGTTCCCACGGATTCCGTTGTGTGATCGTCGTCGGTCCCGACCACGGATACGGACTGGGTGCGGGCGACATCGCTGTGAATGCCACGGATTTGGAGGAGGCCGCCGATACCCTGCACGCCATCGTGGAGCCAGGAGATGTCGTGTTGGTCAAAGCATCGCGATCTGCCGGCCTCGAGCGCCTCGCCCTCGACCTGATCGAAGAAGCTACCCCATGATCTCGCTCCTGCTCTCGTCTGCCTTCGCGTTTGTCGTCGTGATCCTGTTGACACCGCTCGCGATCCGATTCCTCAGACGACGCAACATCGGGCAGTTCATCCAATCCGAGGTCGAGGGCCACATGCACAAACAGGGCGTCCCCACGATGGGTGGCGTCGTCATCATCTTCGGGACGGCCCTCGGCTACCTGCTGTCACACTTCAAGGTGTTCACCCTCGGGGAAGGTTTCGGTTTCGCCGCGCAACCGATCGACGACAAGGCCATGCTCGCCATGCTCGCGCTGGTTGGCATGGGGATCATCGGGTTCGCTGACGATTTCACGAAGTACGCCCGACGCAGGAACGAAGGGCTGTCGAAGGGCTGGAAGTTCACGGGTCAGCTCGTCGTTGCTGCCCTGTTCGCGTGGGGCGCGGTTCGTGCGGGTGTCAGCACCGAGCTGTCCTTCGTCAGACCGCTCGGCATCGACCTCGGACCGGTGTTGTTCTTCCTCCTCGTTCTGTTCATGCTCACGGCGACAGCGAACGGGGTCAACCTCACCGATGGGCTCGATGGCCTGGTAGCCGGATCCGCTGCCCTCGTCTTCGGCGCCTACATCCTCATCGCCTTCTGGCAGTCACGATATCCCGACTTCTATCAGGTCGACGGAGCCCTCGACATCGCGGTGTTCGCGGCCGCCATCCTCGGTGCGTCGATGGCGTTTCTGTGGTGGAACGCCGCCCCAGCCAAGATCATCATGGGTGACACCGGATCCCACGCCATCGGTGGTGTCATGGCGGCCCTCGCCCTCCTCACCAACACCCAACTGTTGCTGATCCTCCTCGGTGGCCTCTACGTGATGGAAACGGTATCGGTGATCCTCCAGGTGGTGTCGTTCCGGGGATTCGGACGTCGCATCTTCAAGATGGCACCCATCCACCACCACTTCGAACTCAAGGGCTGGCCAGAGACGACGGTCATCATCAGGTTCTGGATCCTGTCGGGCATCATGGTTGCCATCGGAGTCGGGCTGTTCTACGCGGACTGGGTCGGCGATCCCGGATCGATCGTGCCGTGAGATATCTCGTGCTCGGATCCAGCCTCAGGGGACTCGCCGATGCAACACGTCTCGCTGTCGCGGACGGTGCCCAGGTGATGCTGTTCGATGCCGAACGCCCCGGAGCGCCCGATGACCTCGCAGATCGGGTCACGGTGCTTTCGCCTGTGTGGTCTGCGAATGTCCTCGACAATGTCGATCGCGTCATCACGAGTCCATGGTTCGCCGAAACGAGGAGCCCACTCTCTGAAGTCCTCGCGGCAGGGATCGACGTGATCACCGAGGCTGGGTTCGGCCTCGAGCATCTCGATGTCCCCGTCGTCGCGATCACCGGAACGAACGGAAAGACGACGGTCACCGAGGTGACCACGGCGATGCTCGAGGGCTCTGGCATCGCAGCGCTCGCTGCTGGGAACATCGGGCGGCCGGTTTCTGCCATTCGACAGGGAGATGCCGAGGTCCTCGTCCTCGAGCTCTCGTCGTACCAGCTCCGATTCCTTGGGCCGTTCGATCCCTCGGCATGTGCGATCCTCAACCTCGCTGCCGACCACCTCGATTGGCACGGTTCGATGGATGCGTACATCGATGCGAAGGCCCGCATCTTCGCCGACGCCGGACCCGAGA
>JAQAZV010000145.1:0-8449 GCA_032127155.1 Acidimicrobiia bacterium
GAATCAGGCTTCGATGCTGTCCTGAGGCCGAGGTCGTGTGCTCGCTCCCTGACCTGGACCTTCGTCATCTCTCCCACGGGGAGGACGATCCTCGAGAGCGCGTCCTGGTCCAGCATGTGCAGGACATACGACTGATCCTTCGTCCCATCGACGGCAGTGCGCAGCCGGTAGGTGGTTCGGTCCCGATCGCCGATGCGTTCGACCCGCGCGTGGTGCCCCGTGACCAGAATGTCACAATCGAGCTCCATCGTGCGATCAAGCAATGCCGTGAATCGCACCTTCCGGTTGCACTCGATACAAGGATTCGGCGTCAGGCCCTCGAGATACCCCTCGCTGAAGGGATCGACCACAGCGGCCGTGAATTCCTCGACATAGTCGAGGACGTAGTACGCAATACCGAGTTGGGCCGCGACTCGCCTCGCATCCTCAGCATCCGACAGGGTGCAGCACCCTGCCACAGGCATCGCGCCATCGGGACCTTCCCACTGTTTCAGGGTGACCCCGATGACGTCGTAGCCCGCGTCGAGCATGAGGGCCGCAGCCACGGAGCTGTCGACCCCGCCGGACATCGCGACCAGGGCCTTCACGGCGCCTGCTCGAGGATCGCGGCCACCGCGTGGGCGGCCGCCCGTCCATCACCGTGTGTGGTGTCCCATCCGAAGCTGAACCGAACGCACTCGGAAGCCTCGGCGTCCGTCATGCCCATCGCTGTGAGAACGTGACTGGGTTCGACGGCACCGGACTGGCATGCGGATCCTGCAGCTGCGTAGAGGCCTGCCTGGTCCATCAGGATCAGGAGCGTCTCAGCTGACCGCCCCGGAAAGCGGACATGGGAGAAGTGCGGCATGCGCGGCGCCCCAGTGCCATTGACGATCACGTCGGGGACCATCTCGATCAGGTACGTCTCGAACGCGTCCCTTTCACCCCCGACAACCATGGCGAATCGCTCTCGGTCCGCAGCCGCGGCTTCCATCGCGGCCACCATCGCAACGGCGCCTGCAACGTTCGACGTCCCTGGCCTCCTGCCAGCCTCGTGGCCGCCTCCGCGAAGAATGGGGTCGAGTCGCGTCCCCGGTGCCACGTAGAGGAGACCGATGCCCTTCGGCCCTCCGAACTTGTGGGCGGAGAGCGAGATCAGGTCGACACCGGTCGACCCGACGGTGAGGTCGGACCCGACGAACGCCTGGACCGCGTCCGTGTGCACAACAACACCTGGGGCGGCACTCCTCGCCCGTTCGGCGATGGCCCTGACGGGCTCGAGGGTTCCGATCTCGTTGTTGGCCGCCATCACCGAGACGACAGCCGTAGCTTCGGTGAGCACTGCGGCGACATCGTGCGCGGAGACCACACCCGACGCGTCAGGGAGTACCTCGATGATGTCGAATCCGAGCCTCGAGAGTGCCCTGGCAGGCTCCAGCACCGCCTTGTGCTCGATCGCCGAAACGACGATACCGTCGCGTCCACTCGCCAGTGCTGCTCCCACAACCGCAAGGTTGTCAGCCTCCGTTCCACCGGAGGTGAACACGATGTCGTGGGGACGACCGGCGCCGAGAATGGCGGCAGCTCGCTCCCGTGCTTCCTCGAGGGCGTTCTTCGCCTGCCTCGCGACGGCATGGGTTCCGGAGGCATTCCCATTTGCACGCTGCATCGCGCCTTCGAGTGCCATCAGCGCCTCAGGGCGAAGGGTCGTGGTGGCGGCGTGATCGAGATACATCGTGCCGGTACTCGTCATCGTCACTCCGGTCCGAGGAGGTCGGTGAGCCACTGGGTGATCGTTGCTTCGTAACGGTCGCGGTCGATGTTCCAGAGATCGGCCTGTCCTGCCTGTTCGAAGCGAGTCACCGAGGCACGATCACCAACAGCATCCGCAAATTCCTGGATCTGTTCCGGACTGGTCATCGGGTCCTCACCCCCATAGAGGATCAACATCGGCACATCGAACGCTTCGGCCCTGGCGACCTGGTCCAGAACGTGCCACTCGATCCCGAATCGGGCCGTCGCCAGGCGCCTTCCGAGCCACCCAACGATACGGGGGGTGCCGTTCGCCCGTGACCATTGCTTGACCGAACTTTCCAGGTCGACGACCGGTGAGTCGTAGATCACGCCACGGACGGTTGCGATCTGGTCTGACTCATGGAGGTAGGTCGACACGATGCTCGCCCCGAGGCCGGACCCCATGATCACGAAGTCCTTCGCCCCCTTGCGCTGGGCGAGTTCGAGCGCTGCGTCGACGTCCCGCCACTCCTCGAGCCCCCACAGTCGCATCCCTGATTCGCTCGCTGTCGCACCGACGTCGTTCCGGTAGGAGATGACCATGATCGGGAAGCCTTGCTCCACGAGGCTCGGAATGATCCGCAGGGACTCCCCGAGGCGATCATCGCCCTCCCCATGGACGAAGACCACCCATGTCGATCGCCTGCCGTCGATGAACCAACCGGTGTGTGGACCGATCTCCGACGGAATCACCAGCTCCTCGAAGCCGATGCGATGCGCCGCCAGGGGGTCACCGGTGAAGGCATCGACGTCGAGTCTGGCAAGGTCACCTGCCGTGAAGTCTCCCTCGAGCGTCTTGACACCCCGCTCGACGGAGTCCTCGGAAATGCGCACGATCGTCGATACCTGCGCATACGCGCCCTCCCCCTCCAGTCCCCAGATCCCCTCCCGCACGGTCTCGTCCGTCCGCGTAACGACGACACGACCGGCTTCATTCGAGATCACTTCGAGGGAGTACCCGGTGTCATCGTGGTGAGGAAGCAGGAAGGCTGCCCTGATGGCGTTGGCGTGGAACCAGCCGAGCACCGCGACCACGATCGCGACAAACAGTGCGAGCCCGACGGCGACGCGTACGATCCACAGTGGGATGGTCCTGGCCATCAGCAAAGGGTAGAAGCGCGAGCCGCTTGTAGCTCAGGAACCCGTGAAGGTGGGCCGTTCCTTGTCGAGGAAGGCCTTCACCCCGATGCGCGCATCGGTCGTCGTGAATACCCGAGCGAACTGTTCCGCTTCGATCGTGAGGCCCTCGTCGAGGGCACGATCGAACCCCCTGCTGACCGCTCGCTTGACAGCCGCGTACGCCGTCGTCGGACCGGATGCGAAGGCTCTCGCATCCTCGAGCGCGACAGCGAGCAGCTCATCGTCGGGAAGCACCCTGTCTGCGAGACCGATTGCGAGGGCCTCATCGGCGCCGACATGTCGGCCTGTCATGCACAACTCCTTGCACCGCTGCGGTCCGACGATTCGAGAAAGACGTTGGGTGCCGCCCGCACCAGGAATGATCCCGAGGAGTATCTCCGGCTGTCCGACCTTCGCCGATGCGCCGAGGTACCGGAAGTCGGCTCCCATGGCGAGCTCGAGTCCCCCACCGAGGGCAAATCCATGTACCGCAGCGATGGTGGGCTTCGGAAGGTTCTCGAGCCTGTGTACAGCCTCTGACAGTCCGGTCGCCTGACGCTCCTGTGCTCCTGATTCGAATGCCCGCTGGAAACCGGTGATGTCTGCGCCAGCCGCGAAGTGGGGCGTACCCGTGATGACGACCGATCGGATCGCATGATCCTCGGCCATGGCAACCGCAGCATCGATGTCGGCGATGAGGTCGGGATTGAGGGCATTGACCGGCGGTCTGGTCAGGGTGATGACGGCTACTGCCCCATCCACCGAGTAGTCGACGAGTTCCACGAGCTGTCCTTCCCTTCGTTGGCTTCCCTGATCCGAGGCTACCTCGCTCCAAGAAGGGAGTCGGCCGCACTCCAAGGGTCGAGTTCATGCGCTGCGATCAGGGAAACGAGCCCTGCCGTTGCGGTGCGATCCCTCGAGGGAGCCTCGAGACCCTGCCTGATCGCCATGGCGAGCTCGCGAGCGGCCTTTCGCTCTCTTCGGAGCGGGAGCTCCCCCGTGGCAACGAGGTGCTCCCTGTGACTGCGAACGGCCTCAACGATCTCCTCGATGCCGAGCGAGTCGGTCGCGACCGCGGTGAGGACTGGCGGATTCCACGATGTCGGCGGTCCCAGGGCGAGCATGGCCTCGAGGTCCCGCACCGTTGCATCTGCTTCGGGCCGATCGGCCTTGTTGACAACGAAGATGTCTGCGATCTCGAGGAACCCTGCCTTGCTTGCCTGGATCGCATCCCCCCATCCTGGGCTGACGACGACGACCGTCGTGTCGGCGGTCGTTGCGATTTCAACCTCTGATTGCCCGACGCCGACCGTCTCCACCAGCAGCTCCGCGAAACCGAGGCCGTCGAGCGCGGCGAGGATCGCCGGTGTCGACTCCGAGATACCGCCGAGAGCTCCACGATTCGCAAGCGACCGGATGTACACCCTGTCATCACCTGCATGATCCGCCATGCGAATGCGATCACCGAGGATGGCGCCACCGCTGAACGGGCTCGATGGATCGACAGCCACGACGGCGAGGCGGCCATCGTCAGGGACCAGGCCCCCGATCATGCCGGAAACGAGGGTGGACTTCCCCGCCCCCGGTGCACCGGTGACACCCGTGGACCATGCGCGACCGGCGTGAACGAAGAGGTCCCGCATGAAGGAACGTCCGTCGGCAGTGCGGTCCTCGATCTCGGTAAGCACGCGGGCGAGGGCCCTGACATCGCCGTCCTTGGCCCGCTGGAGCATCGTATCGGTCGTCACGAGCACCGATCGTAGGGGGTCCTGGCGGAATCAGCCGGTGGCAACGACTGCGGTAACGCCGGGGACCCTGTCCATGAGGATGCGTTCGATGCCAGCGGTCACGGTTGTCTCGGAGATCGGGCACCCGCCGCATGCTCCGACGAGCTGGAGGTTGACGGTGCCGCCATCGACGCCGAGCAGGATCATGTCACCGCCGTCGGCTTGGAGTGCTGGCCGGATGTACTCGAGGGTGGACTCGAGTTTGTCGCGATCGACCTCCGACACGGTGCTCTTCGGCGTGTCGGATGGCAAAGCGATCTCGATGATGCTGCCTTCCATGGCGTCCACTCTGGTTGGTTGGTGATTCGTCAATTGGTGTTGACTCGGTCGGATGCTAGTTGCCAACCGAGCGAACTTTCCAACACCGCGGTAGTGAGAATTGTTCCTGCCAACGAGACCGATCAACGAGGCCAGGGGTGGGTGTCGATCGGATTCGCGAGGGGACGATCTCCCGCAGGGATCACAATGATGCCTCCGGGCACGGTTCGCAGGAGGTACGTCCCGTCCGAAATCGAGGCGTAGGGGACCCCGTTCACCTGCAGGACCGCGGTCCCTGACACGACGACCTCCACGGACGGCAACCCCCATGAAAGGCCGACGACCACCGTGTCGGGAACGAGTGTCGCGTCGCTCTCGAGTGTCGCACCCGTGTAGTAGTGGGTGAGGATGTCGCTGTAGGTCGAGCCTGTGCCAGCCATGATCTGGGCTCCCCATTGGCTCATCCCGACGCCGTGTCCCCAACCCTCACCGGCGATTCGGATGACGTCGCGATCTGCGCGGTCATCGTACGGAAGGAGGGCATCGACCGCTCGCTCGGGAACCACGATGTGGTCAAGCTCGTAGGTGTAGGACAGGAGGGGTTCAGGGAGCATCGACCCGTCGGAGGATCGTGCGGGCAGTGCGCCGGGGTAGAGCTCGTCGCCGTGGCGGTTGAACGAACCCTTCATCGCCGGGGCGAGGATGGCGTCGGTCCCGGCCTCGGTGACCACGGTGATCTCCGTCCTCCCCTGCCCTTCGGGGGGATCGGAGACCGAGACTTCGATGAGGGCGCCGCCGACATCCAGGCCGTCGGCTCTCAGGATCTCGACGAACTGCGCAGCGGTGATCTCGAACTCCCATTCCGCATACGGCGCAATTCCGAGTTCCGGCGAGTCGACCGGCTGGAGGTAAGGCACCGGGTCGGAACTCCACACGTCCTGGTTCGCCCTCGATCGGCTTCCCACCATCGACGTGAAGACCGCCTCGATCGGGCGCCCTGCGTAGAGCATGATCTCGTCAGCTGTCGATTCGACCGCAGACTTCCACCGATCACCCGCGTCACCTTCGACCAGTTGGACACCCCGGTATACCTGGCATCGGTTTGTCGCGCAGATGTCGTACCCGTAGGTGGCCGCATCGCCCTGTCGCCCACCGAGGAGTCTGCGTGTCAGGTAGGTTCGAGCGGCCACGGCCTGTGCAGCGAGAGCCTGTTCCCTCCATGAGAAGGGCATCTCTGCGACACCCTCGAGATACTGCTCGATCGACGCTCGTTCCGTCACGGCCAAGCCGTCACGATGACGCGTGACCACCAGTGGCCCGACATATCTCCGTCCATCGAATTCCAGACGCGCCCCCTCGTCCGATGCGAATGTGATGGTCACCACCTCCGTATCGACGGGTGTCGCATTCGCTGGCGTGGAGGGAAGGGCAAGGATTGCGACGGCAAGCATGGGGATCAGGCCCCACCTTCCAGGGGTGGGGGTCATCCACCGGGTTCGGCGCTTCATGTACGTCGTACGGCTGCGCCGATGCTGGCCAGCTTGCCGACGAACCCGTCGTAGCCGCGGTCGATGTGGTTCGCGTTGGTGATGACGGTCTCGCCGTCCGCTCTGAGGGCAGCAATCGTGAGGGCCGCCGCAGCCCGGATGTCACAGCCGTCGACCTCGCAGCCTGACAGCTGGTCGACCCCCCTTATGACGACGTGCTGACCGTCCGCGACGATGTCTGCACCCATGCGATTGAGCTCGCCGAGGTACCGGAACCTTCCCGAATAGATGTTCTCGGTCACCAGGGACGTTCCTGCTGCAACGGAAAGAAGGGCAACGAGCTGAGGATGCATATCGGTATGGAATCCGGGGAATGGAAGAGTCGCTATGTCCACGGCCACCGGTCGTTCGGGACCGCCGACGGTGATGCTGGTCTCTGTGGTCTCCACGGTGCACCCTGTCGCTTCGAGCTTGAGCAGTTCCATGCGGAGATGCTCAGGGCGACAACCAGTCACGGTGACGATGCCACGAGTCATCGCGGCAGCCGCAAGGTATGTGCCTGCCTCCAGTCGATCCGGAACGGTTCGGTGAACCGCTGGCGAGAGATCGGGAACGCCATGGATCTCAATCGTCGAGGTGCCAGCGCCGTCGATCTTTGCCCCCATCTTCCTGAGGTACTCGGCGAGGTCGGTCAGCTCGGGCTCCCTCGCCGCATTCCCGATTGTCGTCGTCCCCTTGGCAAGGACCGCAGCAAGCATCAGATTCTCCGTCGCACCCACGGAAGGGAGTTCGAGGAACACCTCGGCGCCGTGGAGTCCATCCGGTGCCGACGCATGGAGGACACCGTGACGCAGATCGAATTCTGCTCCGAGGGCCTCGAGCCCCCTGACGTGGAGGTCGATCGGGCGTGAACCGAAGTCATCGCCACCGGGCAAAGCAACGCGAGCCTCCCCTGTTCTTGCCAGAAGCGCACCGAGGACCAGGATCGAAGCCCGCATCTGCCTCACCAGCTCGAGGGGCGCCTCAGGATTCGGCTCCTCCGGCACGTCGATCGTCAGCGTCTGCCCTGAACGGACGCAGGTGGCTCCGACGTGGTCGAGGACCCTCCCCATGATGGCGACGTCGAGAATGTTCGGAACGTTCTCGATCGTGTGGGTCCCCGGTGCCAACAGGGACGCAACCATGTGTTTCAGCACGGCATTCTTGGCGCCGAGAATGGCAACGGACCCATGGAGCGGCTCGCCGCCGCGGACGAGGATCGAATCGGACATCCGGGGAAGGTTACGTCGACTCCCCCCTAGCCGGTGCCTTTCGGCCGAGGTCACGCGGCCGCCTGACTCCTCAGCCGGCGTTCCCGACGGATGCGAAAACAACATCGGCGTGCGACTCCCAGGAGTCGTTCGGCCCACGGAGCTCGATGCCGATCGCCCGCGAACCGTCGAGCGGCATCAGGAAGTACCACATCGTCCCCGTCGAATGGGTACCCCAGGAACGCCACGCTCCACCAACCATGCGTTCGGTACGCACAAGTTCGCCCTCATCAACATCCTCGAGCAGCGACCAGAAGGCCTCGACGACCTCGTTCGTCGGAACGGGCCACGTCCCACCGGCAGCAGACACGATGGCCTCCATGTCGACCGTGTTCGAGGTGAGGAACGTGCCCTCAGGCAATGCCTCATGGTTGAAGGCGATGAACGTGTCTCCGACCTCGCCACTCCAACCTGCAGGAACATCGATGCAGTACGTGTCGGTGCATACCGAACGGGTCGGTTCAGGGCTCGGCGCAGCTGGCCCAGACGAGCACCCCACGACGGTACCGACGGCAAGGATGGCGACGAGGGCAAGGCGCTTCATGGATCGGAGGCTACGGCGCGACTCGCCAACCGCAGGGGGCTACGCTCAACTCGCCACACGGCCACCATCGAGCGGAGAGCATCGTGCGAGTCGTCATCGGAGCAGATCATGCCGGGTTCCCCCTGAAGGAGGAGCTGCGTTCCCACCTCGAGGGTTCGGGGCATTCGGTCA
>JAQAZV010000146.1:0-3035 GCA_032127155.1 Acidimicrobiia bacterium
TCCTCCATTTCGTCTGCCATCACGTGGCGAAGCATCTTCGGCATCAGTAGGTAACCGCGTTCGACACAGTCCTCGGGGGCTGATTGGAGGAGCCGCTCAGAGACCTCGACCCACCCGCTTGCCTGTGGGACTTTTCCACGGCTTGCCAGGTTGGTTGCCAGCCACAGCGCGGCGCGTGCCGCATGGAGCGGATCATCCTCGGCGAGATAGGCGTGATGGGCGCGCTCCTGAATCTCGAGCATCTCGCGCACCTTCCCGAGCATGAATGCCGTGGTGGCGTACAGCTCGAGGTCGCCCGGACCGAGAGGTTCGATTGCATCTGCCGTGCGGAAGGATTCGGAGGCCTCGGTCCATGCCCGAGTGGCGTAGGACGATCTCGCCCCGGTCAGGAGGCCCGCCAGTTCGGATCCGTTGGCAGATGACACGAAGTCACGCTACTCCGACCTCAGCGGGGGTGTGGAGCTGGTCACCTGGGTGTCCAAGACCGATCGGGTCCGGGGGCATCAGGTCCGCGATGCCGACCTCGCTCATCCCACGGGGATGATGCGACCGATCCACAGCCCGGATTGGGTGGAGATGGCGATCAGGTCACCATCCACGTCGATGCCGTATACCCAGTCTGTGACCTCGTCACCGTCAATGGGCACCTGAATCGGCGTTCCCAACCAGCCGCGGTCAACGACCGTGAAGACCCATGCCGTCGCTTCCCGATCTCCGCTCGATGCTGCAGCGACGATGGTGTCGCCATCGACGCGGGCGCCAAACCCGAAGCCCTCGCCGCCTTCGCCCACGAGTTCCCCGTCCCAGCCGCCTTGGGTGCGGTGATATGCGTAGATCGCCCCTGGCGTCCCAGGTCCGGCGGTGGCGCCGTCAGCTCCAACCACGAGGAGGTCCCCATCCATGTCCACGGAGCTGCCCCAGTTGCCACCCCAGTCATCGCGGTGCCAGGGATCCTTGATCGTCGCTGTCCGTGTCCATTCGGCGCCATCGAGGTCGTATATCTGCACCGTGCCGCGGCCGTCCGCCGTATCCATACCGGTGTCAGCGACGGCGAATGTCATCCCCGAGATCGTGCCCGACCAGGTCTGCCACGAGTCGGTGCTGCCGATAGTGATCGTGTCGGTGGCCCAAGCACTCCCTGACCGGGTGAGGACGTACGCCTGGGCTTGATCGCCGGAGGTGCCTGCCATGAGCACCCGGTCTTCGGACATGTCGAGGACGTGGACCATCTCGCCAAGGGTGTTGAAGGCCTGGGTCGACCACGACGACCCCGACCATCGCGACACGGTGGCTCCGAATGCAACGGCGTTGCCTGATCCCGCCACCGTCCAGCCCTCCCACCCGGTGGCTGCCTCACCGCGAACGGTATCCGACGACGACCAGCCGCTGGAGCGCAGGTAGAAGCGGTTGTCAGCGCTTCCGTCAGCCGCGACGGCGAGCAGGCCGAGATCGTTGAAGGCGATACCCTGGGCGAGCGGCAACTCGGTGGTCCACTCCACATCGATCGCGGAGGACCGGCAGCCACGGGTCGACGCGGGCTCCACGATGTGGGTGACGGCTCCGTCGTTTACGTAGATCCACACATCGTTGTGCAGGTCAGCGTCCTCGTATCCCTGGTACCCGTCAAAGCTATCGAACCAGTCGTCGCCGTCAGGATTCTCGAAGATGACGACCGCACCATCGCGAACGACGACGGTTCTCCCTGCAGGGTTGTCGTTGCGGATCACGAACCCTGCGCCAGGATCACAGGCCGCGAAGCATGCGAGGTCGAAGTCAATTGAGTCCTCGCTGATGCCGTCGATGAATCCGAACCACACGCCGTCGGGAAGTGGGCCCGGTCCCGGCGCACAACCGGAACCCCCACCGGTCGCCGTCGGCAGGGGAGCGACGAACGGCAGCGGAGGGGCGAATGCACCGTGGAACGACGTGGTCGTTGTGGTCTCGGGAGGCTGTGTGGATGTTGATGGTGCGGACGTCGTGGTCGATGGCGGGATCGCCGTCGTTGGCGTAGTCGCCTGAGGCACCACGGGCGTGGTAGCGGTCGGCGCGGTCACATCATCGACGGACGAGCATGACCCGACGGCCAGCGCCAGACACAGCGCCATGAGTGCCGACCGGTGCCTCACGGGAGGCTCCTTTCCTCCCACCATCATCCACCGTATGGCGGCTGCCTTCCAGCCCCAGTGCACATGTTTCGGCCGGGTACCTACTCCCCTCGCCGATGCGGGGGCGAGGCGAGTGTGGAGGTTCCGTGGGGCTGACCGGGGCCACGGGCTGCCTCAGGTACTGAGGTCGGTGCCGTCCGATGCAAGCTCGACGACAAATACATCATGTGAGGAGATCGTCGCGGCGTCGGCGCGGTTGGACTAGGTTTCATCCCCATTCCACCACGAGGAGACATCGGTGCCCAACGGCAAGCCCAACATCTTGGTCATCTGGGGAGATGACATCGGGATCTCGAACCTGTCGTGCTACAGCGACGGGCTGATGGGGTACCGCACACCCAACATCGACCGCATCGCCGCCGAAGGTGTGCGGTTCACCGACTACTACGGCGAGCAGAGCTGCACGGCCGGGCGAGCAGCGTTCATCACCGGTCAGAACCCGTACCGGACCGGTCTCACCAAGGTCGGCTTCCCAGGCGCCGACATCGGGCTGCGTGCCGAGGATCCCACGATCGCCACTGCGCTCAAGGCCGAGGGCTACACCACCGGTCAGTTCGGCAAGAACCACCTCGGAGACAAGGATGAGTTCCTGCCGACGATGCACGGCTTCGACGAGTTCTTCGGCAACCTCTACCACCTCAACGCCGAGGAAGAACCGGAACAGGACGACTATCCGAGCGAGGAGGAGTTCCCGGACTTCCGAAGGAAGTTCGGACCGCGCGGCGTGATCCACTCGTGGGCCAACGGCGACGGTACCCAACGTATCGAAGACACCGGCCCGCTCACCCGCGAACGGATGAAGACGGTCGACGAGGAGATCCTGCCGGAGGCACTGCGCTTCATGGGTGACGCCAAGGAGAACGACACTCC
>JAQAZV010000147.1:0-18255 GCA_032127155.1 Acidimicrobiia bacterium
TGGATCTCACCCCTGAGGGCGGCCATGGCACAAGCGGTCGTCACTGCTTCAGGCGAACCCCCGATACCAAAGAGAACATCGAGCCCGTTGCCGTGGATCGCCGTGGTGATCGCCCCCTGGATGTCTCCATCGCTGATCAGCGAGATCCGAGCTCCCGCCTCACGGACCTGCCTGATGTACTCGGCGTTCCTCGGGCGGTCGAGAATCACGGCTGTGACCTCGTTGATCTCCTTGCCGTTGGCCTTGGCAACCTGCTGAAGATTGTGAAGTACGGGGGCGTTGATGTCGACCTTCCCTGCCGCGTCTTCTCCAACGGCGAGCTTGTCCATGTAGACGAGACTTCCCGGTGCATACATCGACCCACGCTCTGCCAGAGCGATGACGGCAAGGGCTCCCCCTCGACCCTCTGCTGTCAGGCGCGTTCCATCGACGGGGTCGACGGCGACATCAACGAGCGGAGGGTTCCCGTTCCCGACGCGTTCGCCGTTGTACAGCATCGGGGCTTCATCCTTCTCACCCTCGCCGATCACCACGATCCCGTCGATGTCCGTTCTGGCCAGTACCTGGCGCATCGCGTCCACGGCTGCCTGGTCGACGATGTTCTTGTCGCCCCGTCCCTGTTCCCTCGCCGCCGAGATGGCTGCCGCTTCAGTGACCCTGACGAGTTCGAGGGCGAGGTTCCGGTCAGGGAGGTAGCTGGCGACCTGCATCAGAGCATCCTCACGATCAGCGCATCCCCCTGGCCGCCGCCCCCGCACAGAGCTGCCCCTCCCAGATGGCCACCGGTCTCCCTGAGGGCATTGATCAGCGTGACGACGATGCGTGCACCTGTGGCGCCAAGTGGATGACCGAGGGCCACGGCTCCGCCATTGACGTTGACCCGATCGTGATCAACGCCAAGCATCCTTGATGACCACAGGGCAACCGACGCGAACGCTTCGTTGATCTCGATCAGGTCGAGGTCGGATGCCTTGAGCGAGGCACGTTTGAGGGCGACGCTGAGTGCCTCGGCGGGTCGTTCATGCAATGTTGCGTCCGGTCCTGCGACCTGTCCGTATGCGACGATCTCGGCGATGATCGGAAGCCCTGCCGCCTCCGCGGCCGCTCGTTGGGCAACCACGACAGCCGCTGCCCCGTCGGAGATCTGTGAGGCATTCCCTGCCGTGATCGTTCCGCCGGGATTGAACGCCGGTCGGAGACCGCCAAGGGATTCGATGGTTGCGTCCCTGCGGAAACCCCCGTCCTCGCTGATCACGAGGGGATCGCCCCGCCGCTGGGGGACATCGACGCTCACGATCTCCTTGGCGAACGCGCCGGAGTCCGTCGCGTGTGCAGCTCTTCGATGTGATTCAGCTGACCACTCGTCCTGTTCGGTGCGTCCGATGTGGAGATCATCGTTCTTGCGATCGGATGATTCGCCCATGATGCATCCATCGAAAGCGCAGAGGAGACCGTCGTGGGTGAGGACGTCCACCGCCGTTTGGTCACCGAGTCGCCAGCCGGCACGTGCCCCTGGCAGGACGTAGGGGGCATTCGTCATCGATTCCATCCCCCCGGCGACCACGAAGGTCGACTCGCCGAGCCGAATGTGGTTTGCCGCCTCCTGAATCGAAGTCATACCCGACAGGCACACTTTGTTGATCGTCATGGCCGGAACCGTCATCGGGATTCCAGCGTTGACCGCTGCCCGTCGTGAGGTGATCTGTCCTTGGCCTGCCTGGAGAACATGGCCGAAGATCACCTCGTCCACGGCTGCGGGTGTCAAACCTGCCCGATCGAGGGCCCCGCGGATCGCGACGCCTCCGAGGTCCATTGCGCTGAGCGGCGAGAAGGCATCGCCGAATCGGCCGATGGGGGTTCGGGCGATCGAGCAGATGACAGGGTTCATGCGGTCCTCATCGATGGCGTCCCCGAATGCTACCTGTCCGGTACCACCGTTTGGGGTTGGCAGAATGCCATGGCGGTCCGCTAGAAGTGCGGATCATCCTCTGGAATCTGCCCGGGGCGCTTCGCATGCTCGCGAGGGTCTGTCGGCGCGGTGTGCTCGAGGGGCCGACCGGCTTCGATCCACTGGCTCCTCGGCATTCGGCGCCTGCTCGCAGCGAGTGCTGCCTTCTCTTCGGCTTCGATGGCTCCGATGACGGCAGCGATGGCTGCTGCATCCTCAGCTCCTGCACCACCGGTGATGGCAATGTTCTCAGCCATGGTTGACCTCGACGAGTTCAATCAGCGTACCGGCTGTCTCCCGCGGATGAACGAAGGCGATCAGATGGCCGCCACCACCGATGCGAGGCTCCGTATCGATCAGACGCGCCCCTTGGGCTGAGAGGTGCTCGAGGGCTGCCACGATGTCAGGGACGGCGAAGGCGATGTGGTGCATGCCCTGACCGTGCGTGTCGAGAAAGCGACCCACGGGGCTGTCCTCGGTGAGGGGCCGCAGCAGTTGGATGTGTGACCCTCCGATGGCGATCATCGCTTCCTCGACCCCCTGACTCTCGATGACCTCCCTACTCACCGGCTCGACGTTGTAGAGATCGCGAAACCCAGCAAGGGCCTCGTCGAGGTCGGGGACGGCGATTGCTACATGGTGGATGTTGTAGGGGAGCACCACCAGAGGCTACCGATTGCGTCCAGCCACGGTGCGAACCGCTCGGGGTTCGTCGTCAGCGGATCTCGTGCGTCGCAGCGTCACGGCGCCGATCGGGCGTGGAGGATCGCATCGCTTTCTCCGTCAGCAGTGTTCGGAGACACGCGCACCGTGAATCGGAACTTTGCGCCCACAGGGAACCTCTCCTCGTACCAGAGGTCGCCCCCCATCGCTCGTGCGAGCTTCCTCGCTATCGGCAGCCCCAACCCTACGCCCTGCTGGATGCGGGCATCGCCCGTCGACAATTGCTCGAAGTGCTGGAAGATCCGGTTGCGGTCGTCGGCCGCGACTCCGCGACCGTTGTCTGAGACCGAGACCGTGTACAGACCGGCGGCAGCGAGTTCGCCCTCGATCAAGACCTGGTCACCCCCGTACTTCTTGGCGTTCTCGAGGAGGTTCCGAAGGATTTGGCGAAGGCGAGTGCGATCGGCCCATACCGTGACACCTGAGGGGATCGCGACGGAGTAGTCGGTGTCGCTGAACACCACTGCGGCGACGGTGTGGGTCTCCACGGCGAGGTCGAGTTCCGTTGGATCAAGCCGAAGCTGTCCTGCCTCCAGCCTTGGGATCACGAGGATGTCCTCGACGAGGTTCGACAGGTGATCGGTTTCATGACCCATGATCGCCAGGAACTCGTCGACGTCTCGACTCGGGAGGGTGGTCCATGTCTCTGCGAGCGTGTCGGTGAACCCAGCGATACCGGTCAGGGGTGTCCTGAGCTCGTGGCTGACCATCGACACGAATTCGTTCTTGAGCTGTACCGCCCTGCGTTCCTGGGCGAGGGCCTCCGCCTGCCGATCCTGGGCAGCGAGGATGACACGAACGGCGAGGAACAGTACGAAGGCTGAGACCGCGATGAAGACGCTGATCGTGATTGTGTCGATGATGACGATGTGGGTTTCACCAATGATCGACAGGAAGGAGGGATCGAAGGCGTTCGCGATGAGCGTTGTCGTGGCTGACCATGCAACGGCGTACATCACCATGATGGTCGCTTGCACGGCTGGGAGGAGGATGGCGGCCGTCACGAGAACGGTCATGATGGCTACCGCGTGGACTCCCGCCTCCGGTCCACGTATGGCCATGGCGATCCCTATCGCTGTCGTGTCGATCACCAGTCCGGGAAGCGCCGTGGCGGCCTCGTTGGACCTTCGATAGACAGCGTCGATGGCCACGGCCACGGCAGGGATACCGAGCAGCCACGCAGTGGACGATCCGTTGATGACAGACCACACGACGATACCGATGACGAAGGCAACGGCCCCGCCGGCGCGCACGACGTTGTACGGACGACGGAGATCGTCATAGGCGATTGGCGCCCGATTCGGTATCGCGATCATCGATGGCTCCTTCGGCTTCCTTATCGGCTTCCGAACAAGGCCCGTGAAGGGTTAATTGGCCCTTTGCGCATCGAGTTCGTCAACCGAGGCGAGGGGTACGGCGAGGTCACCGCTCCCGATCCCGATGCGATACTCGCGTTTGTCGACACCGTGGTAGTCCGACCCGCCCGTCGAAGCCATGCCGAGGGCATGGGCGATCGTCGTGAGGTGGTGGCGCAGCGGAACGGCCTGCATCGGGTGATGAGACTCGATGCCTCCGAGTCCGATGTCGCGGAGCTCGGTGAAGAGCGGCCCAAACCCATCCTCGGGGACGCCGATGGTGGCAGGGTGGGCGATGACGGGTACGGCCCCACATGAACGCGCCAGGGAGATCGCCTCGCTCGCCGTCATCCGATCTCGTTCGACATATGCGGGGCCGCCGTCATGGAGAAGATGCTCGAACACCTCGTTCCGCGCCGAGAAGTAGCCCTTCTCGACCAGCGCATCGGCGATGTGCGGCCGTCCGACCGATGGTCCGAGGGCATGGCGTTGGACGTCGGCAAGGGTGACGTCGTATCCAAGGTCGTTGAGATTGGCCACGATCTGCACGTTGCGTTCGACCCTGCCGTCACGCAACGACGCGAGCCGGCGCTCGAATGGCGCACCATCGTCGTCGAAGAAGTAGACGAGCATGTGCATCTTTGCGTCGTTGTGGTCGACGGAAAGCTCGACGCCGCGGATGAGCCTGATGCGGTGGACCGCTGCAGCAGCGGAGGCCTCATCGAGACCGTCGAGCGTGTCATGGTCGGTGAGGGCAAGGACGCCGACGCCTTCGGCTGCCGCCGCAGCAATCAGTTCCGTAGGTGTCTCCGTTCCATCCGAGACACTCGAATGGAGGTGGAGGTCGACCTTCACCGTCAGTTTGTCAGGAGCCAGAGAACGAACAGCGCGGCGAGGAAGATCGCCGTGTAGATCGCCCATCGCTTGACGAGATCGAAGCGTTGCCTTCGCTTCGACTTCTTCGCTTCCACTGCCTGCTTCGCCTCACGGTTGGCCCGCTGGCGTTCCCTCTTGTCCGTTGCCATAGTCGGGAGATTACCGGGTGATGGTGATGGACTCGATGTAGAGCGAATTGAGTGGGGTCGACGGCTGCGAATCGGCGCTCGCAGGTCCTTGACCGAGCGGGATCTGCTCGATGGCATCGAGGACCTCGAAACCCTGCGTCACCTCGCCGAAGATCGTATAACTGGGAGGGAGCCACGGTGCATCGCCGAAAAGGATGAAGAACTGGCTGCCCGCCGATCCTGCCCCGGCGTTTGCCATGGCGACGACTCCGCGTCGGTAGTCAGCGGTTGCAGGCAGCTCGTCGGGAATGGTGTATCCGGGGCCGCCGCGCCCCGTCGCGGTTGGGTCACCGGCCTGCATCATGAAGCCGGGGAGGATCCGATGGCTGACGGTCCCGTCGAAATATCCCTGCTCCGCGAGATATACGAACGAGTTCACCGTCTCGGGGGCGGCGGCCGCGTCGAGGGCGAGGTCGATCTGTCCGCACGAGGTGTTGAGGGTCACCATCACCTGGCCGCTCACGTTGGCGTTGCCTGGTCCGTCGAACTGCATGGCTACGGCGGGGTCAGGCTGGTCGGCGCTGCATGCGGTGGGCTGGTGGAGGTACCCGACGTAATTGCTTGGCACCGACTCGAGTGGAACCGTCGTTGGTGTGACGGTGCCCGTGGTGTCAGGAGCGGAGGTCGTCGATGTCCCTTCGAAGGAATCCGAGGCATCGCCGGACGACGAGCACGCTGAGACAGCGACGGCGAGCACGACCGTGAGGGCGAGGATGCGGGGTGTGGGCATCGGGCGATGGTATGGGCAGATCCCCTATACACCTACAATCGAGCGATGTCCCTGATCGTCCAGAAATTCGGTGGTACCTCGGTCGCTGACGCCCAGCGGATCCGCAATGTCGCGGCGAGGATCGTCGACACCTACAAGCAGGGAAACCAAGTCGTTGCCGTCGTCAGCGCCATGGGAAAGGGGACTGATGAGCTCCTCGCACTGGCCACGGAGGTATCCCTCAACACCCATCCTCGGGAGTTGGACATGCTCCTCACTGCCGGTGAGCGGGTCACCATGGCCCTCGTCGCTATGGCCATCCAGGATCTCGGTGTTCCCGCACTCAGCCTGACAGGATCCCAGGCCGGGATACTCACGACGGGTCGCCACGGCCACGCCGAGATCGTCGAGATCAAGGCCAATCGGGTTCGTGAGGGTATCGAGCAGGGCCATGTGGTCATCGTCGCCGGCTTCCAGGGTGTTGATCCGGACACGAAGAACGTCACCACCCTTGGCCGCGGAGGATCCGACGCGACGGCTGTCGCCCTTGCTGCTGCCCTCGATGCCGAGCTTTGTGAGATCTATACGGACGTCGACGGGGTCTTCAGCGCTGACCCCAGAACCGTCGCCAATGCACGCAAGCTCGACGAGGTGACCTTCGAGGAGATGCTCGAGCTCGCGTCTGCAGGCGCAGGTGTGCTGATGCCACGGTCGGTTGAGTTCGGGAGACGCTTCAATATCCCCATCCACGTTCGCTCATCGTTCCACGATGCCGAGGGAACCTGGGTCAAGGAGGAAACGATGGAACAAGCCGTTGTGAGGGGAATCGCCCACGACGCAGGCGAAGCCAAGGTCACGGTCTATGGAGTCCCCGACACGCCAGGAGTCGCGGCGTCGCTGTTCGAACCGCTCGCAGCGGCCGGAATCAACGTCGACATGATCGTGCAGAACGTTTCCCAGGACGGCACCACCGACATCTCCTTCACGGTCCCCATGGAATCCGTCGACCTCGCGAGAGCCGAGGCCGAGGCGGTCGCCGCCGAGGTATCGGCTGGCGGTGTATCGATCGATACCAGCATCGCCAAGGTGTCCGTCGTTGGTATCGGCATGAAGACGGAGTCCGGCATTGCCGCCCGCATGTTCCGGATCCTGTCCGATCGTGGGATCAACATCC
Source organism: Acidimicrobiia bacterium (assembly GCA_032127155.1). Classification (GTDB taxonomy): domain Bacteria; phylum Actinomycetota; class Acidimicrobiia; order Spongiisociales; family UBA5794; genus SZUA-442. Next base: position 6,974 of record JAQAZV010000147.1, read on the forward strand.
AGATGATCTCGACGTCCCCCATTCGGATCTCCTGCGTCGTCGACGGTGCCTCGATCGACGAAGCTGTGACCGCCCTGCACGGTGGGCTCGGACTCGACGAGGATTCGATATGAAGACTTTCAGCTCTCCCAGAGTGGCTGTGGTCGGTGCGACCGGTGCCGTCGGGACGACGATGGTCTCGATCCTCGCAGAGCGTGGGTTCCCCGTTTCGGATCTCAGACTCATCGCTTCTGCGAGGTCGGCAGGCCTCACACTCGACACTGCGTGGGGAGAGGTCACGATCGAAGATCTCGAGACTGCCGACCCGAATGGAATCGACATCGCCCTCTTCTCGGCGGGCGGTGCACGCTCGAAGGAGTACGCGCCGCAATTCGCTGCGGCGGGAGTCACCGTGATCGACAACTCGTCTGCGTTCCGGATGGTCCCAGCGGTTCCCCTGGTGGTCGCAAACGTGAACGACCACGCCATCGGCGACCATGAGGGAATCGTGGCCAATCCCAACTGCACCACGATGGCAGTCATGATGGCCGCAGGGCCACTTCACAAGGCCGCTGGGCTGCGAACGATGATCGCCACGTCGTACCAGAGCGTGTCGGGGTCAGGTCAGACCGGTATGACGCAACTCGCCAAGGAGATCGATCACTTCAATGCCAATCGCGATGGTCTCGCCGTTGGTGACTGGTCCGATCCCGGAGGCGAGTTGTACGCCAGGCCCATCGGCTACAACGTGCTCCCCCTGGCCGGTTCCATCGCGGAGGCTGGCTACACGGACGAGGAGTGGAAGCTCGTCCACGAGACACGGAAGATCCTCGAGCGTGGCGACATCAAGGTGGAACCGACCTGCGTACGCGTTCCGGTGATGGTCGGGCATGGGATCGCTGCCAGCATGTGGTTCGATCGCCCCGTCGACCTCGATGAAGCGGTTGCTGTCCTTGGCGAGGCTCCCGGCACCCAGCTGTGGGACGACACGAAGGTTCCGACTCCCCTCGACTCTGCAGGTATCGATGACGTCCTGATCGGGCGACTCAGGGAGACAATCGGGCACCTCGGAGGTATCAGCCTGTTTGCGATCGGCGACAACCTTCGCAAGGGCGCGGCTCTCAACGCTGTGGAACTCGCCGAGCTCCTGCTCCGCTAGGGACGAGGTCGCCTCCACCGTGGGCGCGACGCCAGATGGGGTGCCGTGCTCGCCTTCCTCGGGGGCCCGACGACAGGGGATTCGCTATCGGTACCCCCGTGCGGCCTTGAAGTCCCGAATGGCCTCGCGGTGGTCGACGATGGGGAGCGGGTAGCCCATTGCGGCCCGGGTGAGCGGTGGGGGATCATGGATGTCTGGTCCTTCGATCTCGCTCAGTTCCGGAATCCACCTCCGGATGTAGGTGCCATCGGGGTCGAACCGCTTGGACTGGATCGTTGGGTTGAAGATGCGCGTGGGATTGGCGTCGGTACCGGTACCGGCTACCCATTGCCAGCCGAGCTGGTTGTTGGCGACATCGCCGTCGGTCAGCCACGTCATGAACCATCGGGCACCAAGCCGCCAATCGATCATCAGATCCTTGGTCAGGAAGCTTGCCGCGATCATGCGTGCTCGGTTGTGCATCCAGCCGGTATGGAGTAGCTGACGCATCGCGGCGTCGACCACCGGGAACCCGGTGGTGCCGGTGCGCCATGCTCCGAGGCCGTCGGCGTCATCTGTCCAGCGCGGGTTGGAATCGCGGAAGTCGTGTTTCGCCACTTCGGGTCGGTGGAACAGGAGTTGATGGTTGAAGTCGCGCCATGCCATTTGTCGCACGAAGGCGTCAGCACCGATACCTTCGGAGCGGGTTACCACCTCGAGCGCTGACAGGGTGCCGAAATGCAGGTCCGCGGACAGTCGCGATGTTCCATCGTCGGGCAGCGCGTTGCGGGATTCGTCGTATGCGCGAGACCGCGGGAGCCATTCGTCGAGCCGAGCGCGCCCGGCTGCTTCACCCCCGACCTGGCGATCCGGTGATGTTCCGGCAACGGGGATCTCCGGAAGTGGATCACCCACAAGGGCATGGTCGGCGAGTCTCGCCCGCGTTGTCGCGAGCGATCGTCGGGGTGCGTCCACCCACCGACGGAAGTAGGGCGTGAACACCTGTGAATAGTCGACACCTGACGGCGCTGCGGAAGTCGGGGAAGCGACGGTGATCGAGTCGAGGAGGACTACCGGGATGTCCGTCCCTGCACGGAGTTCCCGGATCCTCGTCTGGGCGGTTGCAGAGACGTCGAGCGCGACGCGAATCTCTGATGCTCCAGCCTCGGCAGCGGTCAGCAAGACGGTGTCGACCCATGGACCTCGACGGTGGAGGAGTCTGCCTCCCATCTCGTCGATGCTCCGATCCAGGTCATGCAGGGATTCGGCGAGGAACGCCTGCCGATTCGGTGAGCCATGGAGTCGTTCGATCCTCGGGTCGCCGACGAAGAGCGGAACAACGCCCCCACCTGCATCATCGAGTGCAGGGTTGTCGTTGACGCGGAGGTCCCTGGTGAAGACGGAGAGCACAGTCATCCTCCTCATTCGGTATCGAGACCTCCCGTGGACGAAAACGAGTTGCTGGTTGGGGCCTACGGTACGGCTCGTTGGGAGGAGGACCCATGACTCAGGAACCACGCATCGTTGTCACGGTCGAAGGGACGGTGGCAACCGTCAGACTGAATGATCCCGGTTCGATGAACGCCCTCTCGGCGGCGATGGCCGCAGACCTCGATGCCGCGTTCGCCGACCTCGCGGCTGAAGGATCGATTCGCTGCCTCGTGCTCACAGGGACCGGTAGGGGGTTCTCGGCTGGCGGAGACGTCCAGTCGTTCTACGACAATCGCGACGATCCCGATGAGGTCATGCGATCGATCCTTGCCGGTCTGCACGGTGCCGTTGGTCGGATGCTCGACCTTCCGTTCCCGACGATCGCAGCGATCAACGGCGTGGTGGCTGGCGCAGGCATGGGGCTTGCGATGGCAACGGACCTCGCCATCGCTGTCGAGTCGGCGATCTTCACGATGGCCTATACGGGGATCGGGGTTTCCCCCGACGGATCGAGTACATGGTCCCTCCCTCGGCTCGTTGGCACCAGACGAGCCATGGAGATGATCCTCACAAACCGTCGATTGTCGGCGCAGGAGGCAGCTGACCTCGGAGTCGTCAACGCGGTTGTGACCGCCGACGAGTTTGACGCAGCCGTGGAGACACTCGCCTCACAGCTGGCTTCTGGTCCGACGATGGCATATGTGCGGGCGAGAAGCCTCGTCCGGGCTTCACTCGGCGTTGACCCGACAGCTCAGATGGCGGCTGAGGCTGCTGGCATCATGGCGGCAGCCGGAACACACGACTTCTACGAAGGTGTGTCTGCATTCATGGAGAAGCGACGTCCCGATTTCACCGGTACCTGACGCAACGAAGCCCCTCCATACGGAGGGGCTCGTAGTCGGGACGGTCGGATTTGAACCGACGACCTCATCGTCCCGAACGATGCGCGCTGCCAAGCTGCGCCACGTCCCGAAGGGAGCACGGAGTCTATCGCGCTAGGAGACTCTCTCCACTCGCACGCGGTCGACCCGTTGGCGATCCATCGCCACCACGGTGTAGCGGAACCCGTTCTCTGTGACCCGGTCGCCCTCGGTGGGTACCTTGCCGAAGAGCGCCATGATGAATCCGCCGACCGTCGAGTACGGACCGTCGGTGAGGTTCTCTGCGATCTCCCCTTCGAGATCGTCGATGTCGAGCCGACCGTCCGCGATCCAGGTGTCAGGACCAAGGCGGGTCACGGCTGGTGTTCCCGGATCGAATTCATCCTGCAGTTCCCCGACGAGCTCGGAGACGAGGTCCTTGATCGTGACGATGCCCTCTACCCCGCCATGCTCGTCGACGACGACCGCCATGGCATACCGGCGTGCCCTCATCTCACCAAGGGTGTCGAGCACGGACATGGTCTCGGGTACGTAGTTGGGGGGACGCAGGAGGGGAGAGAGATCCCGCATGGCCTCGGACCTCGGGTTCTGGAGAACGTCCTTCACATGGATGATGCCGAGCAGGTCATCGAGGTCGGACGCCGTCACCGGGAATCGGGAGTGACCATTCTCCGAGACGGCTTCTCGCACCTTTGCAGCTGTCAAGGGGAGTCCGAGGGTCACGATGTCGAGACGGGGCGTCATCACCTCTCGCACCGATCGGTCGGCGAGGTGGAAGAGGGCATCGATGATCTCTCGCTCGGCTTCCTCGATCTGTCCGCCGCGCTGGCCAAGCGCGGCAAGGGCGCGGATGTCGTCCTCGGTCACACCGTTGTCCCCCGTTCCCACATCCACCCTGAGCAGGCGAAGCAGGCCGCGGGTGATAGCAGAGAAGAACGATGCAATGGGTGCGAGGACCTTGGACAGGTTCCAGATCATCGGAGCGACCCTGAGGCTGAACTTCTCAGGGTGTCGTGCGGCGATCGTCTTGGGTGTGATTTCACCGAAGACGAGCAGCACGGCGGTCATCACCGCCGTTGCCAACCACGGTCCCCATGTCTCGCCGATCAGGGACACGAAGAGGATCGTTGCCACCGACGCGGAGAGGACATTGACGACATTGTTGGCGACGAGGAGCGTCGACAGCATCCGCTCAGGTTGTGACACGAGCTGCTCGAGGCGCTTCCCGCGGTGATCCTCGGTTGCGAGGATGTGCACTCGTTCCCTCGAGATGCCGATCAGGGCGGTCTCGCTTCCTGAGAAGAACCCTGACGAAATCGTGCAGACGGTGAGGATTGCCAGGTAGATGGCCATCTCGGACGTCATCGGTGTCCCAACCGGGACTTCGTACTCGCAGGCTCCTGACCGCGACGCGTCACGATGCCCGGACTCCCGCAACTGCCTCGCGCAGGTCCGAGGCAGGGGCACTCTTCATCAACCAGGCGGCCGCCCCAGATCTCCCGGCGAGGAACCCATCGGCTTCGCGATCGAGAAGGATCGTCACCGGGATGGGATCGTGGTCACCGGCAGCGCCCCTGACCGATCTCGTAACCGCCATCGCCCCCATGGACCCGACCTGCATGTCAACGAGCACACTGTCGACATCGAGTTCATACGCCGTCGCTGCAGCGGTCTCAGGATCCTCATGGTCGATGACCGTCAGGCCGGGCACCCCAAGGGCAGCATGGACGCGGTCGATCGTCGAACGATGGTCAGCGACAAGGAGCACAGTGGTCATGGCGCAAGAGTACAGGGCCTCGCTTCGCTCGGCGGTGCCAAGTACCAAGTACCAAATACTGCGAGCGAAGCGAGCTCCGCGAGCTTCCTACCCTCTGCGGATGCGCATCCGGTTGATCATTGTGGGACTTCTCACGGCAGGTGTGATGGTCGGCGGGGCGGCCGTTGCCCAGGATGCTGCGGGCGACCCCATCGTCGTGATCGAGCTCGGCGACCCGATCGATCAGTTGGCGATCGACTTCGTCATCGGGACGATCGCCAACAATCCAGCCCACATGTACGTCCTGAAGATCGACAGCCCAGGCGTGTCATCGGGAGCTCTCACCGAGCTGACCGATGCCATCGTGAGCGCTCCGGCGCCAGTCATCGCCTGGGTGGGTCCCAACCCAGCGGTCGCGTACGGCGGAGCCGCCGCTGTGGTGAACCACGCAGATATCAGATCGGCCGCACCCGGAGTCACGATCGGCTACTTGGATCCCGAAGTCCAGCGGGGCGATCGAAACCCAGAAACCCTTCGCCCTGGCGATGACGTCGACGGATCTGCGGCTGCGGTCGAACTACTCGACGATGGCACGATCACCGTCGAGGCGGGGACCATGGTCGTTGGCTTTGTCGACAGGGTCGATCCTGCGCTCGGCCAACTCCTCGTGTCCCTCGATGGTGAGGTCGTCCAGCGTGGTGGCGAATCATTCACGCTGGACACTGCGACGACACAGACGCTCGATGGTCAGGAGTCTGCGGTCCTCAACCGCCAGGTACGTTTCATCAAGCCAGGCCTGCTCGACAGGTTCCTGAGGCTCGGGGCTCGCCCGGAAACGGCGTTCTTGTTCCTCGTGTTCGCCCTCGCCTTTGCGGTGTTCGAGTTCTATGCAGCGGGAACCGGCCTCATGGCCTTCGTTGCGGGAACATCCCTCATCCTGGCTGGCTACGGCATGGCGACCCTTCCCATGTGGTGGCCGGCCGTCGGTCTCGTCGTCGTCGGCACCGGAACGCAGGTCTGGGGGTTCGTTCAGAACCGTATCGACTGGCGTGCGGTCGTTGGGACGGCCCTCGTCTTCGCCGGAGGGGTGTTCTTCACGACGAGCCGACCGGCATATCCGCCCGCAGTGTGGATGGTCACCCTTGCGACGGCTTCGTCGGCGATCTTCGTCTGGTACGCCCTCACAACCGTTGTACGTGGTCGATTCGCGACGCCGACGGTTGGTCGGGAAGTGCTGATCGGTCAACGGTGTCTCGTCGTCGACACCCTCGGTCCCGTCGGTGTCGTCGTCGTGGACGGAGCGCGGTGGCGAGCGACGGCAGACCGCGGTGTTGAAATCTCGGCGGGCGCACCGGCAGAGATCGTCGGCGTCACCGGTCTGCTTCTCGAGGTCGATCCCCTCGCCGGGGACCCACGGGAAAAAAACTAGGGGTTCTGGCACAATTTGTCTGGACGGGAGCCGAACTCGGGGTTAGGTTCACCTGCGGTCCGTGCTGGCGGCATGGCCACGCAACGCCCCGAGGGAGAAGGACACCCCGATGTCACCAGATCGTTCCTGGCAGCCTGTCGCACTCTGCAGCGGAAACCACTCCCACCTCTTCTTCCCTCCGAGTACCCAGGAACGCAAGGATGAACGCGAACGGCGCGAGATCCGTGCCAAGGCGGTCTGTCAGATCTGTCCGGTCGTTGACGAGTGTCGCGACTACGCGATGTCCATCCGCGAGCCCTATGGAATCTGGGGCGGACTCACGGAAACGGAGCGGAGGCTCCACCTGACGCGTACAGGCTGAATCAGCCTCGGACGATCCGTCCGTCCCCGCTCCGCCGCGTGCGCCCGATCGAGTCGAGCCATTCGAGGGTCGGCACCGCCTGCCGCCTCGACATCCCGAAGCGATCCTTGAACTCAGAGACGGTGAAGCCGTCAGGAAGCTCAGCGACTCGTCGGCGTATCTCGTCGACCTGCGACGAGGTGAACACCAGATCGTCCGCGACCCGCACCACATCCCCCCGCCTCAGCATGACGTGTGCGAGCTCGGTATCGATATCGAGCGTGCCGAATCGTGGCACATCGAAGGATGCGCCTATCGCCGCGATCGCTGCATCGATTCGCGCCTCGTCTGCGATCGAGATCTCGTTCGTGAAACCTCGAACCATCACGGAGCCAGTCTCCTCAGCAAGTTCGGATGATGCTGCGATCGCGGCGTCCAGAACGGGTGGAGGCACACCGAGCCTGGACGCGAGCTCGGGCTTCGGGATACCGGGTCTGACGGGGTTGCGCGCATGGAACGCGGCGGTTTCGGTCGCCGCCATTTCGCCGATGCTTGACAATTCCGCCGGCGAAACGGAGAAGCTTCCCGCCGCCACGGCGTCGACAGGGTGTCCGCCACCAGCGGCCGCCACTGCGGTCCGCGTTGGGACCATCCCGTGTACATCGATGAGCGCGTCGGCGCGCTGATCGGGATCTCCATCGATCGCTTCGAGCAGTCGATCGACCTCACCGCTTCGTGGACGCTGTACCGGGATGGGATCGAGGATCCGGCCACCACCGACGACTGCCCGGCGACCCGAATCCCTCACAATGATTCGATCCCCGACCGTTGCGGCGACGGGGTCGACCAGCTGCGCGATGAAGGCCGACGACGTTCCAAGCCTTCGTAGCTGCGCCGGCCGACTCGCCGTTCCGACGTGGAGGTGGAAAGCCCCCCTGTCAGGGATCGCACCGACGGTTCGGGCAGGTTGGAGTTCGATGAGCACCCGTGTCGTCGCCAGCGCAGTACCCGGTGCTGCCATGAGATCGCCCCGCTCGAGTGCGATGCTCGCCCCCGAGATGTTGATCGCGGTTCGCGAGCCTCCAACCGAGGACGACACGTCGCGACCGTGGTGCTGGATACCGCGGACGCGCACCCGGTCTCCCGACGGCTGGATCTCGAGCTCGTCGGAGACCGCGACCGATCCCGAAGTGATGGTCCCCGTGACGACCTGTCCCGCTCCGGCGATGGTGAACGATCGGTCGACCCACATCCTGAAAGGGAGGTTCGACGGGTTCCGCGTGTCCAGGACGACCTCGATCGCGCGCATGAGTTCCGTCAAGCCTGCGCCTGTCGGTGAGCTGACGGGGATGATCGGCCATCCCTCCAGGGACGTCCCCTCCGTCTGCTCCTCGATCTCGAGAATGGCAAGTTCCGTCGTGTCGTCGTCGGTGAGATCGATCCTGGTCACTGCAATGACGCCGCGATCGACACCGAGAAGGTCGAGAACCGCAGCATGCTCTTCCGTCTGTGGCATCCATCCGCTGTCTGCTGCGACGACGAAGAGGGCGCAGTCGATCGCCCCGACCCCGGCGAGCATGTTCTTGATGAATCGCTCATGGCCGGGAACGTCCACGAAGCCGACGTCGTGAACGCCGATCGTCGCCCAGGCAAACCCGAGGTCGATCGTCAGGCCGCGCTCCTTCTCCTCAGCCCAGCGGTCGGGATCGGTGCCGGTGAGCGCCTGGACCAAGGTCGACTTCCCATGGTCGACGTGACCGGCTGTTCCGACGATTGGCATGTCAGGCGAGCGCCGCGAGCATGGCGGCCCTGACGTGACAGTCATCGGCCGGGAGGACCGATCGGAGGTCGAGGTGGACGAAACCGTCCCTGCGGGTGCCGATGACCGGAGGATCCGACGAGGCGAGCCTTGACCAGATGTCATCCTCATTCCCCTCGATCCGAATGATCTGCGTCGGAATGGTTGCGCCAGGAACCGAGCCTGCTCCTGGCACCGACGCACCGTCGATGACCGAAGCGGACCCAAGGCCGTCGGCAACAGCCCTTGCTCGGGCCCCGATCACCTCAGTGGGCGCCGCAGCCATCGCCCAGAACGGAATATCCAAGACCCTCTGTTCCAGGTACATCTCGAGGATTGCGGCAAGGCCAGCGATGCGTGGTCCGTCGAGTCTGACTCCGCGCGCGATCGGGTGCTGGGCGGCAGATGCGACAGCGGCGGTCGTTCCCACGATGATCCCGGCCTGGGGTCCCCCGAGCAGCTTGTCACCCGAGAACAGGACGAGGTCAGCTCCCTGCTCGATCGTTTGGCGTACCCCCGGCTCGTCGGCAAGCCACGAAGGAGGTGCGGCCCTCCCCGTCCCAGCAAGCCAGGGAGCGGTTGCATCGAGCAGTCCGCTTCCCACGTCGAAGATGAACGGAATGCCCTTCTCCCGTGCCAGGTCGGCCATGTCGTGACCGGCAACGTCCTCGTGGAACCCGTCGATCCGATAGTTGGACGGATGAACCTTCAGGAGGGCGTCGACTGATCCCGCCACCCTGGCGAAGTCATCGATGCGGGTGCGGTTCGTCGTGCCGACCTCCACGAGTTCGGCTCCTGCCGCAGCCATGAGCTCGGGAAGGCGGAAGGAACCTCCGATTTCGATGAGCTCACCCCGCGAAACCGCGATTCTGCCGCCGCCTCCGGTGGCTGCCACAGCGAGGAGGAGGGCACCGGCGTTGTTGTTGACGGCGAACCCAGCTTCGGCGCCGGTAACGAGGGGTAGGAGATGATTGAGGTAGGTGTTCCTGCTGCTTCGCTTCCCTGTGCGGACGTCCATCTCGGTGTTGCTTGCGGCGAGTGCGACCGCCCGCTCGGCATCGGCGACCTCGGCAGGAACGACGGCTCGCCCGAGGTTGGTATGGAGAAGGACGCCGGTTGCGTTGACGACCGAGCTGGGGCGGGCAGCCGAGAGATCGGTCAGGGCCATGCGAGCCGCGGTCCGGGGATCTGCGTCTGATCCGGCACCTCTGTCCCGCGCCGTTTCGATCGCTTGCCTGCAGGCATGAACGACAACCGGTCGCGGTAGATCGAACTCGGGCGCCAGTGAACGAGCCAGTGAGTCGGTCGACGGGAGGTTGCTCAGGTCCATGGGCCGCCAGCGTACCGAACTGGACGTTGTCCGTTCGCCGCCAGCGGTCTACCTTCAGGTCATGCGCATCAGGACGTGGCTGTTCTTGGGGTTTCTCTTCGTCTCACTTCTCGAGATCGCGCTCCTGACGACGGTCGGCCGCTGGATCGGTCTGTGGCCAACGATCGGCCTCGTCGCCCTCTCGGCGTTCATCGGTTCATGGCTCGTCGCACAGCAGGGTCGCTCGACATGGCTTGCTCTCCGTTCGGAGGTCGCCAACGGTTCGATGCCGACCATTCCGATCGTCCACGGGGCCATGATCCTCGTGGCTGGCGCGTTGCTCCTGACTCCTGGGTTCCTGACCGATGCAATTGGTCTCCTCCTCCTGGTTCCCACTGTGAGGGAAGTTCTCCGGAAGTGGGGCACGAGCCGCGCTGCACGACGTTGGATCGTCGTCAAGTGAACGGCGCGAGGCGTGCCTCGACGGTCTGTCTCGTCCGCGACAACCCAGGCCTCGAGGTCCTGATGGTTCAGCGCCCCGAGACCTCACGATTCATGCCGAGTGCATGGGTCTTTCCAGGGGGGGCCGTGGATCCCGAGGACGCGATGCCACCGGCGTCCTTCCGTGGTGCCGACGACTGGGTCGTTGCAGCGCTGCGTGAAATGATCGAGGAAACCGGCATCTGGCTGACCACCGACGGTGTGGTCGAGTACCCGCTCACCGATGATGCCTTCGTCGAGGTGGCCCGCAACGGTGCGGTCCTGGATCCCACGAGTCTTGTCTACTTCTCGAACTGGATAACGCCCGAGGTCTTCCCGATTCGCTTTGATACACGGTTCTATCTCGCAGAGGCACCCTCCACCACGAACGGAGCGGTCGACGGTCACGAGCTGGTCGATCTCGAGTGGACGACACCGCTGGACGCCCTCCAACGCGAGTCCGAGGGCTTGTGGGATGTGGCATTTCCCACACGTAAGACCCTCGAGTTGCTTGCGACCGAGTCATCGGTCTCCGCCCTCATGGCAACCATTCGCAGCCTCGGGGCGGTTCCTCCGATCCAGCCGAGACTCTTCGTCGGTGAAGGCGAGGCGCGTATCGTCATGCCGTCGGAGGACCTCTTCGATCAGATCGGCCCTGACCAGTCCGCTTCAGATCTCCTCGAGCGGCTGGCGAGAGTTGTTGCTCGTGGCGGCAGGGTCCCCGCCGAGTTCAAGAGGCGC
>JAQAZV010000148.1:0-16111 GCA_032127155.1 Acidimicrobiia bacterium
GTTCCGATGACTCCGCTCATCGCTGTTGGCACGACGGTCGGTGTCGCTGTCGGGTTCGGGGCCCAGGACTTCATCAAAGATGTGATCGGTGGCTTCTTCATCCTCACCGAGGATCAGTATTCGATCGGTGACATCGTCACGATTGCCGGTGTCTCGGGAACCGTGGAAGCGATCACGATCCGGACCACCGTGTTGCGTGACCTCGACGGCTATCGGCATTTCGTTCCGAACGGTGAAACGAGGGTCGCCTCGAATCTCACGTCAGGCTTCTCTCGTGTGGTTATCGACATCGCTGTCTCCTACGGAACCGATCTCGACCGAGCACTGGACGTCGTGACCGATGAGGCACACGTCATGGCCACGGATCCGGCATGGGCCAATTCGTTCCTCGAGGAGCCGCAAACCCTCGGCGTCAACGAGCTCGAGTCGTCGTCTGTCATCATCCGTCTGCTGCTCACGACGGTCAGCGAGGAACGGTGGACCGTCAAACGTGAGTTCCTCAAACGCATCAAGCAACGGCTCGACCGCGAGGGCATCGAGATCCCGTTCCCCTACCTCAACGTGGTGACGAAGGACAGGGATCAGTCGGTCTGAGGCCGAAGGACCAGTAGACCGACCTCGTTCGGAGTGATCACGGCCCTGTGGGCGTGTCCGAGCAGTTCACCATCGGCCTGGAACGGCGTCTTCGGTTCGGCGTCGATGGTCAATGACTGGTAATCGGTCCACAATCTGACGCCGGTCGCATCGCGATGCTTGAACCTCAGCGCAGCCCTGGACACGATCTCGACCGACCGCGTGAGCCTGAGATCGTTGGCAGCAAGCGTGGCGACGCCGTCAGGGGGATCCGCGGCCAGGTGGAGGGGGAGACGCCCGAAGTAGGTGTATGGATTGTGGACCTGGGTCAGGGCCACAACGGCATCGAAGCGATCGCCGTCGCATGTGATCCGGAGATGCGGGCGCTCGATCCTCCAACTCGACATCAATCGCCCGATCGCCGTTGATGCATAGTGGACCATGCCGAACCTCGTCTTTGCGTGCGGTCTGGTCTCGGCGTGGACGACCACATCGGCATCAAACCCGAAGCCGAGTGAGAAGGTCGCATGTCGTGTCATCGGACCGTCGTCCGTCTCTGCGTCGACTCTCACCGTACGAGTCGGAACCGCCGCCCACTCGAGGGCGGCCTCGGCCGCCTTGGTTGCCTTCTGAGGGATCCCGAGGATGCGTGAGAGCACATTCGTTGTACCGACCGGTATCAATCCGATCGCGGTTGTGCTGCCAACGAGGCCGTTGGCGACATGGTGAGCAACGCCGTCGCCTCCCATGGCGAAGACGACGTCGATGCCGCGCGCGACGGCGCGTTCTGTTGCTGCCTCGGTCTCGCTCGGTCCGATGGGCCATTCGGTTTCGAGGTCGTAGACGCGTTGGAGGGTTGTCTTGACCCTACGAAATTCGCCTCCGGTGAACTGCGACGCTGAGGGGTTGGCAATGAGCACCGCTGATGGCATCGCGGAAGCCTACGTGGTGTGGGAGCGACCCGGATCGCGAAGGTCGAAGATCAGCCTGCGAGGAGCTTTTCGACCTGGGTTCGGAGGTCGAGGGGGCGGAAGGGCTTCGTCATGAAGCTGTCTGCACCTCCCTTGGCAGCCTTGTCGGCCATCTCGGGTTGTGCGTGTGCCGTGAGGACGAGCACCTTGATCGACGCGGTGTCGTGGTCATCCCGAAGCTGGCGCAATACCTCCCAGCCATCGAGGCCGGGGAGGCCGATGTCGAGGACGACGGCGTCCGGTCGTGAGGACCTGATCGCCTCGAGTCCTTCGACCCCGTCGCTTGCGGAGGAGACCTCGACACCGAGGACACGCAGGCACACCTCGATGAGTCGCCTCACGGATGCCGAATCCTCGATCACCAGTACGCGCTGTTCCATGGTGTGTGTATCGGGCGCACCGGCGTTGCACTTCAGTGGTTGTTCGGTGCGGACACAGGCACGGACAGCGGCGTAGCCTGAGGTGAACACGCAAGACGAGGAGAGGTCGTGCTCAGCCCCTACCGGAGCGAACCCTATTCGAACTTCGAGGACGCATCCGTGGTAGCCAGGTACCGTCGGGCGCTTGCCACCGTCGCAGCCGACCTCGGTGAGCACGCGATGCTGGTCATCGGTCCCGACGAGCTCGACACGAAGCGCTCCATTGAATCGGTCAACCCTGCTGATCCCTCGGAAATCGTCGGTACCGCCGCTTCTGCAACGCCTGATCACGTCGACGCTGCCATCGAGTCTGCTTGGAAGGCCTTTCGATCGTGGTCACGGCGGACAGCCGAGGAACGAGCCGGGCTCATCCACAGGGTCGGCGACCTCATCGCCGAACGCCGTTTCGAATTCGCGGCCTGGCAGACATACGAGGCAGGAAAGAACTGGGCAGAGGCGGAGGCTGACGTCGCCGAGGCGATCGACTTCTGTCGCTACTACGCGCATCAGGCGTTGGCGCTCGCCGCTCCGGTCCCTGTCCACGAGTACGCCGGAGAGACGAACGAGTCCTGGCTGCTGCCCATCGGCGCGGGCGTGGTCATCCCACCATGGAACTTTCCCTTGGCGATCCTCGTCGGGATGACTGTCGGGCCGGTCGCCGCTGGTAACACGGTCATCGTCAAGCCAGCTTCGAACACTCCCCTGATCGGGTGGGGGTTCATGAAGGTGCTCGCCGAGGCTGGTCTTCCCCCAGGGGTCGTGAACTACCTGCCAGGAGCGGGAGGTTCGATCGGTGATGCCCTCGTCGACCACCCGCAGACCCGGTTCATCAACTTCACAGGCTCCAAGGAGGTCGGACTTCGCATCGCTGAACGTTCGGCTCGCGTGACCGAGGGCCAGCGTTGGCTCAAGAGGGCGTACATGGAGATGGGGGGCAAGGATGCCCTCATCGTCGATGACACCTGTGACCTCGACGCTGCGGCAAGGGATGCTGTGCGGTCAGCATTTGGGTTCCAGGGTCAGAAGTGTTCCGCCTGTTCACGACTCATCGTTCTTGACAGCGTGCATGATGCCCTGATGGAGCGAGTCGTCGACCATGCCTCGCGGCTCAGCATCGGGCCACCGGCAGAGAACCATCCCATCGGACCTGTCATCTCGTCGGCACAGCACGCTTCGGTGATGAACGAAATCACCATGGGCCGCGACGAGGCAACGCTCGTGATGGGTGGGCAAGCGATCGACAGGGATGGTGGGTATTACATCGAGCCGACGATCTTTGATGGTGTCGACCCGAAGGGTCGCCTTGCCCAGCACGAGATCTTCGGCCCCGTCCTGTCCGTGATCACCGTCGAGGACTTCGATCAGGCCCTCTCGGTGGCGAATGGAACAGAGTTCGGGCTGACGGGTGGCGTGTATTCGAACGACGAGCAGCGCCTCGAACGAGCTCGTAGGGAATTCCACGTCGGGAATCTGTACCTGAATCGAAAGATCACGGGTGCGCTCGTTGGTATCCAGCCGTTCGGCGGGTTCAACATGTCGGGGAGCAACGCGAAAGCCGGTGGACCGGACTATCTCCGACTGTTCATGGAAATGAAGTCGGTGTCGCGGAGGGTCTGACGCCTCCGGTCGAGCTCCGTCGACGGCGTCAGCTGTCGTCCGAACCGCTGTAGGTGTACCAGATCACAGCATTGCCGAGCGTGTCACTGACGATCGCTGTGTCACCGTCGTTCGACCAGACCGGCGTATCGCTGCACCAATGGATGGCGTTCGACGGACCGCCGTCGCAGCCCGTGACGACGGTGACGGTGTCCCCGACGGCGAGCACCGTTCCCCTCGGGAAGGTGAGTCGGTTCGTCGAGCTCTCGTCCCGCAGCACCCAGCCAGCGATCGATACCCGTCCGTAGCCCTCATTGACGATGGTGATGTACTCCTGGTCGAGAGCGTCGTCGTCCGGTCCTACCGGGTCGTAGGACAGCTCATCGACTCGAATGACAGGACGGTCAGCGGTGACCCCCTCCGTGTCGCCACAGGCGAACGTCCCCCACATCCCTCTCCCTGACTGGTAGGCCCGTGCCTCGGATGCCTTCATGGACGGTGCGAACGGGTTGCCTCCCTGCACAGCGACGGCGTTGCCGGTCTCGACCATCGTTGCATTGACGAGTTCCACGTCGGCTCCGTCCTCGAGGTACAGGAATCGCAGCAGTCGACCGAACGGGTCGACGTCCTCATCGCCTGCGACCAGGAGGACCTCCCTACCGAGGAGGAGATTCGACAGGAACGTGAATGCCTCCGGCCCCCAGCACTCGGTCATCTCGGGGGCATTGATACCAAGGAGTCGAACGGTCGCGTCTGCTCCTGCAATCGACAGGGTGACGGTGTCGCCGTCGGTCACATCATTGACGATCCCCGTAACGCGCTCCTCGGCAGGGGGGAGGGTGAGGGTGGTTGTCGTGTCCACCGAACCGCCGGGGAGGGTGGTGGTCGTCGTTGTCGTCTCCGTGAATTCAGGTGCCTGCGGTCTGGCGTCGCACGCTGCAGCGACCAGGGCGATGGCGAGGATCACAACGACGGGAACTCTGCGCATGGCGGAACGGTAGGGGCGGCGCAACGGAAGTAACGGCATCCCTGCCCGCACCGTCGCTCCACCGGCGGCGGTCGGTCGTCCACCTAGTATCGATCACCCATCGATGCGGAGGATCTCATGTCGAACCCATTGGACTTGTCAGGCAAGGTTGTGCTGGTGACGGGAGGCAATGGTGGCATCGGTCTCGGCATGGCCGAGGGACTCGCCTCCGCAGGCGCCGACGTCGCGATCTGGGGCCGTAACGCCCAACGGAACGAGTCGGCGATCGACGCGATTTCTGCGCACGGACGACGAGCGCTTGCGCTCACCGTGGATGTCGGCGAGGAGGAGCAGGTCGTGCGTGCCTTCGCAGAGACCCTCGATGCTTTCGAACATGTCGACGCGGTGTTCGCCAACGCAGGCATCGGTGCGGGGGGCACGCCGTTTGCCGAGATGACGACGGAGGAATGGCGCGCAGTCTTCAGGGTCAACATGGACGGCGTGTTCTGGACATTCCGCGAGGCTGTCCTCCACATGAAGGAGCGAGGCTCCGGTTCGCTCGTCGTGACCTCGTCCGTTTCTGCGGACTTCGGCTTCCCGAGGGGTGAGCACTATGCAGCCACGAAAGCAGGGGTCAGGGCTCTCATCCAAGGCATTGCCGTCGAATATGGGCGCTACGGGATCAGGGCGAACGCGATCGCACCTGGGTGGGTGGTCACAGGGATGACCGACGGCTTCATCGAGCACGACCGGTTCGAGACGACCGTCAAGCCACGCATCCCTGCCGGGCGATGGGGGAGTCCTGAGGACTTTGCAGGCATCGCTGTGTACCTCGCCTCCGATGCGTCGGTATGGCACACGGGGGACACGATCACGATCGACGGTGGGTATCTGAGGAAGTAGAGTTGTTAACCATCGCTAACAATTGGGGTGTCGCATGATTACGTTCGACGAGCAGGTCGCCATCGTTACAGGAGCCGGGCACGGCCTCGGACGGTCGCATGCCTTGTCCCTTGCCGAACGCGGCGCGCGGGTCGTGGTGAACGACCTCGGTGGAGCGCGTGACGGAACGGGTTCCTCCCTCTCTGCCGCTGAGGCCGTGGTCGCCGAAATCGAAGCGAATGGTGGCGAGGCGATGGTGAACGGAGCCGACGTCACCGACCAGGAAGGCGTCCGGGGCATGGTCGAGGACGCCATCGGACGTTGGGGTCGCGTCGATGTCCTGATCAACAACGCGGGGATCCTCAGGGACCGCTCATTCCAGAACATGACGATGGAGGACTTCGAACTCGTCGTGAGGGTCCACCTCCTCGGCACCGCCAATTGCACCCACGCGGTATGGGGTCACATGCGCGAGCGTGGGTACGGCCGTATCGTCGTCACCACGTCATCGTCTGGCCTCTACGGCAACTTCGGCCAGTCGAACTACGGAGCTGCCAAGCTCGGTGTCGTGGGGCTCATGAACACCCTCCGCGCCGAGGGCGCGAAGTATGACATCCGTATCAACGCCCTCGCACCGGTCGCCCACACACGAATGACAGACGAGCTCCTGCCAGACGAAGCAAAGCAGCTGCTGAAGCCGGAAGAGGTGACACCGGGTGTCATCTTCCTCGTCTCGGAAGGCGCGCCACATGGGATCGTCCTCGCAGCAGGTGCAGGTGGATTCGCCGCAGCACGCATCTATGAGACCGAAGGCATCTGGCTCGCACCCGATGAGCGAACGCCGGAGACCATTGCTTCACGCATCGATGACATCCTCGACCCTGACGGGCAGCGGGAGATGATGGCAGGTGGCGACCAGACCATGAAATTCCTCGGGAAGGCCATGGCTGCCGCCGACGACGACGGAGGACGATAACCATGACCGAGGCAGTCATCGTTGCAGCAGCCCGTACGCCCATCGGCAAGGCCTACCGGGGCGCATTCAACAATCTCGAGGCCCCGAGCCTTGCGTCGATTCCGATCGCCGCGGCCGTCGAGCGAGCTGGCATCGACCCAGCGGACGTCGACGACGTGATCATGGGCTGTGCCATGCCGCAGGGCACCCAGTTCCCGAATATCGGGCGGTTGGCGGCGCTTGCCGCAGGCCTCCCGACATCCGTGAGCGGCATGACGATCGATCGCCAGTGTTCGTCGGGGATGATGGCGATTGCGACGGCAGCCAAACAGGTCATGTACGACGGCATGGATGCGGTTGTCGCCGGCGGCGTCGAATCCATATCGCTTGCCCAGAACGAGCACACCAATACGTGGAGGATGGTGGATCCTGCCCTGATCGAGCGCCACCCTGCTGCCTACATGCCGATGCTCGGAACCGCAGAGGTCGTTGCCGAGCGATATGGCATCTCCAGGGAGGCACAGGACGAGTACAGCCTCCAATCCCAGCACCGGACCGCCGCGGCACAGGATGCGGGCGCATTCGATGAGGAGATCGTCCCGGTGACTGCCCGCAAGATGGTCGTCGATCGTGAGTCCGGAGCAACCACGTACGAGGATGTGACCCTCACGAAGGACGAAGGCAACCGCCCCGCCACGACCCTCGAGGGCCTGTCTTCCCTTCCGCCCGTGAGTGGCGGTTCGATCACTGCGGGAAATGCGAGCCAGCTGTCTGACGGCGCCGCCGCAACTGTTGTGATGAATGCCCGCGCTGCAGCCGAACGGGGCCTCGAGCCTCTCGGCTTCTACCGAGGCATTGCGGTCGCCGGTGTGGATCCCGACGAGATGGGCATCGGACCCGTTTTCGCCGTTCCGAAGCTCCTTGCGAACGCTGGCCTCGAGATCGATGACATCGGATTGTGGGAACTCAACGAGGCGTTTGCCGTACAAGTCATCTACTGCAGGGACGAGCTCGGCATACCTGACGATCGGCTGAATGTCCACGGCGGCGCTATCTCGATCGGGCATCCGTACGGCATGACCGGCGCTCGCATGGTCATGCATGCCCTCATCGAGGGCAGGGCGAGAGGCGTTCGGTACGTCGTGGCGACCATGTGCGTGGGTGGTGGAATGGGAGCGGCCGGGCTGTTCGAGGTTGCCTGATGCGAGCGATCGTATGTGCAACACTCGGACCACCGGAAGATCTCGTCGTCGGAGACATGCCAGATCCGGAGCCCGGACCCGGCGATATCGCCATTGCCGTCGAGATGGCGAGCTTCAATTTCCCTGATCTGCTCATCATCCGTGGTGCCTATCAGTTCCGAGCGGATCCACCCTTCGTTCCGGGGGCCGAGGGCGCTGGCACGATCGTGGCCCTCGGGGACGGTGTCACCGGGCTTCACGTGGGCCAGCGGGTTGCTGCGGTCGCCTCCCACGGCGCATTCGCGCAACGGTGGGTCGTCGACGCTGCGACCGCGATTCCGATTCCGGACGGTGTTTCCTCGGCGGTCGCCGCCGTCAGCACGATGACCTATGGAACGTCCTATCACGCCCTCGCCCAGCGGGCGCGGCTCTCACCGGGCGAAACGCTGCTCGTTCTCGGCGCCGCGGGCGGTGTTGGTTCGGCGGCGGTTGAGCTCGGGAAGGCGATGGGCGCCACGGTCATCGCCGCTGCATCGACGGATGACAAACTCGCCTTCTGCAGGGAACTCGGCGCCGATGCCACGATCAACATCGTCGAGGACGACGTGCGCTCACGGATCAAGGAGCTGACCAGCGGGCGTGGTGTCGATGTCGTGTACGACCCCGTCGGTGGTGACCTCACGGAGACCGCCTTCCGGTCGATCGCATGGGAAGGGCGCTACCTCGTCGTGGGCTTTGCGACCGGTGACATCCCGAGCCTTCCCTTGAATCTCCCGCTCCTCAAGGGGGCGTCGGTGATGGGTGTGTTCTGGGGATCGTTCGCCACCAGGGACCCTGCCACCAACCGGTCGAATGCCAACGCCATCTTCGACCTGATTGAACGTGGTGTCATCGCTCCCCGCACGATGGAAGTGGTGTCGTTCGACGACTTCGCCCGCGGCTTCGAGCTCATGGCGACCAGACGCGTCACCGGCAAGATCGCTCTGTCGATCCTCTGATCGATCGGGCTTCAGTCGCTGAGTGACGTCTGGAGGCGTTGCATTCCTGCGATCCAGCGGTCGTAGTCATTCGCCTTGTTCCGGAAGTACGTTGCGACCTCGGGGTGGGGGAGGATCAGGAATCGCCCGGTCTCCACGGCTTCGATCACCATTGCAGCGACGTCGTCAGCGGGGATGGCAAGGCCCTCCACCCAGTCCTGCATCCGCGTCGAATGACCGGAGAATGCCGACAACATCGGAGTGTCGACGAACTGGGGGCACAGGCAACTCACGCCGATTCCACGATCGCCATATGTCACGGCGATCCATTCGGCGAGGGCGACGGCCGCATGCTTCGTCACCGAATACGGCGCTGCCCCAAGGTTGGTGAGCAACCCAGCTGCAGATGCCGTCGACACGATGTGTCCCTCTCCTCGTTCGAGCATCCCCGGGATCGCATGGCGGGTCGCATACACGTGCGCCATCAGGTTGACCTCCCAGGTGCGCTGCCATGCCTCGTTCGGCGCATCCACAGAGCCGTCCGTCGCGATGCCTGCGTTGACGCACAGGATGTCGAGGCGTCCGTGCCGTGCGTGCACCGCTTCGATCGCCGCCCTTGTTGCGTCCTCATCGGTGACATCGAGTTCGATGGCTTCGCCATCGATGGATTCGGCCACAGCTCGCGCACCGTCGAGGTCACGATCGGTCACGATCACCGTGTGTGCGCCGCTCGCGGCGAACCGCCCGGCCATCGCTGCGCCGATGCCGCTTGCCCCCCCTGTGATGAACACCACACTGCCGTCAACCCGCATCGTTGCCTCCGATTCAGCGTGATCGCCAATCTAGTAAACTGTCGTTCACATCTCGAGGAGGTATCGGATGGGCGTCGTTCCGCTCGACCAGATGCATACGTACATCGGAACCGAGACCGGCCGGTCGGAATGGTTCACGATCGATCAGGACCGCATCGATCGATTCGCCGAGGTGACCGAGGACCGTCAGTGGATCCATATCGACCCCGACGCCGCGGCGTCCGGGCCGTTCGGTGCAACGATCGCCCATGGAGTCCTGACCCTCTCCCTTGTCAGCTACCTCAGCGCAGCAACGACGATCGCTCCCTCGGGCGCCATGATGATGATCAACTACGGCTCCGACCGTGTGAGATTCCTGAACCCGGTCACCGTTGGATCGCGCATCCGCTTGATCAGCACGCTCAAGGATGTGACCGACAGGGGCGGCGGCCAGATCCTCATCACCTCGTCGACCGTGATCGAGATCGAGGGGGAGGAGAAACCAGCCATGGTTGCGGATCTCCTGACCCTTGCGGTCATGCAACCGACGTAGTTCGTCCCCTGTGAGGCGCCACAACCCTGTGATGTCCCGCAACCATCAGACCTCCACCGTCACGACCCGAAGGAGAACCACTGCATGACCATCGATCCCACGGCGGACCAGCGGGTCGCCGACGCCGTCGATCAGCTCCTCGAGCAGTACCCACCATCGGCCACAGAACCGAAGACCTTCTGGGGGGCCCAGTTCGACGCAGGGCTCGCCTGGGTGGATTTCCCCGAGGGCAACGGTGGCCTCGGGGTCTCTCCCAAGTTCAGGGAGTACGTCTCTCGACGACTCGAGGAAGCAGGAGCCCCCACGTGGAACCGGAGTGCCAACATCCTCGGGATCGGCATGGGAGCCGGCGTCCTTGCCGCCCACGGAACCGACGACCAGCGTTCACGTTGGCTGCGGCCGATGTTCACGATGGACGAGATCTGGTGTCAGCTCTTCTCGGAACCCGGTGCTGGATCCGACGTTGCTGGCCTTGCGACGCGAGCCGTTCGCGATGGCGACGAGTGGGTCATCAACGGCCAGAAGGTGTGGACCACACTCGCCCATCTCTCCAAGTGGGGCCTTCTCGTTGCCAGGAGCGACCCGGATCAACCGAAGCACCGTGGCCTCACGTACTTCGTCGTGGACATGGAGTCGCCTGGCGTCGATGTGAGGCCGCTCTATCAGATCACGGGTGAGGCAGAGTTCAACGAGGT
The DNA here is from genome assembly GCA_032127155.1 of Acidimicrobiia bacterium. Taxonomy (GTDB): domain Bacteria; phylum Actinomycetota; class Acidimicrobiia; order Spongiisociales; family UBA5794; genus SZUA-442. Next base: position 10,561 of record JAQAZV010000148.1, read on the forward strand.
CTTCTTCGACGATGCCCGTATACCAGACGACCAACGGATCGATGATGTCGGTGCAGGTTGGAGGGTCGCCATGACGACCCTCATGAACGAGCGTGTCGCCATCGGTGGGAACACCGTGCCGCGATCCTCCGGTTCCATCGGTCGTGCCCTGGACGTCTGGAAGGAGCAGGGATCGGGCGATCAGGCGACGCGCAGGGAGCTCGTCAGGCTGTGGGCCGAGGTCGAGGCAATGCGCCTGACGACGCTGCGGGCGACAGAGAACATGAAGTCGGGGACACCGGGGCCCGAAGGTTCGACGGGCAAGCTTGCATGGGCCGACCTCAACAAGGAGGTCACGGCGTTCACCGTGTCCATGCTCGGCATGGATGGAGCGACGATCCCGGAGGGTTACGCCCTCGAGGCGACGTCGTACGAAACGAGGGAGATCGAACGGGTGATGAGTCCGCAGCGTCACTTCCTCAGGGCACGGGCGAACTCGATCGAGGGAGGAACATCCGAGATCATGAGGAACATCCTCGGTGAACGAATCCTCGGCCTCCCTGGAGAGCCGCGGGTCGACAAGGACCTGCCATGGAAGGAGGTCCCTCGTGGTTGATGGCGTCACCTTCGTTCGCAACGAGGAACAGACGATGTTGGCAGACACCCTGGCTGACCTCCTCGGCGCCTCGACCGACATGGACAGGACAAGGCAGCTGTCGCTGACTTTGGATGCACATGACCAGGACGTCTGGTCTGCACTGTCCCAGATGGGCCTCGTTGGACTCGCCCTGCCTGGTGAGTTCGGTGGAGCCGAGACCACTTTCACCGACGTGGCGATCGTGTTCGAGGAACTCGGAAGGTTCGTTGCTGCAGTACCGCTGCTCTCAACGGTTTCCGCGTCCGTAGCGATCCTGGCGGCGGGCACGGAAAGTCAGCGCGCAGCACTTCTTCCTCCGATTGCGGCGGGAACGGCGATCGCGACCCTGGCGGTCTACGAGGACCCGCATGGGGGCGTCGATGCACCCTCGACATCGGCGGCGAGGATCGACGGTGGTTGGCGCATCTCCGGTCGGAAGCGGTTCGTCACGGATGCCCCGAACGCCGATCTGTTCGTGGTGTCTGCGGTAACCGACGACGGCGTGAGGCTGTTCGCTGTCGACGCAGAAAGGGAGGGTGTCGTCGTTGAACCTGTTGCGGCGCTGGATGCCACTCGACCGCTGGCCGATGTGACCTTCGATGTCATCGTCGGCGAGGACGCGGCTCTCTCCGGTGCGAACGGGGTCGCCCCGCTCCATCGTGCGCTCGATGTTGCGGTCGTGATGCTCGCCGCTGAGCAGGTCGGGGTTGCCCAGCGATGTTTGGAGATCTCGGTCGACTATGCCAAGGAGCGATACCAGTTCGGTCGTGCGATTGGCTCGTTCCAAGCGATCAAGCACCGATGCGCAGACATGCTGATCGCTGTCGAACATGCACGTTCGGTGGCGTGGTACGCCGCAGCAACCCTTGATGATCCCAGTGAGGCTGCGATAGCGGTCCCCCTCGCCAAGAGCGTCTGTTCCGACGCAGCGATCAAGGTCGCTGGCGACACGATCCAGGTACTTGGCGGAATCGGGTTCACCTGGGAGCACGATGCACACCTGTACTTCAAACGTGCGAAGTCCTCATCGCTCCTGTTCGGAACGGTTGAGGTCCATCGCGACCGTCTCGCTGACGCCATCGGCGTGTGACCCTTGGAGTCAGCGACCTATACGCAGCAACCGGCGACAGAGAAGGGAAGGGTTCGCAGGGACCGCATCATCGCCGAAGCCACGGAACTCTTCTTCGAGAACGGGTATCACGCAACAGGGATCGATGACATCGGCGAAGCTGCGGGTATCACCGGGCCCGGCGTCTATCGCCATTTCGCCGGCAAGGATGAGATCCTCATCGCGGTGTTCGACCGAATCTGGATGATCCTCAAGACGGGAGTCGATGCCTCCCGCGACCTCGGAGATAGGGATGCGCTTTCAGTCCTCGTTGCGGGACATGTCCAGACAGCGGTCGAGCACAGGGCCGAGATAGCCCTGCTGCACCGCGAACTGAGGAACCTGCCTGTGGACTACCAGGCTCGCGCTGAGCGCAACCGGCGCGCATACGAGGATTGGTGGGCCGAGAGGATCGTCGGGGTACAGCCGCATCTCGACGCCGAGGAGGGGCGCATGATTGCGCGATCGGTGTTCTGGCTGATCAACGCCTATGCCGCAGATCCAACCCGGCCGGACATTCCCGTCGACAGGGCGGGTGGGCTCCTCACATCGATGGCCCATGCCGTGATCGGCGACACCTGAAGGCAGGCTGTCCGCTCTCACTCGTCTAGGGTCATCCCATGCAATTCGGAACCTTCATCCCGCAAGGCTGGCGGGTCGATCTCGCTGGCATCGCCCCCGCCGACCAGTGGCCAACCATGAAGAGGGTCGCCTGGCAGGCAGAGCAACTCGGATTCGACTCGATCTGGGTCTACGACCACTTCCACACCGTCCCGGTGCCGACACAGGAACCGACGTACGAGGCATGGACGCTGATGGCATCGCTGGCAGCAGTCACTGAACGCGTGCGGCTCGGGCAGATGTGCACCTGCAACGGATACCGGTCGCCGTCCTACCTCGCAAAGGTCGCTGCGTCCATCGACGTGATCTCGAACGGCCGCGTCGAAATGGGCATCGGAGGTGGCTGGTACGAGCACGAGTACAACGCGTACGGGTATCCATTTCCGAAGCCATCGGTCAGGTTGGGTGAACTCGACGAGGCCGTACAGATCATGCGCCTCATGTGGACGGAAGACGAGGCCTCGTTCTCAGGGAAGCATTACACCATCGACGGGGCGATCTGCCAGCCAAAGCCTGCCCAGGGCACGATTCCGATGTGGATTGCCGGTGGAGGAGAACAGCTCACGCTCAGGACGGCGGCGAAGTATGCGGACTACACGAACTTCGGACAATCGATCGAAGTCTTCCGCCAGAAGTCAGAGGTCCTCGAGCGGCATTGCGAAGCGGTCGGAAGGGACTTCACCGAGATCACGCGCTCGACGAATTTCAATGTGATCATCGCCCAGGATGAGGCGCGTCTGGAAGCGAAGAAGGCATCGATCAGGGAGCGATTCGACTCCGTGCCACCGATCGACGGCGAACGCACCCTCTCGAGTTGGTACGGGGGACCGGAGGCCGCGGTTGGCACTCCCGAGATGGTCGTGGAGATACTTGGGCGATTCGCCGAGCAAGGCATGGACTACGCGATCGTCTACCTGCCGGACGCGGCCTACGACCCCGAGTCGCTCGAGCTGTTTGCGTCAGAGGTGATGCCAGCCTTCACCTGAGCGCGAGGTGCAGCGTCAGTCCGTTCCGTCGTAGAACTGGTCCTCCTCCGTGGAGCCTTCGAGGGCGAGCGTCGATGACTGCCCGCTCGCTATGACCTGGCTCACCTGGTCGAAGTACCCTGCGCCGACCTCCCGCTGGTGCCTCGTCGCCGTGTATCCCGCTGACTCCATCGCAAACTCGGCCTCCTGTAGCTCGACGTAGGCCTCCATGCCGCGGGTGGCGTAGCCACGTGCAAGGTCGAACATCGTTGCATTCAAAGCGTGGAACCCGGCGAGTGTGATGAACTGGAATCGATAGCCCATCGCTCCGAGCTCCTTCTGGAACGTCGCGATGGTTGCATCATCGAGGTGTCGCTTCCAGTTGAAGGACGGGGAGCAGTTGTAGGCGAGCATCTTCCCCGGATACTCGGCGTGGATGGCCTCGGCGAACGTCGCTGCCTCGTCGAGATCGGGGGTCGAGGTCTCACACCACACGAGATCCGCGTACGGCGCATATGCGAGGCCGCGCGCGATAGCGGCTTCCATGGAATTGCGGACCGTGTAGAAGCCCTCTGGTGTTCGTTCCCCCGTTGCGAACGCGCGATCACGCTCATCGATGTCGGTCGTGATCAGGTTGGCACCGAGCGAGTCGGTTCGAGCAACCACGAGGGTGGGGACGCCCATGACATCGGCTGCAAGGCGTGCAGACCGCAGCGTCCGAACATGCTGCGAGGTGGGTATGAGCACCTTGCCACCCATGTGACCGCACTTCTTCTCGGACGAGAGCTGATCTTCGAGGTGAACAGCAGCCGCACCTGCCCGTATGAACGCCTTCGTGATTTCGAACACGTTGAGCGGACCGCCGAAGCCCGACTCGGCGTCCGCAATGATCGGCACGAACCATTCCGTCGCCGTTCCACCCTCGGACCAGTCGATCTCATCCGCACGTTGCAGCGCATTGTTGATCCGGCGTACCAGCGACGGAGCGGAGTTCGCCGGGTACAGCGATTGATCCGGGTACACCGATTCGGCGAGGTTTCCGTCGGCAGCGACCTGCCAACCCGACAGGTAGATGGCCTTCAGCCCTGCCTTCACCATTTGGACGGCTTGGCCGCCGGTGAGGGCTCCGAGGGCGTTGAGGTAGTCCTCCTCGTGGAGGAGATCCCACAGTTTGAGGGCCATCGATCGGGCAAGCGTGTGCTCTTCGACAAGGGACCCCTGGAGGCGGACGACGTCGTCTGGCGCGTAGTCCCTCCTGATGCCAGCCCAACGCGGATTGGCCTCCCAGTCGCGCCTGATGGCTTCGGCTCTCTTTTCGATGGCGTTCTCGTTGGTCATGTGGTTCTCCCGTGTGGTTCAGGTCTCGAGGATCTCGTATGCAGGGTTGGTGAGGAAGTCGGGGAAGTCGTCGGCGAGTGCGACTCGTTCGAAGAGCTCCCTTGCCTCATCGAAGCGTCCGGCGTCGTACAGGTCATGGCCGAGTTCCGACCGGAGGCGGTCGGTCTCCTCATCAGCAACCTTGCGTATGAAGGACGGTGAGATCTCGTCACCTTCCGCAGTCGCAGCGTTCGACCGCACCCACTGCCAGATCTGGGATCGGGAGATCTCTGCGGTTGCCGCGTCCTCCATGAGGTTGTAGATCGCTGCGGCACCAGTTCCCCTCAGCCACGATGCGATGTACTGGATGGCGATATCGACATTCTGGCGGACGCCGCCGTCGGTGATGGTTCCTCCAGGCACGACAAATGTCGTCAGGTCCTTGGCGGAAATGGTGACATCGTCGCGTCGACGCTCGATCTGGTTCGGTTGCTCACCGAGGACACTGTCGAACACCTCAGTGGCGAGCGACACCAGATCAGGGTGTGCAACCCAGGTTCCGTCGCACCCATCCGTGGCCTCGCGCGTCTTGTCCTCCCTCACCTTCGCGAACGCGATCTGATTGACGGCCTCGTCGTGGCGTGATGGGATGAAGGCGGCCATTCCTCCCATCGCATGGGCGCCCCTCCTGTGACAGGTCTTCACCAGGAGTTCCGTATACGCACGCATGAACGGCGTCGTCATGGAGATCTGGCCACGATCAGGTAGCACCAGCCCGTCGCGATTACGGAACTTCTTGATGATGGAGAAGATGTAGTCCCAGCGTCCGGCATTGAGCCCAGCCGAGTGCTTGCGAAGTTCGTAGAGGATCTCGTCCATCTCGAAGGCGGCTGGGATCGTCTCGATGAGGACTGTTGCCTTGAT
>JAQAZV010000149.1:0-3192 GCA_032127155.1 Acidimicrobiia bacterium
CCGGCACCCTTGCCTGCTTCGAACTGTGGCTTGATCAGGAGGATCCACGTGGCCTCGCGCGTGCCGAGTCGCGCCACCGAGGGGGCGACCACCGTCAATGAGATGAACGACAAGTCGGCCACAACCAGATCGAATGGTTCGCCGAGGGTTCTTGTGTCGACAGTTCGTATGTTCGTGCGCTCGACGACAGTGACTCGGTCGTCCTGCCGAATCCGCCAATGCATCTGGCCATAACCGACATCGACGGCCGTCACGCTCGACGCACCCCGCTGCAGGAGGCAGTCGGTGAATCCGCCGGTGGAGGCACCGACGTCGATCGCCCTCACCCCGTTGATGTCGATGTCCCAGGCGGCAAGGGCAGCGTCGAGCTTTCTCCCCGCGCGGCTGACGAACGGTTCCGGCGAACCGACGATGTGCAGGGATTCCTCCGGCGAAACCATGGTGGAAGGCTTGGGATCGGTGTTCGCGCCGACGCGAACAAGACCCGCCTCGATGGCCCTGCGCGCTTCTGTCCGTGACTCCACGAGGTGGCGTCGTACCAACTCGGCGTCGAGCCTGCGGCGCGTCAGGATGGGGCCTTCGGGGCGGGTGTCGTTGGTGGCTCGAGCCTGGCGCTGAGGTGATCGGCGATGGCCTCTGCTATGTCCGGTGCGTCGGCGGCGTCTGCCTCCTCGAGGGAGTGCGTCAGCTCGTCCGTCGACGGCTGGGATGGGACCATGGGTTCTTGCATGGTCCCCATTATCGCGCCGGACGAGCAGGAGTGGTGTTGATCACCTGTGGCACGTCGACGATCGAGGCGACAACCACATCTGGCGCGTACTCCTCCCCGATGAGATCGGCGTCCTTGGTTACGCCTGTGAGCACGAGGATCGATTGCCAACCATTCGCTGAGGCGAGCGCGATGTCTGTGTCGAGCCGGTCGCCGATGACCCACACCGGCCCGTCCCCGAGTTTGGCCGTGAGAAGCGAGGAGAACACTTCACCAGGCTTGCCGCAGGAGATCGGGGTGCAACCTGATGCCGCCGCGATCGCAGCTACGAGGGCCCCCGCACCAGGGGACAAACCCGAGGGTGTCGGATACGTGGGATCGATGTTCGTAGCGATGAATTCCGATCCCGCACGAATGGCACGACCTGCACGATCGATGGCGTCGTAGGTGATCGACCGGTCGAGGCCGACGATCACGGCATCAGGATGCTCGTCCGGATCGGTGACCAGCGTGATGCCAGCTCTCGCCAAGCTGTCGGTGAGCGATGGGGGGCCAACGACGAAAGCGGAGGCATGGCGCCCTCGTGCGTAGGAGACTGCAGCCATCGTGGAGGTCACGGCCTGGCTCGGCGATGCACGGTATCCGGTTGACGCGAAGATGTGTTGGGCGGCGACCTCCGGTGTCTTGGTCGAGTTGTTTGTCGCAAACACGATCGACCAACCACCCTCCTCGAGCGTTCTCAGGGATGCAGCAGCGCCGGGTATTCCGTGCGACCCGAGGTACAGGACACCATCGAGGTCGAAGATCGCCGTCCCCGCCGTGTGCCTCACGCCTGAGGTCCAACGCGGCGCGAGAAGGCCTCGATGACACTCCCCAGGAAGCGTGCCGTCCCTCGGACCGAATCCTCTGACACTCGTTCGTCGACGCCATGGAACATGGCCAACATCTCGGCGAACGTCGTGCGATCGTCGAAGAGTCCGACTCCGTAGGAGGGGATGCCGCGCTCGCGGAAGAACCGTGCATCGGTTGTGACAGGGGTGAGGGTCGGGGCGAGAGTGCGCGTCCCGAGGTGGATTTCGGCCGCGTCCGAGATGGCTTCCCACATCGTTCCCTCGGCTGGCGAACCGTTGGCGATCATCTCGAGGACCGGTGTGACGTCGATGGCGTCGTAGAGATCGGGACCGAGCACCTTCCTCAGGTGCTGGTCGACGTCGTTTGCATCGAGCCCAGGGAGCAACCGAACATCCACTTCCCCTTCGGAGGCATCCGGCACCACATTCGACTTCGTTCCTCCCCGCATCACATTTGGTGAAAACGTGAGGTGGGTGCAGGCATGGATCCAGCGAGCAAGCGTGAGGTCATCCTCCGCAATCCTCTCGATGGCACCATCGACCGTATCGGGATCGCTCAGCGCTCTTCGGATGTCGTCGGTGAGCGGGAGGTGAGGGAGGAATCGCAGCCACTCGTCGGTGACCGCGATGGGTTGCGGGGCGGTTCCGATGCGCTGGAAGGCTTCGGCAAGTGTCAGCACCGCGTTGGATCGCCCGTAGGGCTGACTGCCATGCCCTGCGACGCCCCGAGCTGAGAACGTCCGCCACGCGGGACCCTTCTCCGCCACGGTCACAGGGAGTGCGAGGTCGGTGCCACGCCCGAGGGTCGGCCCCGCAACCTCGGTGAGGACGACGTCGCACGCGACCAGATCCCAGTGATGCTGGACGAGGTGTTGGGCTCCGTAGACACCACCGGCCTCCTCGTCCGCGACGGCGGCGAGAATGACATCGCCCACAGGAGAGGCGAGATCGCCGTCCCGCAGGGCTCGGTAGACGGCCACCATCGAAGCAGTCAGGTTGAGCATGTCGACAGCTCCGCGGCCCCAAATGAATCCATCGGCCCTGGTGCCGTCAAAAGGGGGATGCGTCCATTCGGCGTCTGCTGCCGGAACGACGTCGAGATGCGGGATCATCAGTACGGTCGGCGCTCCGACGTCCGAACCTGCGATGCGGTAGACGACTGATGCCCTACCGGGAAGGGGTTCGATGACAGTGCCCTCTTCGTCGAGGAATGCCTGGATCGTTTCAACCGATCTGGCCTCATTGCCTGACGATGGATCTCCCGTGTTCACGCACGCGTTGCGAATCAGATCGACGGTCAGATCGACGGCGGAGTCCGCCCATCCTTCGTCAGGCATCGGCATCGAGTGGGTCTGCCTTGTGCATGATGATCGAACGCGCAGCAAAGCCGTGGGCCTCGAAGAAGTTCTTGGTTTCGCGTTGCCCCGGCCCCACCGGCGCGTCGAAGTGATGCACGCCGAGCGATCGGAGCTCAGCGAGGACGGACTCGAGCATCACATGTCCAACACCCACGCCCCTCGCCTCTGGCTCGGTATAGATCAGCCTGATACGCCCGATGCGAAGGTCGCCTGCGCGCTCGAGGGTTGCTTCGATCGTCACCCAGAGGAATCCGACGATCACATCGTCGATTTC
>JAQAZV010000150.1:0-8078 GCA_032127155.1 Acidimicrobiia bacterium
CCCGCTCCAGGGATTGGTTGAGGCTGTCGGGCGTGCCAAGAACCTTCAGATCCGTCCAGAATTCCTCCTGGAGTGCCTTGATGTCGTCGATCGCCTTCTCGAGTCCCTCGCGACTGCGGGCAAGGCCGCACTGCTCGATCATGATGTGACCGAGGCGCCGGTGGAAGTGATCGACGGATTTCGTCCCGTTGATCGCCAGGAAGCGCTTCGTTCTCTCCTCGACCTCGTCAACGGCTTCGACGAAAGCCGGGTCACTCGTCGGCACAGGATCGACGTTGAGGTACTTCGACAGGAAGTTGCCAATCGTGTACGGGAGCACGAAATAGCCGTCGGCGAGGCCCTGCATGAGGGCGGATGCACCGAGGCGGTTGGCTCCATGATCGGAGAAGTTCGCCTCACCGATCGCGTAGAGGCCGGGGATGGTCGTCATGAGGTCGTAGTCCACCCACAGTCCGCCCATCGTGTAGTGGGGCGCCGGGTAGATGCGCATGGGGACCACATACGGATCCTCATCCGTGATCCGTTCGTACATCTCGAACAGGTTCCCGTATCGTTCCTCGATCGTTGTCCTTCCGAGGCGTGCGATTGCACTGGAGAAATCGAGGTACACACCGTTCTTGAGCGGTCCAACTCCGCGGTTCTCGTCGATCAGCCGCATCGCAGCCCTCGAAGCGACGTCCCGAGGGACGAGGTTGCCGAAGGCCGGATACTGGCGTTCCAGGTAGTAGTCCCGCTCGTCCTCAGGAATGTCGTTGGGCTTCCGTTTGTCGTCGGGATCGCTCGGGACCCAGATGCGACCGTCGTTACGCAGTGATTCCGACATGAGGGTGAGCTTCGACTGGTGCTCGTCCGATGCCGGGATGCAGGTCGGGTGGATCTGCGTGAAGCACGGATTTGCGAAGAAGGCGCCCTTGCGGTGAGCCCGCCAGATGGCGGTGGTGTTACAGGCCATTGCATTCGTCGAAAGGAAGTACACATTCGAGTATCCGCCGGTGGCGAGGACGACGGCGTGAGCCGAATGGGCCGTGACCGTGCCGTCGATGAGGTCTCGCACCACGACGCCGGCAGCCCTTCCATCCTTGACGACGATGTCGAGGAGCTCGGAACGATTGAAGAACTCGACGCTTCCCGCCTTGATCTGTCGCGACAGCGCCTGGTAGGCCCCGAGGAGCAACTGCTGGCCGGTCTGGCCCCTCGCATAGAAGGTGCGTGAGACCTGTGCTCCGCCGAACGACCGGTTGTCCAACAGGCCGCCGTACTCCCTCGCGAATGGGACACCCTGGGCCGTTGCCTGATCGATGATCTCGTTCGATACCTGGGCGAGGCGATACACGTTCGACTCGCGGGCTCGGAAATCCCCACCTTTGACGGTGTCGTAGAAGAGGCGGTAGATCGAATCACCGTCATTGGGATAGTTCTTCGCCGCGTTGATGCCTCCTTGCGCAGCGATCGAGTGTGCCCGGCGCGCGGAGTCGTGGTAGGTGAAGGCCTTGACGTTGTAGCCCAACTCGCCGAGGGTTGCTGCCGCCGAAGCCCCTGCGAGTCCGGTTCCGACGACGATGATCTCGTACTTCCGTTTGTTCGCAGGATTGACGAGCTTGCTGTCGAACGTGTGCTGATCCCAGCGGTCCTGGATCGGCCCTTCTGGGATCTTCGAGTCGAGCGTGGGGGAGTCGGTCACTGTTTCTACCTTCCAATCACGAGACGGCGCCGGTCCACACGGCGAGGACGATGGCGCAGTTCCCGATGAAGATGATCGCGGCGAATGCGATGGCGAAGCCTCGTCGGAATTCGTTGAACCTCGGATTGGCGAATCCCAGGCTCTGGAAGAGGCTCCACGCTCCGTGGTAGATGTGGAACGCAAGGGCGAGCTGTGCCACGAGGTAGAAAATCGCAACCGGTGCTCGTGTCAGGCTCCCGATGATGTTGTCGTACACCTCGCCGTATTCGTACACCGGGTTGGCCCAACCCAAGGTGAGGTCGGCGAGGTGGAAGATGACGAACAGGAGGATGATCGTGCCGCCCCAGCGCATAGTGCGGCTTGCGTAGTCAGCAGCCGCGTAGTTGCGCTGGGCGTCGTAGCGGTCCTGCCCCCGCGCTTCCCAGTTCCTCCTCGTGAGCGCGGCCGAGGCGCCGATGTGGAGGGCGAATGCAGTGATGAGACCGATCCGGAACAGCCACAGGATCGACTCCTCAGGCACCAGGTGACCCCCGAGTGTTCGGAGGGCCTCGCTATAGAGGTCGATCTCGTACTGCCCAGCGGCGTTCATTCCGAGGAAGATCTTGAGGTTGCCGATGAGATGGGCGAGCACGTACAGGAGCAGGCCGATGCCTGTGATCGCCATGATCCACTTGAGTCCGACGGAGGAGGAGAAGAAGCCTCCGAGCCAATCCTGCCATCGATGTCGACGGTGGACGTCGACGCGCTGCTTGGTGGTCACCTGTCGTTCCTTCGTTCCGGTTGGTCGGATTATCGCGGGCTCTGTGCGTTGTTGCGAAACGCGCACACGAGTCGGTCCGGATTCGGGTCCGCACGACCCAACCGCGATCCGCGCGCGATCGAAATCCTTGACAAGGAGGAAGAAATGCGCGCGCGCGAACTTGACACGCGCGCGAGACCTTGGTTGAATCACAGAATTGTAATTACACCCCTGTAGGAGCTCGCGTGATCGTCGACCTGCTTGAAGCATTGAAGAACGAGGGCATTGACATGTCCTGGCAGGACTTCGCCAACTGCCGAGGAGCGGACCCCGACCTGTTCTTCCCTGAGCGGGGCGCGTCGACGAGGGTGGCGAAGTCGATCTGCCGCGAGTGCTCGGTTCGCGAGGAGTGCCTCGAGTTCGCCATCGTTTCGAGCGAGAAGTTCGGGATCTGGGGAGCGATGAGCGAACGCGAACGTCGCAAGATCCGACGCGAGCGTCAGATCACGATCAAGCGACGTCGGGCGGGCTGACCGAGCCGCTCGTAGATCGCCAGGGCTCGGACGGCGTTTCGATACTGCCCTAGAATCATCGTCGCCGATCCCAAGGAGTCACCGTTGACCGTTTTCGTCGCACTACTCATCATCGTGATTGCGGTAGCGATCATCGGGTTTGCTGTCTTCATGCTTCGCAGCCTCGGTCAGACGGCTGAACAATCCGTCGATGAGAGGGCGACAACAGGTGCAGCCCGCAGACCCCGTCCCACGGTCCAGTCGTTCCATGTGCGTGGCGAAACCGCATCGGTGGTCTTCTCGGTCCCGTTGGGAGATTCCGAGGCCGGGACCCATCTCACTGATCTCCTTGCTGCGAATGCCGTTGAATACGTCAGGGAGCGCGTCGCCGACGGTCTTCCACTCGAGGATGTGCATCGGATCGAGGTGTCTGCCATGCGAGGCGACCACCCCGAGCTCCTCACAACCGTCGACCTCCCCTCTGTGGGAGAACTCCCCGGTGAGGCAGCGATCCTTCGCACTGAGGCGACGACGCACGATCCCATCGCAGCCCTGCAGGCCGTAGCGCAGGATTCCACCGTCGTCTCACAACCACGGCAGGGCGAGAATCTCGAATCGGTCGCTGATCTCGTGGAGCTGTCGTCCCCGAACGAAGCCCATATGCGTGCCCTCGGTGTCGATACGTCGTCGATGTCGCTCAGCGACCTCGTCGTCGGACTCATGACGGTGAGCGGATATCAGGTCGATCCAGGGCCCTCCGGATTCAGGTTGGCATCCGTGCCAGGTGCCGACGTGCGACGGGTTGCACGTGGTTCGGATACAGCTGTCCTCGTCGTCATCGAGCACGAGGCAGGGTCATATCCGGAGCTCGATGACCAGATCCTCGCAGAGTTTGCTGTAGCCGTCGCACAGACCAACCCGAAGCGAGCGATCCTCGTGACGGACAAGTTCGGTCCGTACGCGATGTACGAGCGTGAACGCAGGGACAAACGCCTTGTCTTCGTTACTCGCGAACGCCTTCAAGTATTCGTCGATTCGTTCGGTCTCTGACACACCACCGACCTTGCGTCCCGCGACAGGGCCATTCGCCTCGGATCCACGGAGTCGGTGGGGAACGAGGATCGCCGGGTACACTCCAACCACGAAAGGAGCTCGTGTGATTCGCAACATCGGTGGACCAGAGGTCATCCTCATCCTCGTCGTTGTGCTGTTGGTCTTCGGCGCAGCGAAACTTCCCGAGCTCGCCCGGTCACTCGGAGCGTCCGCCAAGGAGTTCCGCAAGGGCATGGATGAGGGTGTCGACGAAGAAGACCCGGAGACTGACGACACGTCGGTCTGAACCGCCCGGAACTCTCGCACGCCCCTCGACGTTACTTCGAGCGAGATGGGGACCATGGCTGAACAACCGATCCTCTCATGGGAGGATGTTGCTCACCGGTACGGCCGCAAGATCTACACGTTTGCCTATCGCTTGACGGGCAATCCCGATGATGCCGCCGACCTGGTGCAGGACGTGCTGATTCGCGTCCGCAAAGGCCTCGATGGATACACGCCAGGAAGCTTCGAGGGGTGGCTGTGGCGGATCACCCGCAACGCATTCCTCGACGGTGTTCGCAAGAAGAAGCGCCGTCCCACCGTCCCGCTCCCCGACGGGGACTATTCGTCACTGGGGTCCAGCCCGTCCCCCGATGAAGTGCTGGCTTCCGTGCGCCTCTCCGACGATGTACAGGGAGCACTGCTCAAGCTTCCCTTCGAGTTCCGGGAAGCAGTGGTGTTGTGTGACGTCGTGGGATTGACGTACGAGGAGATCGCTGAAACCACGGATGTTCCTGTGGGGACCGTGCGATCCCGCATCCACCGTGGTCGTTCGCTCCTGAGGGGGATGTTGACATGGCCGGTCTGACTCCAGTGTCCGAGGAGCTCTCGATCCTGCTCTCGTGCTACCTCGACGGCGAACTGACCCCAGACGAGCTCGGTGTGGTCGTCGGTGCACTCGAGTCCGACCTCGATGCCATTGCCGAGTTCCGACGGTTGCAGGAAGCGCGTCGGGCGGTGCACTCCCTTCCGTTGATGCATCTGCCATTGGACCTCACGCCGGGTGGGCATGTCGGGGAAGAGCTCTCTGCATACCTCGATGGGGAATTGACGACTGGGGAGATGCCGAACATCGTGGCGCACCTTTCGGAGTGCCCCGACTGTCGGCTCGAGCTCGCTGCCCTCGATCGATCCCGCACCGCTGTGCGGTCCCTTCCCGGTCTCGAACCCCCAGAATTCCTCGACGCACATCGTGCGAGGCCCGAGCGTCGCCGCCGGGTCCTCGTGCCAGCTGTCGTTGCAACCAGTGTCGCCGCAGCCGCGTTCGCTTTCACCTTGTCTGCCACGAGGAGTTCGACCGAACCGACATCGATCGATCTCGCCGACCTCCAGACGCGCCATGCCGCAGTGGCCTCCGTGCCGAACCAGGCCACAGGCTTCCAGGTGTCGAACCCGTGACATTGCTGCTCCGCCGCTCCGCCGTCATCGGCTCGGCCCTCGCCGTCGTTGTGACCCTTGGCGCCCCCGCTGCCATGGCGGACGACCTCACCGATGTTCTCAACCAGGCTCACGATGCGACATGGACCGCAACGCGTATGACCGTGTCGGTGTGGGGTGACCGGACGGATGTCATACGCGAGCGGGTCGAGCATGCGCATGGCTCCGAGATGATCAGGGTTGACCAAACATGGTCCATGGTGGGTGGTGGCCGCACGATGACGATGGGCGAGACTCCCGATGGGATCGCTTTCATGACGAACAATGCCCCTGTGCCGACCGGAAGGTACGAACTCGGCGAGACCACGGCGGTGCGGCACATGTATCGATCGTGCACCCTCGTCCCTGTGATGGAGGGTGATGTCCTCAGGGCGAACCTGCTGATCGATGATCGCACAGGCGCGACCCTCATCACGGATCTGTATGACGCCAATGGCCGCATCTACCGTTCCGTGTCCCTCTCTGACTTCATACCTCACCGAACCTACGAGTGGCCAGGGGACGGGACCGATACCCCCTACGAGATCGTCATGCACGATGACGATGCCTCAGTTCCCGGCGAGGTCGCCGGGTATCAGCTCGTGGATGAGTTCCCCGGTCCGATGAACTCGGAGCAGGGCTTCTACTCGGACGGTCTGTTCGCCTTCTCGCTCTTCGTCATGTCGCCTTCGACATTCGTCGAGGGTTTCGAGGATCCCATGACGATGGCAACGAGCGAGGGGTTCTACGACATGGTCCCGACTGCCCAATCCATCAGGGTGCACTGGTCGGACGCGTCCGCCCACTACGTGCTGGTGGGCGACCTCCCGCCCGATCACCTCGATGCGGTCCTCGAGGCATTACCGGCTCCCGATGAGGCAGGCGTCTTCGCTCGCTTGTGGAGGCGGCTCTTCGGGTAGTCCAGGGTGAGGTCAGTCCCTACCGATTTCCCTGCGCGCGACAACCATGGTGTGAACCTCGTCCGGGCCGTCCGCGATTCGGAGGGTCCGCATGTTGGCCCACATCGCCGCGAGCGGAGTCTCGTCGCTCACGCCCATCCCGCCGTGCACCTGGATGGCCTTGTCGATGACCCACAGGGCGGTGCGGGGTGCTACCACCTTGATGGCCGAAACGTCCCTCCGCGCAGCCCTATTGCCCTGCGTGTCGATCAGCCATGCTGTGTGGAGCACGAGGAGGCGTGCCTGGTCGATCCTCCATCGTGACTCGGCTATCCACTGTTGGACCACTCCCTGATCAGCTATCCGCATGCCGAAGGCTTCACGGGATTTGGCGCGCTCGATCATGAGTGCCAATGCGCGCTCTGCCTGGCCGATC
Source organism: Acidimicrobiia bacterium (assembly GCA_032127155.1). Taxonomy (GTDB): domain Bacteria; phylum Actinomycetota; class Acidimicrobiia; order Spongiisociales; family UBA5794; genus SZUA-442. Next base: position 6,779 of record JAQAZV010000150.1, read on the forward strand.
GCCCGCATGCAATGGTGGATGCGCCCTGGGCCGAGCCGTGCCTGGGCGATCATGTAGCCCTCGCCCTCGCCGGAGATGATGTTCGTGACGGGAACCCGTACGTTGTTGTAGCGGACCACCGCATGGCCACCACGATGTTGGTATCCGAACACAGGGACATCCCGAACGACCTCGACCCCTTCGGCGTCCATCGGTACGAGGATCATCGAGTACCGCGCCTTCGGCGGCGCATCGGGGTCGGTGACACCCATCAGGATGCAGATCTTCGAGTCCTTGCTCGCCGCACCGCTCGACCACCACTTGGTACCAGAGATCACGTACTCATCCCCGTCCCTCGTGATCGAGCAACGGAGGTTCCGCGGGTCGGACGATGCAACCTCGGGCTCGGTCATTCCGAAATTGGATCGGATCTCGCCCTCGAGGAGGGGTATCAGCCAGCGTTCCTTCTGCTCGGGCGTGCCGAACAGGTGGAGGACCTCCATGTTCCCGGTATCGGGAGCGGAGCAGTTCGTCGCCTCTGGGGCCAATTCGATGATGCGACCCATGATCTCGGCGAGCGGTGCGTACTCGGTGTTCGAGAGACCAGCGCCGTATTCATCGTCAGGGAGGAAGAGGTTCCACAAGCCCTGCGAGCGTGCGATCTTCTTGAGCTCGTGCAGTTCCGGCGGTGCCTCGGTGGGATCGACCTCACCGTTTCGGCGCCGTGTTTCGATCTGTCGTTCGGCCGGGGCGACGTGGTCGGCCATGAAGGCGTTGAGCATTTCCTGATACCCGAGTGATCGGTCGGTGTGTGCGAAGTCCATGGATCCAATCTACCTCCGGTCTGGTGCGGCCCGCTGGAAAGGTATGACCCGACTGCGGGTGTGTCCGAGCGTGTGCTCGTTGCGGATTGTGGGATTCCGGGTCAGCGGTCGTCCTTCGCCTCGTCGTAGTAGTCGAGGCGATCGAGGGGTTGAACGAGGGCGGTGAGAACGTTCATGACATGGGCGGTGATTCGCTTCAGGAAGCGGTAGTAGAGCGCCCTGGCAACCGGTTCCCAGCCTGCTGAGCTTGCAGCGAACTGCATCTTGACCCGATCGTCGTAGTCGTCGAGGAAGATGTCTGCCTTCGCGATCAGCTGCTGTGCTCGCTCCGCGTCCCTTGCCTCGAACACGTCGGCAGCTTCGAGGATCAGCCCTGCGACGGCATCTCGGTATCCAGCAAGCTCGTCCTCGTCCTCGATGCCGTCGAAGTCTGCGCCATACCGAACGAGGTCATACATGTTCTTCGCATAGTCGCCAATTCGCTCTGCATCCTTGAC
>JAQAZV010000151.1:0-17200 GCA_032127155.1 Acidimicrobiia bacterium
TGACGACCAGCGCAGTGCCCGAGAACACCATCTCCCACCAGTAACCCCTGACGGCGAGTGTCCCACCCTCTGCGACCATTGCCCCCCATGTGGGTGTTGGGGGGCGAACGCCGAATCCGAGGAACGACAAGGCCGCCTCGATGATGATGGCCGCTCCGATGATCAAGGTCGTCTGGACGATGATGGGGCTCATCGCATTCGGCAGGATGTGGCGGAACACGATTCGGCGATCGCTCGCACCTGCAGCCCTTGCCGCTTCGACGAACTCCTTCTCGCGGAGGGACAGGAACTCGGCGCGGACGATGCGAGCGAGTCCTCCCCACGACAGGAACCCGAGAAGCAGCGCGATTCCCATCGGTCCCGTGCTCAGCCAGGTAGGCAGGAATGCGAGCTCGGGCAGGATCCGACCAACAACGATGGCCACCGGCAAGAGTGGCAGGCCGAGGACCAGGTCGGTGAAGCGCATGAGGGACTGGTCGACCCCACCAGGGTAGTAGCCAGCCAGCGACCCAAAGAGGGTTCCGAGTACAGCAACGATGACGCCCGCCACGAACCCAACCACGAGCGATGCCCTTCCTCCGAAGATCACCCTCGTGAACACGCCTCGTCCCAGATCATCCGTTCCGAAGATCATGGCCGTCGGAGAGGCCTGATATGTGGTCTCCACGCCACCGACGATCTCCTCGTAGAACACGTTCACGTTGGATCCGCGAGGCTCGATGTTGCGCAGGATGCGTCCGTTGTCGTCAACGAGACTCTTCGTCGGCGGATCGATCCACCCCGCGCTCTGCATGAGGGGCGCTGCAAGGACGACAATGCTGAGGAGGGCGAGAAAGACCGTCGACACCATGGCAAGCCGATGGCGCCGGAGACGAGTGGAGAACAGGTCCCATTGGGTGATGGGATCTGCAGATAGTCCCTCGGCTTCAGCGACGTCGATGGCGATCGACGACGGATCGCGCGAGGGATCAGTCATACCGAACCCTTGGATCCATCACGCCGTAGAGGATGTCGGCAACGATGTTCATCACGACGATGCCGATGCCGATCACCATCACGATGGCCATCACCACGGGGTAGTCGACCGTACCGATCGCCGTGATGTAGAGACGTCCGACACCCGGCCAACCGAAGATCGACTCTGTGATGATGGCGCCACCGATCATGAAGGCAATATCGAGCGACACCAACGTGACGATCGGGATCATGGCGTTGCGAAGGGCATGCTTGACGACGACGGTGCGCCTCGGAAGGCCCTTCGCTTTTGCGGTGCGCAGGTAGTCCGAGTGCAGGACTTCGAGCATCGAGGCACGCTGGAATCGCGAGTAGCCAGCGAGGGAGATGAGCGCGATCGATATCGCGGGTAACGCAAGGTGTTGGATCGTGTCGACGAACTTCTCCGGTATCGACATCATCGAGTACCCGGGATCGTTCATGCCCGCGACGTAGAACATCTTGACGCCGGTCCACTTCTCCAGGTACAGCGCAAGGAGGATCTGGAGACCGATGGCAATGATGAAGATCGGTGTCGAGAAGGCGAGGAAGGCACCCATCGTGCCAAGCTGGTCGAAAAATGAATACTGTCGGATCGCCTGGTAGATCCCGAGCGGGATCCCGATGATCAGAGCGATCGCCAGCGCAGTGAACCCGAGCCTGAACGTCGCACCAACCCTTGAGAACACAAGGTCCCAGACATCGCCTGCACCCTGGAACGAGATGCCCCAGTTGAAGCGGATCGTCGAATTCCTGACGGCTACGAAGATGGCAAGCGTCCAAAGGCCGAGGAGGTAGGCGCCCTTACCCTGCGAATGCACGAATCGGGCAATCAGGACGGTCCCGATGATGGCAACGACGATGGCAACGATCGGAATGACGTTCTTCATTCCGACTTCATTGATGCTCACGTAGTTCTTCAGCCACGTGGTGTACTGCTGCCATACCGGCCGATCCAGACCCCACTGTTCGGTCAGCTGGGCGATGAAGGGCTGCATCCTCGGATTCAGCTTCAAGCGGTCGAGCGGCCCGCCCCCTGACGCCTGGAGGAGGCTGAACACGATGATGCTCAGTGCCAGCAGCGTGACCAATCCATAAACCAACCGGCGGATGATGTATGCGAGCAAGTTGTGCCTCCGGCTCGGGGTGCGACAACTATACCGGCTCTTTTTGGTACAGGCCTGCGATTCGCCGACTTCCTCCGTCGGTCCTCTCCGGTTCCGGACCCACAGACGCGGGAAGGGAGCCCCGAAGGGCTCCCTTCCGCATCAACACTGTGGTGTTGCTCTAGCTCTGGTCCGTGCGGTACCAGTACTCGAGGTTCCACGTGTGGCTTGCCTGCGTCGGGTTGTGCTTGAACCCGCCGATCTCGTCCTCCCACACTGCAGCCGTCACAAGACGGGCGTACAGCGGGATGATGACGAGGTTGTCGGCGATGAGGTTCTCGGCCTCATTGATGAGCTGCGTGAGCTCATCAGGATCGACCGTGGCATTCATCTCGTCGCGAACGACCGCGAAGCGCGCCGTTGCGTCGTCGATGACCGAGCTGTCCTCGGTACCCCATCGGTAGTAGTTCCCACCGTCCGGTGGCGGAGCCTCCGGATCCCACACATCGTGGATGCCGACGAGACCGGACAGGCCTGGCGAACCAACCCATGCCCACTCACCGAGGTCGAACTTACCGTTGTCGAGAGTTTCGCCGAAGAACAGCTGGCTGTCCTCGAGCTGGTTCTCGTACGGGATGCCTGACGCATCGAACATGCCGACGAACAACTCTGACATCTTCACGCGAGCGTCGTTGTTCGACGTCGTCGAGAAGACAACCGAGCACTCCACGCCTGCATTTGTGACAGCCGTGGCGTAGTTCTCAGCGGCCAGTGCTGGATCGACGGAGTACTGCGCCCATGCCTGCGTTGACAGGAGTGGCGAGAACGCGTCGACATACGACTCGAGCGGCTCGACCTGGCCGGCAAGAATCTCGTCCGTGAGGACCTTCTTGTCGATGGTCTGAGCAACTGCGAGACGCAGTTCGTACTGGTCGTTACAGCTGTTCGGGTTGCGCTCGAGGCGACCCGGACCGAACTGGAAGCTGACGTGCTCCCACACCGGACCATTCAGCACCTCGACACGGGCACCTTCAGGCTCGAGGGCCTGCAGGGTCTCGATGTTCTCGGTGTTCGGGTCTGGCTGGATGATGTCGACCTCACGCGCCTTGAAGGCGTTGATGATCGCTTCCGTCTCAGGAATGAACCTGAAGGTCACGCTGTCGAGATACGGCAGCTGCTGACCGGTTTCCTCATCCGTCTTCCAGTAGTTGTCATTGCGAACGAGTGTGATGTACTCGCCCTTTGCCCATTCGCTGAAGACGAACGGACCTGCGGACAGCCACATCGTGTCGTTCCAGTCGGCGACGAAATCGGTTCCCTCGACCTGAGCCTTCGGGATGATCGTTCCGAACATGAGCTCATAGAGCACCGTCGGAGCCGCCATGGTGTAGGTGAACGTCTTGCCATCGGCAGACGAATCCACGATCTGGTCGTAGTTCGTCTTGTCGATCGGAAGATCGGGGTTCAGGATCGTGTCCAGCGTGAACTGGAAGTCATCACCCGTGATCGGCGTGCCGTCTTCCCAGACAGCCTCGTCGCGGATGGTGTACTTCACGGTCATGGTCCCGTCGTCGTTGATCACGACGCCACCGTTGCCGGTCGTCGGGAGTTCGACAACGAGCTCAGGAATGAGCTCGAGCGTAAAGCCGTCGATCTCCTGGACGCCCGCGTAGTAGCCCTGACCGACGATCGAGACGATGAAGTTGTCACCGCCCGGAACGAAGGAGTTCAGGGTTGGGGGTTCCTGGCTGTCAGCGACGATCGCCTCACCACCGTAGGGGTGTTCCACCTTTGCTTCGGTGGTAGTGGTCGTCTCTGGAGCCGCTGTAGTGGTCGTTTCTTCTGGTGCAGCAGTCGTCGTTGTTGTCTCCTCGGTGCCACTGCCCTCATCGGACGAGCAGGCCGCCGCCACAAGGGCGAAGGCGAGGAGAAGGACTACAAACGCGACACTGCGGCTACGCCACAATCGATTCAAGGTTTTGCCTCCTTATTCAGCGCCGGGTTCGCCCACAGCCCTCGACCCTCAGGTCAGGATGCCAGCAGCCACGTCAACCAGAGCGTGGAGATGGCAAACGCGACCGCAAGACCGACGGTCAGTCGGTCCAGGTTGCGCTCGACAACCGTCGAGCCGCCAACGTTGCCACTGCTCATGCCGCCACCGAACATGTCACCCATTCCTCCGCCACGACCAGCGTGAAGAAGGACCAGGAAGATCAGAGACAACGAAATGAGCAGCTGAATGACTGCAACGATCGCTTCGAGCAATGTACGAACCCTTTCTCGCATGCGGACCCGCATACGAGACGGGTCCTACGACCGGAAGTATGGCGAGCGAGGGGCGCTACCGCAACTACTCGGGCCGCTGCCGCGATACGTGGGACCGCGGTCGACACCCATCAACCGACGCTGCACGGCCTTCGAAGGAACCGCACTTTCGTCCACTGACTGGGGTGGAGGCGGCCAATCCCAAGGGTTCGTAGGGAACTCCGTGGTCAAGAAGGTCAAGATATCCGTACGAACTTCTTTGCGATCTTCATATGGGCGAGGGATTACGATCCGCTCGCTTGGGCTGCCACTGCAGCTGCTGCGGCCTTTGCAGCCTCCGGATCACCGAGATACGACGATGTCAGAACGTTAAGATCGCTGTCGAGGCGAACCACCAAGGGAATCCCCGTTGGGATGTTCAGGTCGACGATCTCATCATCAGGTATCCCCTCCAAGTGCTTCACCAGGGCCCGCAGTGAGTTCCCGTGGGCAGCAATGAGCACGTTCCGATGCTGGCGGAGATCAGGGACGACGTCGTCGTACCAGTAGGGCAGCATTCGAGCGACGACGTCAGCGAGGCACTCCGTTGCCGGGATCTGTTCGGGAGCCAACGCCCGGTACCTTGGATCAAATCTCGGGTGCCGCTCATCGTCGAGTGCCAGGGCTGGTGGCGGAGTGTCGTAGGACCGCCGCCAAATGTGCACCTGCTCCGCGCCGTACTGGTCTGCGGTCTCCTTCTTGTTGAGGCCCTGGAGGGCTCCATAATGGCGCTCGTTGAGGCGCCAGTTCCGGTTGACAGGGATCCAGCCGAGGTCCATCACGTCGAGGGCAATAGCTGCCGTGTTGATGGCTCGTCTGAGGTAGGACGTGTGGAGCACATCGATCACGATGTCTGACTGCTTCAGGAGCTCGCCGGCGGCACGAGCTTCAGCGCGGCCCCGCTCCGAAAGGGCGACATCGGTCCACCCCGTGAAGATGTTCTCGAGGTTCCAGACGCTCTCTCCGTGCCGGAGGAGCACGAGTGTGTAGGTGGCTTCCATGACCGGAAGGCTACCCCATCACCCGGGGGGCACGACCTTCGTCATCGTGACCTGCCGGACGTTCCAGGTCGGTGTCCGCAGTCCGGACCAGCTGTTGCGCTCAGGTTTCATGCTCGCCTCTTCGGCGAACGGGAGAAGCCCGCCGTGTCCCCCGCCACTCGATCGTATGGCCACGCCGAGCGTCGCTCGACCCGTGTGCTCTGGGGTGTCGTCCGTGCGTTCGTCGTATTGGATGGCGATGAGCGCACGTCCCGTGTCGAGGTCGGCGTCGGCCTCCATCTCGAGCACGACGCGCGCCTGCTGGAGTCGGTTGAAGACATCGTCAATGTGGAGACCGAGGTCCTCGTCCGACCAGCCGATACGTCGAACGATGTCGAACTCACACTGCAATTGGAACGTCGCCATCTGCCAACCCTATCGCAGCGGGGGCACGCCGTCAGACCCAGTATCGAACAATCGATGCAAACGTGTCGGGATCGAGCGAGGCACCACCGACCAGCGCACCGTCGATATCCCGCTTCGCCATCAAGCCCGCGACGTTGCCAGGGTTGACAGAACCGCCGTACAACACTCTGACCGAGTCCGCGGCCGTATCAGCGGCCTGGCGCACCTGATCCCTGACGAACGTGCACATCTCGCCCGCATCGTCGGCGCTGGCCGTGCGTCCCGTGCCGATCGCCCAGATGGGTTCGTACGCAACGACGAGCCCGGCGACGTCCTCCGTTGGCACACCGTCAAGGCAAGCGGCGATCTGCCCGCCGACACGCTCTTTCGCCATTCCGGCCTCTCGCTCATCCTCTGTTTCGCCAACACACAGGATCGGGGTCATCCCCGAACCCAGTACTGCCTTCAACTTGCGGTTCACGGCATCGTCGGTCTCTCCGAAGAGTTGTCTGCGCTCGGAATGGCCGACGATGACGTACGACACCGATAGCTTCTCAAGCATGGCAGGGGCGATCTCGCCCGTGAAAGCCCCGGAGTCGTGCCAGTCGACGTTCTGGGCTCCGAGCCGGATGGCGAGGTGATCCGCCTCGATGACCGTCTGGACCGAACGCAGCGCGGTGAACGGAGGGCATACGATGACGTCGACCCGCGCATAGTCCCCAGGGTCGAGGCGATAGCTCAGTTTCTGCACCATCTGGATTGCTTCCAGGTGGCTCGCATTCATCTTCCAGTTCCCAGCGATCAGGTCCTTACGCATCCTGTCCACCCTTCATCAGTGCTGTGATTCCCGGCAGGTCGCGACCCTCGAGCATTTCGAGGCCAGCCCCTCCGCCACTCGATACGTGTGACACATCTGACTCGCGCCCGAGGAGCCGGAGAGCAGCCACACTGTCGCCTCCACCGACGACCGTGTATCCATCGGAGGACGCAACGGCATCGGCAATCCCCTCGGTACCTGCACGGAACCGCTCCCATTCGAACACGCCCATCGGACCATTCCAGAACACGGCTTCGGCTTCGATTGCTGCACCCGCAAATCGAGCAATGGTCTCTGGTCCGATGTCGAGGCCCATCGTTCCGCGCGGGATCTCCGATACGGGTCGGACCTCCGCCGCGGCATCCATCGCAAATCGATCCGCGACCACGATGTCCGTCGGAAGGACGATCTTGTCGCCATGGGAGGACGTGAGGAGGTCCTCGACCTCGCCAACCATCGACTCCTCGAACAGCGAATCGCCAATCGCATACCCCCCAGCCCGAAGCAACGTGAAACACATCCCTCCGCCGATCAGCATGAGATCGACCTTCGGCAGGAGGTTCTTGATCACGCCGAGCTTGTCGGAGATCTTCGCCCCTCCCATGATGACCACGTAGGGTCGATCCCGGCCAGCCAGGAGCCGATCGAATGCATCGATCTCCGATTGCAGGAGCCGACCGGCCACGGAAGGGAGCCGCTCGGACACGCCAACGTTCGACGCATGGGCGCGGTGCGCCGTCCCGAATGCATCATTGACGAAGCCGTCGGCAAGCGAGGCCAGACCGGACGCAACCACAGGATCATTCGAGGACTCGCCTGGCTCGAATCGTGTGTTCTCGAGAACCACGACCACCCCGGGAGGAGCTTCGGCTATCGCGGCTTCGGCGAGCGGCCCGATCACGGCTGGGGCCTGAACGACTGCGAACCCTCCGAGGTCTCCGAGGGCAGCGGTCACCGGAGCCATCGACAAGGCAGGGTCGAAACCCTTCGGCCTCCCGAGGTGACTCACGACAATGACCCTCTTGGCGCGCACACGGCACTCGTCGATCGTCGGGAGACTTGCGCTGATACGAAACGTGTCGCCGACAACGCCGTTGTCGAGAGGGACGTTGAGGTCAGACCTGACCAGGACGGTCGAACCGTCCATGTCGAGCTCGTCGAGGGTCGGGAGGCGGGACTCAGCCAAGCTTGCGGGTCAGGTCGACGAGTCTGCTGGAGTAGCCCCATTCGTTGTCGTACCAGCCGAACACTTTCACGAGTGAGCCTTCGACCATCGTCGATGCACCGTCGACGATGCACGAATGTGGATCGCCGATGATGTCTGATGACACGATCGGTTCCTCGGTGTACTTCAAGATTCCTTCGAGGGGACCCTCGGCAGCCGAACGAAGTGCCCCGTTGACCTCATCCACCGTGGTCGGTCGCTCGACGTTCACGACGAGGTCTGTGATCGAACCGTCGACGACCGGTACGCGCAGTGCCGTGCCGATCAGCTTTCCATTGAGGCCGGGCAGCACCTTCCCGACCGCCGATGCTGCGCCGGTACTCGCAGGAATGATGTTCTGTGCTGCGGCTCTGGCGCGCCGCGGATCCTTGTGGAGGACATCGGACAGGCTCTGGTCGTTGGTATACGCGTGCACGGTCGTGAAGGCTCCGTTCACGACGGTGAAGGTGTCATCGAGAACCTTGGCCATCGGCGCGAGACAGTTCGTCGTGCACGACGCATTCGAGATGATCTTGTGCTTCGACGGATCGAGCTGATCGTCGTTGACGCCAAGGACGACGGAGATGTCGGGGTCTCCCATCGGGGCCGAGACGATGACGTACTTCGCACCAGCGGCGAGGTGCTTCGATGCGGCTTCATGGGTGCGAAACACCCCGGTGGATTCGATCACCACGTCGACGCCGAGCTCACCCCAGGGAAGCTGGGCGGGATCGCGCTCCGCAAACACCTTGAAGCGATCACCGTCGGCAACGATGTCCCCATCCACGACCTCGACGGTTCCGGGGTATCGCCCGTGCACCGTGTCGTACCTCAGGAGATTTGCATTCGCGTTGACATCGCCGAGATCGTTGACCGCAACGATGTCGATCCCCTCGAAGGCCGCTTGGACTCCATCCCACGTCGCTTTGATGCTCTCGGCATCGGTGGCGTCCAATCCCTTGAGCGCACGACGAAGGTCATCGGCGCTGTTCGTTCCCTTGGCAGCACGGAAGAAATTCCTTCCAATCCTGCCAAATCCGTTGATGGCTACCTTCATGCGTTCTCTCCCAAGTGCTCAGTGTGCAATCGCTGCAAGCACCGTCCCCAGCTTCGTCGGATCATGGCTCGGCCACGGCGCATCCGTGTCGACGAGGTCAGAAGCGATCAGGTCTGTGCCATACGTCGCGGTGAGCTCACGGTCGAAGGTGATCGTCTGGAGCGGGGGTGGTACGTCTATCACGTGTTCGTTCGCGACGATAGTACCGGGGGGGCGGACTCCCGTCAGCCGGAGGACGGCGTCGAGATGGTCGATCCCGTCCATCCCGAGCGTTTCACCGTCCTGGGTGATGAGGTTCGCCACATAGATCAGATTTGCGTCGGATCGATTGATGGCCTCGGTGATCCCTGGCACTCGCATCGCAGCGATTGTCGAGGTGATCAGGCTGCCGGGCCCGATCAGGATCTGGTCTGCCTCCTCGATCGACGCCACCGCCCGCGGCGTCGCCGCTGCCGAGCGCGGGGTCACATCGAGGGTCTCGATCCGTCCTCGGTGCTGGGAGATCGTGACCTGGCCCTCGAGCCTCGCGTCACTCGTTTCGGCGACAAGTCTCAGGTGTTCGGCGCAGGCGGGGATCACCGAACCCGAGGTGCCGAGCAGGCGTTCCACCCGCAGCAGCGCAACCTCGAAGCTCCCGTCGATGTCTGCCAATCCCGCCAGGATGAGGTTCCCGAGGGAATGGCCCGCGACATCGCCGCTCACGAATCGGTACTCGAAGAGCTGTCGCCACGCCGAATCGTCCGGTGTCAACGCCAGGAGACACTTCCTGATGTCGCCAGGAGGGGGGATATCGAAATGCGGTGCGAGTCTCCCACTCGATCCCCCGTCGTCCGCAACCGAGACGACAGCATCCACCCTCCTGGCGTAGGTCGAAGCGGCGCGGAGCGCCTTGGAGAGTCCATGACCTCCTCCGATAGCGACCACATGTGGACCGATCAGATCTCGTTCGAGCGCTGCGAGCAGCGTTTGTGGCTCCGTTGCCATTGGTCGGTTCACGCAGGGATGTCCCGATGATGAACCGACGTCTCGACGCCGGTCGACCCAAGGTGGGCTCCAATAGCTTCGGCGAGCGCCACGCTTCGATGTCTACCTCCCGTGCATCCGATCGAAATCGTCAGGTACGACTTCCCCTCGACCTCGTACAAGGGGATGAGGAAGTCGAGCAGCGCCTCGATTTTCGCCAGGAACTCCTTCGCCTCGGGGTGCGAGAACACGTAGTCCCTCACGTCCTCGTCGAGACCGGTCTGGGGTCGCAACTCCGATACCCAATGGGGGTTCGGGAGGAACCTGACGTCGAACATGAGGTCGACGACCCTGGGTACCCCGCGCTTGAATCCGAATGACGTCACATCGACCCGCATCGACGGTCGAGTGTCAGCGGCAAAGGCGGATCTGAGCCGATCACGGAGCTGATGAACAGACAGATCGCTGGTGTCGACGATGACGTCGGCGGCCGCACGAACATCCTCGAATGTCTCCCGTTCGAAGCTGATGGACTCGATGAGGGCAGACCGGGGCACAGGGTGGGGACGCCTCGACTCCTCGAAGCGCTGGACGAGCACTCGATCCTCTGCATCCAGGAACAGGACGGTCGTGGTGATGCCATCGCGATGGAGATCGATGAGCGCCAGATCGAGCGTCGTCGCATCCATCCCTGACCGCGTATCGACGACGACGCCAACTTTCGAGCGCGTCCCATCGGCGACGCCGACCGACCTCACCAGTCCCGAGATGAGGTCAACAGGGAGATTGTCGACGACGAAATATCCGACATCCTCCAGGACATTCGCCGCTTGCGACCGTCCCGCGCCGGACATGCCGGTGATGATGACGACATGGGCAAGGGTTGTGGTTTCGGCCATTGGTCACACCTCGTGGAGCGCCGCGTGAAGATCTCTGGCAACACTATCGGGAACCACCTCTGCAAGGTCGGCGATCTCGGCCGCGCGCATCTTCTTGACGGATCCGAACCGCTTGATGAGCGCCTTCTTCCGACCGGCTCCGATGCCAGGAACATCGTCGAGGAGCGAGTCCACCATCGACCGATCGCGAAGCTTGCGGTGATAGGTGATGGCAAATCGATGTGCCTCGTCCCGCACACGCTGCAGCAAGTAGAGCGACTCCTCCCCGCGCCGGATGATGATCGGATCGGAGGTCCGTGGAACGAATACCTCCTCGAGGCGCTTGGCGAGACCGATCACAGGAATGTCAAGTCCAAGCTCCTCAAGGACCAGGACAGCTCGTCCCAGTTGTCCCTTGCCACCGTCGATAACTACGAGGCTTGGTGGGTAGCTGAACCTTCCCTGTTCCTCGATGGGAAGTTCACGCTCCGCCAGGTACGCGCGGAAGCGCCGACGAAGCACTTCCTCCATCGCCGCGAAATCGTCCTGACCGTCAAGCGTCTTGACCTTGAACCGCCGGTACTGCGATGTCTTCGGCAGGGCATCTTCGAACACGACCATCGATCCCACGGTGTGGCGCCCCTGGATCGTCGAGATGTCGTAGCACTCGATCCGGAGTGGCGACGTCGGAAGATCGAGTACGTCCTGGAGGCTCCGGAGGGCACGGGCTCGTGCGTTGTGGTCGGAATGACGCTTGAGGCGGTGGCGAGCGAACTCCTCCGCAGCGTTCGCTTTCGCCGTGTCCATGATGCGCCGCTTGGCGCCACGCTTGGGGACCCGGAGTGACACGGCGGTGCCGCGCCGCTCCGCCAGCCACCCCTTCCAGGTTTCGGTGTCATCGGGAAGCACAGGAACGAGCACTTCGTTGGGTGGGAGATCTGCGCCATAGAGCTGCCCGAGCATGGTTCCGACGAATGCGGACGTGGAGAGGTCCTCGACCCTGTCCACGACGCTTGCGATCCTGCCGGTCACGCGGCCACGACGGATGTTCAGGACGACGAGGGCGACTTCGAGATCGTCCTCGTCGAGGGCGATCACATCGAAGTCGACGCGCTTGTCCGTCACGAGCTCTTGGCGCTCCAACGCCACCCGCATCGCTGAGACCTGGTCGCGGACACGTGCCGCACGCTCGAATTCCTGAACGTCGGCAGCCCTTCGCATCTCGATTTCGAGGTCGGCGATCAGGAGGTCGCTGTCCCCCGCGAGGAAGCGGGCGAGGCCGTCGAGGTGCTCCTCGTACGCCTCAGGCGAGACCTCACCGACACACGGGGCAGAGCACTTCTCTATGTGGAACAGCAAACAGGGTCGACCCGACGTTGCATGCCGGTTGAACTTCGCGTTGGTACAGGTTCGGACCGGAAACGTTCGAATGAGCGAATCAAGCGTCTGGCGGATGGAGTATGCCTTCGCATAGGGCCCGAAGTACTCCACGCCCTTTCGTCGCTTGCCTCGCATCACCATGGCCCGTGGCCACTGCTCGTAGCGCGTGATAGCCAGATACGGGAACGATTTGTCGTCCTTCAGCCGAACATTGAATGGTGGCTGGTACTCCTGGACGAGGGAGAACTCAACCATGATGGCAGCCACATCGCTGTCGGTGAGGATCCACTCGAGGCGGTCAGCGAGGTCGACCATTGCCCTCGTCCTCGGTTGCAGGTCCGACGAGAAGTAGTTGGCGGTGCGCTTTCGAAGGCTCTTCGCCTTTCCCACGTAGAGGGCACGGCCATGTTCATCCCTGAAGATGTAGACACCTGGGGCGTCTGGCACTGACGATGGGGCTGGACGCTCGAGCACGAGCCGATGCTACCGAGGCCTCAGGGTCGATCGTCCCGCTGCCACCGCACGCCGAGCAGTCTGGGGATCCGCTCCTGACCCTCGTAGCCGGGAAGAACCGCGATCGCTTCAGGGCTCAGCCCACGTTCGATGAGCCGATCGAGACGCCAACCGGCGGCAGCCGCTGCGGTCAGCAGGTCACCAAGTGGTCTGTGGTAGTACCGGATGTCCCTGTGTCCTGCAGGTTCGAGCGACGAGCCTCGCTCGAAATACGTGCCCCATCGCCAGAGGACCTCGCCGTCCGCGTCCATGAGGGGGACCGAACCGGGGGCGGTGAACACGGGGTGGTTGATGATGATCACCAGGGTTCCGCCCGGCCTCACCACCCTGGCTGTCTCATCGAAGAAGGCTTCATGGTCCCTGATGAGATCCAGTAGGTATATCGAGTACGCACCGTCAACGCTGGCTTCTTTGAAGGTTCCCAGGTCCGGGAGCATCGAGACCACCACGTCCCCGTTCCTCGCCGCAGCCGCGGCAAGGGCGAACGAGAGATCGATGCCGATGACTCGACCCTGGACCAGCGGCATCGTCTGACCTTCCCCGCACCCGAGATCGAGAAGGGTGCCGACGGGACCGGGAAGAAGGTCCGCAAGGACCGGGTTCACGTCGAACGGGTATGTAGGATCCGCAGCAGCCTCGGTGATCCACCACGACGCGATATCATCCCAGTTGTCGGGCATGGTTCCACCGATGTCCTCGGGTTCCTGGCCACCTCGGTTTAGCATCGCGCTCGATCCAATGTGACCCGCCCCTCCCCCTCTGGCCCCATCGTCGTCGTGCTCGCTGCCCTTTGCGCTTGCATCGTCGCTGTCGCTGTGAGCCTCCTCATCATCGACTTCACGGAGGCACAGGGCGATCAGTCACCGATCGCAGGAGATCCCGGGATCTACGAGGACCGGATGGACGCGATCTTCGATGGAAGCATGCCGTATCTCGATACAACACTCGAGCACCTTCCGGCGTCAGTCGTTCCGATGGTTGTTGTCGCCCTTGCGGCCAGGGCCACGGACGTCAGCTTCACCTTCTTGTGGGCCGTGGCGATGACCGTCGTGTTCGTTGCGACGGTGTGGCTGTGGTCGGAACAGTCACTTCCGTTCAATGCGGGCTCCCGATTCCTCGTCCTGAGCCTCCCGCTGCTACCCCTCGCGGTGTACCGGGTCGAACCATGGGTCGTCTTCCTCGCAAGCGTCTCGATAGCGCTGGCACTCCACGAACGCTGGGTTGGAAGTGCAGTGATGGCGACGATTGCCACCCTTGCCAAGGGTTGGCCGATCGCCCTGCTCGCCTACCCCTGGAGAGCCGGTCGGAGAGTCGTGGCAACGCTCGGGGCTGTGGTGTCACTCGGAGTGCTCGCCGCCGTAGCGGCAACACCTGGCTTCCAGGACGGGCGAGCCTTCACGGGAATACACAGCGAGACGGTCGTCGGCAACCTCGTGCTGGTCGGACGCCACATGACCAGTTCTGCGACAGGGATCGACATGACCGCAGGGGCGGCCTATGTCGACGTTGCTGCGCTCGCCGTTCTCCTCAACCTCGCGGTAGGAGGTTGGTTCTTGGTCAGGGGTGCGATTCCAGCCATGGGCTCATATCCCGCAGATCGCCTCGTGATACCACTCGGCCTTGCGGTCCTTGGCATCGTCCTCGCTGGTCCCCTGTTGAGTACCCAGTTCATCATCTGGCTCGTCCCGTTCGTCATGTTTCTCGCTCGACCCAACCGCTGGTTGTTCCTCGGCATCGGTTTCGCGTCGTTGGCATCGATAGTCTGGTGGGATCCGTCATCAGCCGTCTGGGCAGCAACGATCCTCGCGAGGAACACCATGCTGATCGCCCTGGGAGTTCTCTGGTATCGGGGAACCACGGTGACCGACGGGGACACCTCCGCGGCTTCGTCAGAGCAGCTCGCGTAGGAACTTGCCCGTGTAGCTCTCCGAGACCTCCGCAACCTCTTCCGGGGTACCTGTGGCGACCACCGATCCTCCGCCATCGCCTCCTTCGGGTCCGAGGTCGACGACCCAGTCGACGGACTTGACGACATCGAGGTTGTGCTCGATCACGACCACCGTGTTACCGGCATCGACGAGCCGCTGCAGGACTCCCAGGAGCTTGCGGATGTCCTCGAAGTGGAGGCCGGTGGTGGGTTCGTCGAGGATGTAGAAGGTACGACCAGTGGAACGTTTGCCGAGTTCGGAGGCCAACTTGACGCGCTGCGCCTCGCCTCCTGACAGGGTCGGAGCAGGTTGACCGAGGCGCACATAGCCGAGCCCCACGTCGTAGAGAGTGCCGAGAACTCGTGCAATACGCGACTGGTGTTCGAAGAACGACAAGGCCTCCTCGATGGACATGTCGAGCACCTCAGCGATGGAATGCCCCTTGAATTGCACTTCGAGCGTGTCCCTGTTGTACCGGAGACCGTTGCACGTATCACATGGGACATACACATCCGGCAGGAAGTGCATCTCGATCTTGAGGGTTCCATCGCCCTTGCAGGTCTCACATCGACCACCCGCCACATTGAATGAGAAGCGTCCAGGCTTGTATCCACGCATCCTCGCATCGGGTGTGGAAGCAAACAGGGTGCGGATCGCATCAAAGACCTTCGTGTACGTCGCGGGATTCGATCGCGGAGTGCGCCCGATCGGCGACTGGTCGATGTTGATCACCTTGTCGATGTGCTCGAGTCCCTCGATGCGACGATGACGGCCGGGGAGTACACGGGATCCGTGGAGGGAACCGTGGAGGGCCCTGCTGAGGATCTGTTGCACGAGTGTCGACTTCCCTGAACCCGATACACCCGTGATGGCGATGAACGTACCGAGGGGAAACGAAACGTCGATGTGCTTGAGGTTGTTCTCAGATGCTCCGAGAACCGAGATGGACTCGTGACGCCCTGGGCGACGATGAGTCGGAACGCCAATCGACCGCTCCTTGGACAGGTACTTGCCCGTGATCGACTCCTCCGCAGCTTCGACGTCCTTCACCGTGCCCTGGGCAATGATGCGGCCGCCGTGCTCCCCTGCCCCAGGACCGATGTCGACGATGTGGTCCGCGATCCTGATCGTGTCCTCGTCGTGTTCGACCACGATGAGTGTGTTCCCGAGGTCCCTCAACCTGAGAAGCGTCTCGATCAATCGCTGGTTGTCGCGCTGGTGGAGGCCGATGGACGGCTCGTCGAGGATGTACAGGACGCCGACGAGACCTGACCCGATCTGGGTCGCCAGCCGGATGCGTTGCGCCTCTCCCCCGGCAAGGGTCGCTGCGGAACGAGCGAGCGTCAGGTAATCGAGTCCCACCGCAACGAGGAACCGCAGCCGTTCTGCAATCTCCTTCACGATCGGTTCCGCGATCGTCGTGTCGCGGATCGACAGGTCCAGAGATTCGAGGTAGTCGAGTGCCCTCCCGAGGCTCAGCTGGGACACCCCGGCGATCGAATGATCTGCAATCGTGACGGCGAGACTGATGGGATTCAGACGTCCTCCGTGGCATGTTGCGCAGGGGATCTCACGCATGTACTGCTGATACCCCGCACGTACTGCGTCAGACTCCGAATCGGAGTATCTGCGGACCAGCCACGGGACCACACCTTCATAGGCTGCGTCGTAGGAACGTTGACGACCGAATCTGTTCTCGTAGGTGATGGTGTAGGAGGCCTTGCCCCCGCCGTAGAGAACGAGCTCACGATCGGCATCCGGCAGCTCCGACCACGGAGTATCCATGTCGAGTCCGTGGGCAAGGGCAACGGCACCGAGAAGACGCTGGTAGTACGTCATGCGGTGACGACCCCGCCACGGTGCAATCGCGCCCTCCGCGAGCGAGAGGTCGGTCTGGGGCGCGACGAGGTCTGCGTCGACCTGGAAGGTCGTACCGATGCCGGAACAATCCTCACATGCCCCATATGGACTGTTGAACGAGAAGTTCCTCGGCTGCAGTTCGTCGAACGACAGGCCGCACTGCGGACAAGCGAAAGCCTGGGAGAAGGACAAGGAAGGTCCGTCTGCCACGTCGATCACTGCCGTTCCCTCAGCGAGACCGAGCGCGGTCTCGATCGAATCGGTGAGTCTCCGTTCCACACCCTCCTTGCGAACAAGACGATCGACGATCACCTCGATCGTGTGCTGCTCATATCGTGCGAGATCGATGTCATCAGTGAGTTCTACGACCTCTCCATCGACTCGGGCCCTCGAGAAGCCGCCTTTGACCAGGTCATTGAAGAGCGCGTCGTATTCGCCCTTGCGTCCCCGCACCACAGGCGCAAGCACCTGGAACTTCGTCCCTTCTGCGAGCTCGAGGATTCGGTCCACGATCTGCTGAGGAGTCTGGCGGGAAACGGGCGAGCCATCGTTGGGGCAATGGGGCACGCCGATCCTCGCGAACAGCAAACGCAAGTAGTCGTTGATCTCGGTGACCGTGCCAACGGTTGAACGCGGATTACGACTCGCCGTCTTCTGATCGATGGAGATCGCCGGGGACAATCCCTCGATGAAATCGACATCTGGCTTGTCCATCTGTCCGAGGAACTGCCTGGCATACGCCGACAGTGACTCGACATACCTGCGTTGACCCTCGGCGTAGATGGTGTCGAACGCAAGGGATGACTTGCCGG
>JAQAZV010000152.1:0-14252 GCA_032127155.1 Acidimicrobiia bacterium
CGATTCATGCCAATTCTGGGCGCGATGCCCTCGAGAAGCTCGTCTCCTATGGCGTTCTGGCGGGGGAGAACGTTGCGATTGCCTACCTTCGCCGCGCCGCCGCGTCCGTTGTCGACATCGTGGTGTTCCTGACTCGGAGCGGCGGTCATCGTCATGTCAGCGAGATTCTCGCTGTTCCGGAGCAACAGAGTCCCGATGTATTCACGACCCGGACCCTGTACTCGTGGTCGGACGGGAGATTGCGACCAAATCTCGACGGTGGCTCCTTCCGGGCGGAACGGGGGGTGCAGTGAGGGGATTGGCGGTGATCGCAGCTGCGTCCGCAGGGTGGGTGGTCGTGGCCGGGTTGCGGCAGCCGAAGAGACTCGTTCTGCCCTCGATCGATGCGAAAGCGGTCGGCCTGTCTGGTGTCGTTGCGGTCTTGGTGGTGGGTATCGCATACGCTCTGCTGGCCGTAGCCGCCGCGGCCATCGCCATGGGTCTCATCCTCGGGATGGTCCCACTTGGGATTTCCCAGAGACGACGACGGGAAGAGGAAGCCGGGCGCAGGGATCGCTGGCCCGATGTCCTCCTGCAGGTGAGAAGCTCGGTCTCTGCGGGTGCGACGTTGGGGGACGCGATCATCGCAGCGTTCTCTGCTGGAGGCGGCGGCTTCCCAGACATGGCCGAGACAGTCCGAAGGGAGGTTGCCTTTGGTGGCGGTCTGACGGCGGCCATGGTGAAGATTCGAGCTGCCGAGAGCGATCCGACAACAGATCGAATCCTCGTTGCCCTCGCCGCGGCGGGAACCTCAGGGGGCGCGCGAGTCGGAGAGATGATCGGCGTCCTCGCGAGCTCTGTTGCTGATGAGATCCGGTTGCGCAAGGCGCATGATGCGGCACTCACCGAGCAACGTCTCACGGTGAATGTGTCGCTGTTCGCGCCGTGGGCCCTCCTGGGATTGTCGATCGCCACGAATCCGCAGGCGCAAGCGGCCTTCTCATCGCCAGAGGGAGCCTTGGTCACGGCGATCGGCTTCGGTGCGACACTCGCTGGTTGGCTCTTGGCGATGCGCACCTCGAGGCTCAAGGAACCGTCGAGGGTCTTTCGATGAGTGTTGCGGTTGCAGTCCTGGTTGTGGCCTCGGTGTTCCTCATAGCGAGGGCCATTCAGATGCCCAGCGTGAGCGATCGCGTTGCACTGTATCTCGGTGTGTCGGACGAGGACGAAGAGCAGATGACATCGGGGCGCAGTACTCGGCTTGCACGGGGAATGCCCTGGATCGCTGTGGGGTGCTTCGTCGGGGTGCTGGTGGCTCAGGGCGACCTCTTCATTGGTGGGCCTGGTCGCTCGATTCCCGGTCTCGGTCTGATCGGAGGCGCAGCCGGATGGTTCGCCTACTCCGCTCACCAAACGAACCTTCGCGAGCGGCGTGACCAGCGACTCCGTGAGGAGTTGCCAGTGGTCGTCGACGCCTTGGCGCTCCAGATAGTCTCGGGAGAGTCGGTGGTTTCGGCTCTGCAGAATGTCTCGGGCGAGATTGGGGGAGTCGCCGGAGAAGAGATCGAAGATCTCGTTGCTTCGCTCTCGATGGGCGGTGTCGATGTTGCACTCACCACAGCAGCGCGGCAGGCATCTGTCGACGAGGCTCGTCGTCTATGCGAACTCCTCGCACACGCTCACACCGTTGGAGGACGCCTCGCGGATTCGCTGGTGGAGCTCGCAGCTGATTTTCGAGCAGGACTCGAACGAGACCTCACCGCCGAGAGCGGCCGACGCGCTGTCGCGGCGTATGGACCTGTTCTGGCATTGATGGTTCCGACCGCCCTGATGTTCCTGCTCTATCCGACACTTCTGGGCCTGCGTGCACTGTCCGGTGCACCGTGACGAACCAACGAAAGGAAGGAAATCATGCTCCGATTCGAACGAGGAGCGACGACCGTCGAATGGCTCGGTCTCGCGACCATTGCGATACTGGTGATCGCCCTGCTTCTTCCGCAGGTGAGGGCAACCGCTGGCGACATCTGGGGCAACGTGGCGGGTCAGTTCACCGGGTTCTTCGGTTAGAGAACGGCTCGTACACGATCGAGGGGTTGGCGGCGTTGATTGCGTTCTTCGTCCTTCTCGTCCTCGTGGTGCAGATTGCGATGCTCGCGGTGGCAAGGACGACGGTCGAGGCATCGGTCGACGGTGCCGCTCGCAGGGCGACCTTTGATCCCGACGCCGTCGCCGAGATCGAAAGTCACCTCCGCACCGAGATCGAGGCAGCTGTCCCTGGGGCAGACGTCGTGCTTGTCGCAGTCGAACTGACGGGTCACGAGATCGGTGTCGTCGCCTCGATCAGGTGGCGACCACCAGGACCCGACCTCGTTCCGATAACGATGACGGTCAGCCGATCGCGGCCCGTCGTGGTCCCGCCGTGAGGGGTCAGCGCGGCACCGCGCTCATCGAGATCATTCTGCTGGGATTCGCCATCGCTGCGCTGGCCATTCCCACGATCCTCACTGCATCCGCACTTGCGGCGGCGAAGGGTGAGGCTCAGACCATCGCGATCGATGCAGCGGCTTGGTATGCACGCCACGGAACCCTGCTCGATCGCTCGGGCGACGCGGTCGAGCTGACCGTCGTCGAAGGTCCGGACGTCATCATCGCTCGTGCGGTCGTCGAGGTCGCGGTCCTCGGAATCGGAGGCACCAGCGTGAACGTGTCGGTCGACGGCACGGCAACGGCACCGGTCAGTCCCTACCGGTCGGATCGATGATGGATGAACGTGGGTCGGTGCTTCCTCTGGTCGGTGGTCTGCTCTTTGTGTCGCTGGTGATGATTGCGGTGACGACCGACTTGGCCCTGCTCCACGCGGCGTATCGTCAAACGGCGGCAATCGCCGATTTTGCAGCCGAGGCCGGCGCAGGAGTGATCGATCAGGGCTCACTGCACGCCGGTGTCGTGGTGTTGGATCCTGCGGCAGCGGAGCGCACGGCACGCGACTGGGTGGAGCGATCAACGAGCGACACGGTTGAGATCACCGTCGATGGTTCCGAGATCGAGATCTGCGTGGCTCTCGCCCGCCACCACCAGACGACCGCGCTGCCAGCGTTGGGTATCAGATCGGTTGTCGTACGCGTCCGATCGTGTGCGGTGCCTGTCACAGGATGAACCCTGTGACAGCCAGCGGAAGCAAGGCGAGCGGTAGGGTCACGATGTGGCTGATGATGCACTCAATGCGCTGATCGAGGGCTCCGACCTCGCGGGGTTGTTGCGGTACATCGATGGCGTGTGTTCGCAGCGGGCATGGGACGATCTGGTTGACCTTCGTGACCGCTGCGAGGAAGCGGTCACACGGGGCAAGCAGGTGTGGGCTGTGGCCCAGTTCGCCGAGTACCGGCTTGCCCTCGAGGCCCCTGCACCCTTCGCTGCGGGTGTGATGGCCGATGGAAAGGGGCGATTCGCTCTCGGCCCGTTGTGGGAGGTTGCTGCTTCGAGCCACTCCTGGACGGACCTGTCACCGGTGGTCGAGATACCGACGATTCGCGCGATGGTGGGCCATGAGCGATCCATCAGGGGTGACACCGTCGCCGAGGACGAGATCGATGCGATGGTTCTCGGTGTGCCCGCTATGCAGCAGGCGTGGGAACCCGCCTATCCCGTCGCCGACTATCGCTCGGACTGTGCGGTGTTCCCGGACGACATCTTCGATCTCGAGATGGCCTGGGTTGACCTTCCCGATCCCGGTGATCGGGATGCCGAAGACGGTGTCTGCGACACCCTGCTGGACCTGGTCAAACCGTGGTGGGACGACAGCCTTGGCAAAGCTGAGGTTGTCACGATGACCGGCTCCATCGAGCAGGCGATCCGCACGCTCGGACCGCATCGCGTGAGGATGGCAGAGGTCGACGCGGCGACGGCGATGGAAGCGATGACGTGGGCTGGGGCCAGTGGCGGCGGACATGGACGCCGCCGGGGAACACCTTCAGGGAGGGCCAGCGCTTGGTGGGTCCTGCTCGAGGTTCTCGGCTACGGCGATGTCCCGGAGGACCTCTCCGTCCTCGGATCCGAGGCGGACGAGCTTCGCTGGGTCCTCTGGGATCCGGGCGATCGCGTAGGAGGGTGGAACCTCCACATCGGGATATCAGATCCCGAAGATGGCATCGCCTGGGTGCTCAGCGCGGTCGACGCCGTCTAGTCGAGACCTCCAGCATGCGATGGTTCAGCCTGCGGGGGCGAACGGCATCACTTCAGCCGCCAGCTTGTCGATGATCTCGACCTGGCGGTCATATGGCAGGTCGGGGAAGTAGCTCCTTGCCACCCACTCGACCGGTACGCCGGCCCGCTCGCGCAGCGTGCCGAGTGTGTCGACGATCTGAGCGGACGATCCTCCGATCACGCGCTTCTCCATCTTGGACCGCATCTCATCCGAGAGGTGTGGCGTCGCTGCGATGCCCGTCCGCGTCGTCGAGTCCTCCATGTCCGAGTACTTCCACGTCTGCTGCCACACGGACTCCATGATGTCGTCGAGGTGGCCGGGAAACATCACCCCGTAGTAGATCCACCGGAAGGAAGCTGGATCCCTTCCGACGCGCTCCATCTCCTCGGTAGCGCAGGTGACCTGTTCGACGAAGCGCTCAGGTGATGCGTTCGAGAAGAATCCGTCTGCATAGCGGGCTGCCCTTCGGACCGCCGCGTCCACGCCCCCTCCGATGACAACGGGAATCCTCCGCTCGGCCACGGGCCGCACTCCGAGTTCGGGGTACGAGTACACATCGCCATCCCACGTGAAAGGTTCACCGGTCCAGGCCTTGGGAAGGATCTGGAGGGTTTCGGTCATCGACTTGCCTCGCTGCGCAATGTCCACACCCAGGGCAGCGAACTCGGTTGTCGACCATCCGAGACCGAGGCCGAGTATCAGGCGCCCCTTCGAGATCGCCTGGACGGTCGCGGCGTCCTCGGCGAGACGGATGGGATCGTGGAGGGGGGCCAGGATGACGCCGGTTCCGATGGAGATGGTGGAGGTCCTGGCGGCGATAGCCGCTGAGGTCACGAGCAGTGACGGCATGTATCCATCGTCGACGAAGTGGTGCTCGGTGGTCCATACCGAGTCATATCCCAGTGCTTCGAGCTTCTCCGAGAGGTCGAGGGTTTCGGCATATCGGTCCTCCCAGCTGCGGGGATCTCCTGGTGTGCGCTGTGCTGACAGCAATCCGAAACCGAGTGACATGCAACTCCTCCTGTGATCTGGCGAGACTACAGGGGAGGGCGGTGATGAGCTGCGCCCGACCTGACGTGTCTGGTTGCATCAGCGTCGGGTGACGGCTGGTGCGTTCGGGTCCGACTCTTTGGTCCCGCGTGCGGTCGAGGGTTGTCGTCGTCCGGCGGGTCCGAATGGTCGATCCGGGAAGATGCGGCACCGACCGCAGCTCCAATGGCTACCCCGACAGCGATCCAGACGGGACTTGACGTTGCAGCGAACAACGCTGCTCCGACGCCAGCTCCGATTGCGACGCCCATACCGGTCTTCGTCCCCGACGGTTTACCTGCCATGAAGGTGACTGTATCGCCGAGCTGTTCCCCACGGTGTCGTGCCTATGGAGAAGGTCAGGCAGTGTCGCCGACGAGATCCGTGCCCCGCTTGACTCCTTGCGGCTTGCTCTGCGGCCTTCATACGATGTCGATATGGAATCGCAGCCGTGGCTCGATGCGGGTGAGGAGCTCGTGGCGCGGCCCTTCCAACGATCAGACACAAGCGGCGTCTTCGAAGCTGTGCATGAATCAGGGTCGGACTTGTCCCGGTTCGAGACCTGGGCCAGAGCCCCGTTCACGACAGGGAAGGCTGCCGAGTACATCGGGTGGTGGATCGACGGATGGGCCGACGGGTCTGCCCACTTCTTCGCCCTCGTCGAAGTGGATCGACTCGTGGGAGCATGCGGTCTCTTCGGCGTTGGATACGACGGCACGGCATCGATGGGCTACTGGATTCGCAGTTCGTGTACGGGACGAGGTCTCGCCACGATGGCAGCTCTCGTAGTCAGCAGGTTCGGCTTCGATGAGTTGCGGTTGTTGGCTATCGACATGCAGGTTTCGGACGCCAACCCGGCCTCCGTCCGCGTGGCTCACAAGCTCGGTGCAACCCGACTGGGCCCTGCTGCGGGAATCGAGGGTGCGCTTCCCGGAGATCACGTGTCATCGGTGTATCGACTGGAATCTCCCGACACCAGGCGCCATCAGAGCTGATCCGTCCTCACGCCGCGGCTGGACATCCATCGGTACCGCAAGTGGCTGGCGTTACTGTGCGTTCGTGAGTGCCAACCGCGACCCATTGGACAACAGCCCGAGCGGTCCCACCAATCTTGCTGACTGGCGTGGCGTCGGGGACCTCGTCGCCATCGCGACCGAGCAGGTGTCAGCGCCCGTTGAAGGCATCCATCGGGCAATCTCTGATCGTTGGCTCGGGCTGGCTGAGCCTTGGGCTGGCCCTCTGAGCGGTGTTGTTGATGGGCTGACCGCATCGGCGTACGGGGCGGTGCGCTTCGGAGGTGCGGCGGTTGGGTCGACCATCTCTGTCGCAGCAGAGCTCGCGAGCTACCGGGTGACCTTGCCTGCTGTGTGGGAAACCCGCAGGGGCAGATACGTCCAGTCGATCTTCAACGGCGTGTGGGGCGACAGGCTCGCGAATGACGAAAGCCCGCTGGGTATCAGACTCGGCGTGCGAGACGACGACGGCAGGCCTGTGGCGACTAATCCGCTATCGCTGAAGCGAGCCTTCCCCAATCCAAGGGGTCGACTGGTCGTGATGCTGCATGGCCTCGGCGAAACCGAACGATGCTGGCGATCCGACGACAATCCAACCCTCGTTGCAGGGCTCCAAGCCGATGGGTTCACGGTTCTGGCGCTCCGCTACAACTCCGGCCGGGCGGTTGCCGACAACGGCTCGGACCTGGCTGATCTCCTGGAAACCGTTTGTGCCGCATGGCCGGTTCCGGTCGCCGAGGTGGCCCTGATCGGTCATTCGATGGGTGCCCTTGTTGCTCAGCAGGCCGTTGTCGATGCACGGTCCTCGGGACATCGATGGGTCGGGTTGGCGACACATCTCGTCGCCATTGGCGCACCACACCTCGGATCACATATCGAGAAAGGCGTTCATGGCCTCAGTCAGGGTCTCGGGATCTTCGAAGAGACGCGCCCTCTTGCATCCTTCCTGGAATCCAGGAGTGCGGGGATCAAGGATCTCCGGAATGGCACCGACCATCGGCCCGACGGCGTGCATCTCCACGTCATTGCCGGAGCCATATCGACGGACCCGAACCATCCGGTGGGTGTCCTGTTCGGCGACCTCGTGGTGAGAGTCAGTAGCGCGATCGGTCGCGGTCGCGCGCCCCGATCCTCGCCGTCAGATGTGCTCGTTGTTGGGGGCCGGAACCATGCCAACCTGCTTCACGATTCGGAGGTCATCTCCCACACCAGAGGGTGGCTGGCACCGAGCGGGTGACCGGAGCTGCCGAATCAACGAACGCCAGACTCCTCGTGCGCCCTGCCTCGTGCGCCTCATCTCAGGAGTCGCGGAGACCGCCAAACGTGTCACACCGCCGACATACGGTGTCACCATGTTCACCAGTACGCACCTCGATGAGCGGCCGCTCCGAGTCCACGATCTCGAGGCGCAGCTCATCGCCATCGAGTCCCGGATCTCAACACTCCGGGCGGAACAGGTCGTCCTCGTCAACGAACTCGATCGCGCCCAGGCGCCGCAGGTCGATGCATCTCGCTCGATGGTTGAGTGGGTTCAATCACATCTCGACATTCGACCGGAGCTCGCAGGCGATCTCGTCTTTGCTGCTCGAACCATCGGGCGCCATCGGGCGATCAGCAGTCGTCTGGCACAGGGCTCGTGTACGTTCGGCCGGGCTGTCCTTACCACGCGATATGCGGTCGCGGGTGCCACGCCTCAGGATGTCGAGGACAGCTTCTCGCTGGATCTCCACGGTGTCCGAAGGCTCACCGCAGCTTCGCGGCGCATGACCCGCCGCGACGAGAGGGAGCTCTTCGACGAGCGGTTCTTCACGTCACAGGTCTCGCTCGACCACAGCCACTACCGCTTCTGGGGTCAATTGTCCGGTGTGCAGGGCAGGACGTTCGAGAAGGCCATGTTCGACAGGGCCGACGAGCTGCGCCGAGAGTCCCCGGATGTGGTGGCCTCACGTGCCCAGAGGCAGGCGGATGCTGTCGTTGCCATGGCGCAGGATTCGCTCGATCGTCTCATGTCCGCCCACGGGAGCCGTGGGTCGGATCCGGGTGATGGTCTGGAGGTGGGGCGTCGGGCCACCGTCGGCGTTCCGCACGTGTCTGTCTTCGTCGATGCCCGAAACGCGGATGTGGAGCGTCACAACACCGAACGGGACGCCATCAACGCCGAGATCGCGTACGGCCCCCAGGTCGGGCCCAACACCCTTGAGGCGATGCTCTGCTCCGGCAGGGTGCGCGTCATCGGAATGGCTGAAGGGAAGCCGGTAACCACCTCGACCAGTGCCCGAGCCATTCCCCGGGCCATCCGTGATGCGGTGCTCCACCGCGACGGGGGGTGCACCATCGACGGGTGCCGATCACGCTATCGCCTCGAACCGCATCACATCCAGCCGCGTTCGAGTGGCGGAAGTCACGATCTGGCAAATCTCACGACTCTCTGCTGGTATCACCACCATGTCGCCATCCATGGATCAGGATACCGGATCGATCCGGACAGTCCACCCGCCCGTCGGAGACTCACTCGGGGTTCGTACGCGGGTGTCGATCCTCCCCGCCTGGCCTGCTGAACCCCTGATCCTTGACCCTCACATCGTCCCGATGTCAACCTGATCGATGCGCCGGGCGAAGGTTGTGTTGTCGCCGTCCTTCCAAAGCAAGTTCCTTGCAGTGCTGTTGCGTCTACTTGGCGATCAGTGAGAAGGTGCGGTCGCATGTCAACCCCGCAAAGGCTTCTCGTCCCAGCGTGCCGAATCCGCACGTTGTCATCGCAGGTTCGGGAAGCGGAACCGGTGGTCTTCCGACGGGGTTCACCGACGGGGGCCACTACGATTACCGCAGTGGCGGCCCCGCTGATGCGAGTAGGACGTCCCGGTGAACACGCCTAGCGACCCTTGGGGCCCGAACCGCCCATGTATCTCGAACGTATCGAGCAGCCGAGCGACCTCAACGATCTGACGTATGAGGAACTCGATGTCCTGGCTGCCGAGATCCGCGCCTTCGTCGTCGATGCCGTCAACAAGAACGGGGGACACCTGGGATCGAATCTGGGCGCCGTGGAACTCACCCTCGCGCTCCACCGGGTCTTCGAGTCCCCACACGACGTCATCTTGTGGGACACAGGCCACCAGGCATACGTGCACAAGATCGTCACCGGTCGCAGGGACGGTTTCGCCCGTCTCCGCAAGGAGGGTGGACTCAGCGGCTATCCGAGTCGTGCGGAGAGCGAACACGATGTCATCGAGAACAGCCACGCCAGCACGGTCCTGTCGTGGGCCCACGGCATCGCAACGGCCCGCAACCTCCTCGACGGCGCCAACGCCGGGCATGTGGTGGCAGTCATCGGGGACGGTTCGATGACCGGTGGCATGGCGTACGAAGGGCTCAACAACCTCGGACACAGTGGTACGACGATGACGATCGTGCTCAACGACAATGGCCGCTCATACGCCCCGACGGTCTCGAAGCTGGGCGACAGCCTCGCCAAGATCCGGGCGAACCCGGTGTACATGAAGCGCCAGCGCAGGTTCGAGGGGATGATGCAGAGGATCCCCGGCGTTGGCGGGCTCATCGACCGCGGGATCGGCGCAACCAAGGCGGCCGTTCGCGAATTCTGGGAGCCGCCTGCCTTCTTCGAAGATCTCGGGATCCGATATCTCGGTCCCTTCGATGGGCACGACATCGAGGCGGTCGAGAACGCATTGCGCAATGCAGCCCAGTTTGATGGCCCCAAGGTCGTCCACGTCCTCACCCAGAAGGGGATGGGATACGCACCTGCGGAGAACGACTCGATCAAGCTGATGCACGACACGGGATCGATCAAGCCGGGTTCGTACACGGCGGCCTTCATGGACAGCCTCTGCAAGCTCGGCGAGGTCCACCCGAACCTCGTGGCGATCACCGCCGCGATGCCTGACTCGACAGGGGTCCTCCAGTTCTCCGAGCGATTCCCCGACAGGGCGTTCGATGTCGGCATCGCGGAGCAGCACGCGTTCACCATGGCCGCGGGAATGGCGTCGAGCGGACTCATGCCAGTGGTTGCGGTCTACTCGACCTTCCTGACCAGGGCTTTCGACCAGCTCAACCTCGACGTCGGTCTCCACGGGCAACATGTCGTGTTCTGTCTCGATCGGGCAGGGGTGACCGGTGACGACGGTCCCTCCCACCACGGGATCCTCGACATGGTGCTCTGCATGAAGGTGCCCAACATGACCGTGTTCGCCCCTTCCTCGTACCAGGAACTCCAGGCGATGTTGGCCGACGCCGTCGAACTCTGCGAAGGCCCCGCATCCGTCCGCTGGCCGAAGACCCAGGCCGTGATGGTCGATGACGACGCCGTCGGGTCAGGACTTTCCGCCCGCAAGGCTCGATCAGGGTCCGGGGAGGTCTGCCTGATCGGCGTCGGCAAGATGCTTGGTGCATGCCTCGGAGCCGCCGACCTGTTGGCGACAGAAGGCGTGGATGTCACGGTTTGGGATCCCAGGGTCGTGAAGCCCCTCGACCCCCTGATGATCGCGGATGCGGCAGCACACCGCATCGTGGTGACGGTCGAGGATGGGTTCCGTGAGGGCGGTGCGGGAACGGGAATCGAGATGGCGCTTCGTGACTTCGGATCGCCGGTGCCGGTGACGGTGCTCGGGGTACCCGTCGAGTACATACCGCACGCCGATCCGGATGTGATCCTCCAGCGGCTCGGCCTGGATGCGGCTGGTGTTGCTGCGTCGGTGAAGTCAAGCCTGACCTGACGATCCTCCGGATCAGCCGGAGAGGGCGCCCGATGCTGCGTCGGGATCGTCGACCGTCACCGCAAAATGGAAGCCTTCCGAGTTCGTGTGCAGCAGGTACATGGAATCAATGTTCACGCCTGCACGAGCCAGTCCCTCGGCCGCATGTGCCAACGAAGAACTCCCTCGTGGGAGGAACGTGTCGAGGACGTCGCGCTCGAGGAAGTCGAAGCCAGCGGTAGAGAGTGCTCTCCTGGCCACGGGTGCCGACGTTACGACGAACCGCACGTGGCTCTCGCCGTCGTCAGCGACGGCCGCAAATGCTTCGATCTCGACGTTCGCATCTGCGAGCACCCTTGCGAGCTTCGCTAGTTGTCCCGGGCGGTTGGCGAGGCTCATGGAGAACTCGGTCATACGCAAACCCTACGCCTGTGCGGGCCAAGAGCGAAATCACCACGCCTCTGCCGGCCACCCGCTGCAGTACACGATCTCATGGTCGCGTGGTCTGTATCGAGCGAGACACCCCAGGGTAGATGTGCGTCACGGGTCATTCCGTGTCTTCCAACCGGCACGGTCCTCGGGGAAACCTCGACCGGGGAACAACCGAAGGACAATGCGTGGGAACCCACGCCCGCCGGGGTGGGGGAGAGGGGCCTATTCGTCGAGCGGGGCGCCACGATCGGTGAGCATCGCCCTGAGGCGAGCAATGCGTGCCTTGATGCCGGTCGGATCGTCGTCGACCATCACCGGGGTCGGCTCGTTTTCGTCGACATACTCCTGTGCCGCGTCCCGTAAGTCCTCCAGCTCCTGGAGTTCGAGGAAGATCTCCTCGGTGGGGATTGCGTGATCGTTGGTGTCGTCGTCAGTAGCTGACATCATGCCCTTTGCGTGGGTACCCACCAACGCTACCCCCGGCCCGCCCTTTCTGAAAGCACCGATGGTTGGGCGATGCCCTCCCGTCACGCCTCGAGGGGTTGCGCATCGCGATGGTGGTGTGTCTAATGGTGCCCTCAGTGCTGCCCGTTCAGGGCGGCACATCACCCTTGTCACACCCAACGGGCCTCGCTCTTGGTGGCAAGAAGAAGGAACGATATGCCAACGTACATGGACGTTCATACGATCGATGGAGATGTCTCGATCGCCGACGTTGCTGCGGCCCATCAGGCCGACCTCGACACACAGGGCGAGTACGGCGTCGACTACAAGCGGTATTGGGTCAACGAGGAGGCAGGAAAGATCTTCTGTCTCGTCGATGCGCCTGATGCGGAGACTGCTTCGAAGGTGCACCGTGAGGCCCATGGCCTCGTAGCCGACGAGATCTACGAGGTCTCCGAGGGCAGCTGACGATCATCGGTGTTCGGTGTTGCGGGTCCCCGTCCCTGAGGCGGGGACCCGCCTTCGTCGGGAACCGGCTCCTGCACAGGACTCCACCCCAATCGAACATATGTTCGATTAGGATGGACGAATGTCACGGTACGCCGAGCTGCATTGCCACACCAATTACTCCTTCCTCGACGGTGCATCGTGGGCGGGTGAGCTCGTGGAACGGGCAGCTGAGCTTGGCTACGACGCACTCGCCGTCACGGACCACGACGGATTCCGTGGCGCGGTCCAGGTGCATGCCCATGCGCGATCTGTGGGGCTTCCCGTCGTGTACGGCACAGAGGTCGGTATGCCTCGGGACCCAACGAGCGATGCGGACCGGTCCGTCGCCGATCTCATGGTCCCATCCGAGGAGACGACGTGGGACGGCATCACCACGACGGGGGAAGGAGACGTCACCCGTCGCGGACGTATCCGCCGCATGCACGGATCGAAGCCCGTCGACATCGAACCGACGGATCACCTCGTCCTCCTTGCACCCGATCCCTCCGGATATGCCGCGATCGGCAGATTCGTCACGAGGGGCCAGTATCGGGGGCGCAAGGATGAGCCGGTCTACTCGTATCGCGACCTCGAGGAGGCCGCACGGGACGGGGGTCTCGTTGCCCTGTCAGGATGCTGGCAGGGAGCAGTCCCGCGAGCTGCCCAGCAGGGTGATCTCCTTGGAGCGCTACATGCGGCTGCACCGTTGAAGGACCTCTTCGGTGACCGCTTCCACCTCGAGCTGACCCACCACGGGCTACCGGGCGATGACCTGCGCAACGACGTCATTGGTGAGGTCGGTATGCGCCTCGGGATACCCACCGTGGCGACGAACAACGTCCACTATGCACACCGCCATGACGCCGATCTTTCCGAGGTCCTTGCCGCCATAGGGGGCAGGCGATCCCTCGATGAGCATGACGGGTTCCGGCCGGCGACCGATCTGCGTCACCTCCGCACGCCCGACGAGATGGCTGCTCGCTTCGTTCGCTATCCGGGAGCCGTGGAGCGGGCTGCCGACCTCGGGAAAGCCCTGGCATTCGACCTCGATCTGCTTGCACCACAATTGCCTGACTTCCCCATGCCTGGCTCGTTCACGACGGAGGACGAGTACCTGTCGCACCTCGTCTACGAGGGTGCCAGGACTGTGTATCCCGGGAGCGAGGAGGGCATCGATCCAAGGGCGAGGCGAAGGCTCGAGCACGAGCTCGGGGTGATCGCCGACCTCGGATTTGCAGGGTTCTTCCTCGTTGCGTGGGACATCGTGAGCTTCGCCCGCTCGCGGGACATCTACTGCCAGATCCGCGGTTCGGGGGCCGATTCGGCGGTATGTCGCTGCATCAACCTGACCAGGGTCGACCCCATTCGGCTGGGCCTCCCCTTCGAGCGGTTCCTGTCCCATGAACGCGGCCGACCGCCCGACATCGACATCGACTTCGAGGCGGAGCGTAGGGAGGAGGTGATCCAGTACTGCTACAGCCGGTACGGCAGGGAACGCGCCGCAATGGTCGCCAATGTCATCACGTATCGGGCGAAGTCGGTGCTCCAGGACGTGGGGAAGGCATTCGGCTTGACCCAGGCACAGGTGAACGCCCTCACGAAGTACCTCGATCACCGATCACCGAAGGAGCTGCGCAACGTCGTACGGCTCCCGGCTGGACTGACCGCCGAGCACATCTACGACGTGTGTTACCGGCTCGACGGATTCCCCCGCCACCTCGGTATCCATTCCGGGGGAATGGTGGTTGCCCGCAGCCCCCTGTGGGAAATCGTCCCCATGGAGTGGGGGAGGATGCAGGACCGCTCCGTCCTCCAATGGGACAAGAACGACACCGCAGCGATGGGCATCGTGAAGTTCGACCTGCTCGCCCTCGGCGCATTGAACGCCCTGCACCTCTCGGTCGATGCGATCAGCGAAGCACATGGCATCGACATCGACCTCGCCACGAT